>NZ_CP150290.1:2780454-3090681 GCF_038051995.1 Paenibacillus sp. FSL H8-0537 | reverse complement strand
GCACAATGCAGTACGTGCAAAATTTATCGCAGCCATACATGATGTTAACCCAAGCCCGCATGCCTTCACGTTTCTTCGGCATGTTTTCGATAATATCGCCTTCTTTGGACCATACCTCGACAACCATCTCTTTGCTGAAATAGGCATTTTGCAGCAGGAATGGCAAGCGGTGAATGTTATGCGTGCCGAAAATCATATCGACGAAGGAATGCTTTTGCAAAATACGTCCGACAACCGATTCCTCCTGCGACATGCAGCCGCATACGCCGAGCAGCAAGCCCGGCTTCTGCTGCTTCAGCACCTTAAGATGTCCAAGCTCCCCGAATACTTTATCCTCGGCATTTTCACGGATCGCACATGTATTAAGCAGCACCACATCTGCCTCAGTCCGATCATCCGTCGCCGTATAGCCCATTTCCTCGAACATGCCCTTCATAACTTCCGTGTCATGCTCATTCATTTGGCAGCCGTACGTTTGAATCAAATAAAACTTGCCTTTGCCCAGCGTCCGGAATTCCTCCGGTATGGAAAAATCATAATGAACCTCTATGTCCTCTTTGCCCCGTTTTTTCTCTTCCTTGTGGTTCGGAGCAGCATTGATTTGAATATTGCGCCCTTTGATTCGATAGGTGATTTTGCCGTCTTCCTCGCTAAGCACCTTCGCATCAGAGAAATCAAAGTATTTCGAGTAATCCCTATCTTTATTAGCGGCTTTCAAATCCGCCGAGTTCCCCTTTGTCATGCTTTAGTCACATCCTTATATCCTTGTGCTCACCCGTGTTTAAACATCAATAAGAAATTATAACACATATAAGTCCATCGAATCCATTATTGATGCTGCCAATGCTCTATTTTTTCCAACAAATCTTGAAAACGCCTTCCTATTTTGCTTTAAAAAATAAAAAAACGGACAGCAGCTCATTCGCCGCTATCCGTTTCAATAATTAAGTAGGACCTAATACAAAATAATGATTAGCCTACAATTTCAGCTGTATCGCCATTTTTAATGCCAGCCGCATTCGCTTCGTCCGTATCAATATGCATGTCCAATGCGAAATCTGGGGATACACGGGCGATCACTTCCTCAAATACGACGCCACGATCTCCGCCAAAACGCACTTTCAGCTTTTGCTTGTCGGCAATGCCCCATTTTTCAGCATCGCTCGTGTGGAAATGAATATGGCGGGCTGCAACGATAACGCCTTCCTCAATCGTCACTTCTCCAGCTGGACCTTTCAGTGTAATGCCAGCGGAGCCGCTAATATCACCGGATTCGCGAACCGGCGGGTTTACGCCAATCGAGAAAGCATCCGTGCGTGAAACTTCAAGCTGTGTCGCCTTACGGACAGGCCCAAGAATTCTTACTTTAGGAAAAGAAGATTTCGGTCCGATTACGGCAACCGTTTCATTTGCTGCATATTGTCCTGGCTGAGAGAGTGCTTTCGCCTCCGTCAGCTCGTAGCCTTCTCCAAATAAAATCGCGACATGCTCTTCAGATAAATGAATATGGCGTGCCGATACCCCTACAGGTACTAGTTTTTGTGTCATTGCATTTACTTCCCTTCGCTTATTGATCTGCTTTCCTTGCCACAAGGATCATGCGCCTTATCTGCAACCTGCTCAATAATCATAACATTTATTTGTTTTAACTCACAACAACATATGTCACTATAAAGCAAAAAACCTGCTTACGCGAGAGTAGGCAGGCGTTACATATGAGCTTTTTTCTATATTTCTCTAACGACTTAAGGCTTCGTTTAAGCGCTTATCTAGGCTCAACAATGAGCTTAATCGCCGTCCGATCCTCGCCATCAATCACAATGTCTGTAAATGCTGGTATACAAATTAAATCCACCCCGCTGGGAGCAACAAATCCTCGCGCAATCGCAACTGCCTTAATCGCTTGATTTAGTGCACCCGCCCCGATAGCTTGTAATTCAGCGGCGCCGCGTTCACGTAAAACTCCGGCCAGCGCACCTGCAACGGAATTTGGATTGGACTTTGCTGAAACTTTTAATACATCCATAAAAATGTACCTCCTCGGGAATGATGGATGGATTCCACTACTAGCAATAATATTCGAGAGAGGTAGAAAAATTCCTGCTTTTATCGCCGAAATTAACGAACTGTTCTGAATTATCTAAATTTTAAACAAAAAAGACTGCTACATGAGCAGCCAATCTTCTTCAACCAGTCTAATTTTTTGGAATTTGGTCGTTTCGCCTGTCGCATCATCGATTTGGATCGACACGCCATGCAAATGCCACTTGCCTTCATCCACGACAAAACGTGTAGGCATTTGAGTCATAAACCGATGCAGCACCGCATTGCGCTCCATCCCCAGCACTCCGTCCTTCGGGCCCGTCATGCCCACATCCGTCAAGTAGGCTGTGCCGCCTGGCAAAATCGTGTCGTCATTCGTCTGAACATGCGTATGCGTTCCTACAACCACAGATACATGACCAGCCAAATGCCAGCCCATTGCAATTTTTTCCGAAGTCGCTTCCGCGTGAAAATCGACCAAAATATTTTTCGTCGTTTCATGCGCCACCTCGATTAGCTCATCCGCTTTGCGGAATGGACAATCAATCGGCGGTAAAAACGTTCTTCCCTGCAAATTTATAATCGCCAGCTGCTTGCCGTTCGCTTTAATGATCGCCATGCCTTGTCCCGGCGTTCCTTCCGCGTAGTTCGCAGGTCTTACGATACGGGGCTCATCATCAATCCAATCAAAAATATCTTTGTTATCCCATGTATGATTGCCCATCGTAATCCCGTGAACACCGCATTCAAACAGCTCATTGACAATGCTTTTAGTAATGCCCCGACCTGCTGCTGCATTTTCACCGTTCACGATAATAATATGCGGGTTGTATTTCGATTTAAGCGCTGGAAGCACTTGCTTAACGGCTGCACGCCCTACACTTCCAACAATATCTCCAATAAATAATACGTTCACTGCTGCTCACTTCCTTTTACCTATTCAGACAGGAAAAGTGGCTGCAGGGCAGCCACTTTTCCGCGTTGCTATGCTGTTTACTTCGCGTATTCCACAGCGCGTGTCTCACGAATAACGGTGACTTTGATGTGGCCTGGATAATCAAGCTCACTTTCAATTTTCTTCGTAATGTCGCGAGCGAGTCGGAATGCTTCTGTATCGTCAATCTTCTCAGGCTGTACCATAACGCGTACTTCACGTCCGGCCTGGATGGCATACGATTTCTCAACACCATCGAATGACTCCGAAATATTCTCCAGCTTCTCCAGACGCTTGATGTACGTTTCGAGCGTCTCACGGCGTGCGCCTGGACGTGCTGCCGACAAAGCGTCAGCTGCACCAACCAGCATTGCGATAACCGAAGTGGCTTCACAATCGCCATGGTGGGAAGCAATACTGTTAATAACAACAGGATGCTCTTTGTATTTCTTGGCTAGTTCAACGCCAATCTCAACGTGCGAGCCTTCAACCTCATGGTCAAGTGCTTTACCGATGTCATGCAGCAAGCCTGCACGCTTTGCGAGTGTAATATCCTCGCCTAGCTCGGCAGCCATAAGTCCAGTCAAGTAAGCAACCTCCATGGAGTGCTTGAGCACGTTTTGACCGTAGCTTGTCCGATACTTGAGTCTTCCCAAAATCTTAATCAAGTCAGGATGCAAGCCATGAACACCCACCTCAAAAGTAGCTTGCTCCCCGTATTCACGGATACGCTCATCCACTTCCTTGCGTGATTTCTCAACCATCTCTTCAATACGAGCAGGATGGATACGTCCGTCAGCGACAAGCTTCTCAAGTGAAGTTCGGGCAATTTCACGCCGGATAGGATCGAAGCCAGACAGGATGACCGCTTCCGGTGTATCGTCGATAATAAGATCGATACCGGTCAATGTTTCCAGAGCGCGGATATTACGACCTTCGCGTCCGATAATGCGGCCTTTCATTTCCTCATTCGGTAAGGAGACGACTGATACAGTCGTTTCTGCTACGTGATCAGCCGCACAACGTTGGATAGCGAGCGATATAATATCACGTGCCTTTTTATCTGCTTCTTCTTTAGCCTGCTGCTCGATTTCCTTGATCATCTGCGCTGTCTCATGTCGTACTTCCTGTTCAACATTAGACAAAATAATCGATTTCGCACCTTCCATCGTCAAGCCGGAAATTCTCTCCAGCTCGCTAAGCTGCTGCTTATAGATGGTATCAATCTGTTCTTGGGTTTCATCGATCCGTTTCTCTTTGTTGGCAACTAATTCTTCTTTGCGTTCCAGCGCTTCTAATTTTTTATCCAACGACTCCTCTTTCTGGAGTAAACGTCTGTCCTGTCGCTGAACCTCATTACGACGTTCACGAATGTCTTTTTCAGCTTCGGTACGAAGTTTGTGGACTTCATCTTTCGCTTCCAGCACCGTTTCCTTCTTCTGGGCTTCTGCTTCTTTTTTCGCATTTTCTACGATTTGGATAGCAGCCTGCTCAGCACTGGAAATTTTGGCTTCGGCAATCGACTTTCGAATAAAATAACCAACTCCAAAGAAAATAACGCCAACAACGAGACTGATCAAGATCGTCCAAATAGGATCCATCCTCTTGTTCACCTCCTCGTTGCATTCACAAAAGCAAACGCTTGGAATGATATTTGATTTTAGTCGGTTTCCATACCGTTTTCATCTTCTAACAACTCGCCGAAAATAATCTTCTCAAATCAATTTTTGGAAGGAAAATAGATTTGATGTGGAAGGAATACAAACTCATTTTATCTTTTGGTAAAATCACTTGTCAAGCAAAAGCCCAAGTTGATCTTTTTGCTTCATTGATTATGCATTCTCTTCCGCTGATTTTACGGCGGCTTTAATAATGTCTACAGGAAAGCCCCTTCGTATTAAAAACGCCGCCAGCTTGCGTCTGCGCTCAAACGGCTCTCCTTTTATGGTTCTCCATTTTTTGGAAGCGGTAGCATTAGCTGTATTCATCTCCATGTCACTGTCAATTGCTGAAGTAGCAGCAAGCGCTGCTGTTTTCGATACGCCCCGCTGCATAAGTTCCTGCTGAATGTAACGTCTGCCTTTCTGGCTGCTTTTCATTCGCTGAGCGGCAAATTGCATCGCATACTGTTCATCATCCACAATATGTTCCTTTTCTAAACGCTCTATGGTGTAATTAATATGATCCTGAGCAATTAGCTTCCGTTGCAGATACTGCTCTATCTGCTTGCCTGTCCGCGGCTTGAAGCCCAAATAATAAACAGCCATCGCATAAGCGCAATACCGCTCGTCCTCGCTGCCAATTTCTTCTATTTGCGACTCTGTCAGAAGTTGTCCTTTAAACAGCGTATGGCGGATCAACAGATCCTCATGAACCGATAATATCGGCTCTTCGCCTTCCGCGAATATAAGATAGCGGCTTCGGTGCTTACTGTCTTTCTCGACCGCTCTGATTTCAATCATAGGCCCTCCAAATTACGTTTTGCAACTAGTTGTAAATGTTGCCTAAAACAAGTTCGCCGTCCCTAAAAAGGAACGGCGTCGTCATCAGTATTTATCCATTTCGCTACTAATTTAGCGTATTAATCCAATTCAGACTCGTCGAAATCGTCTTCGTCCTCTTCTTCTTTACCAAGCCCTGTCGCCTGAGTGGCAGTCGCTACCAAATTGCTGGCATCACGAATCTGCTTGTCAATGACGTCGGCAATATCTGCATGATCTTTCAAAAACTGCTTAGCATTTTCCCGGCCTTGACCGAGACGCTCGCCATTGTAGGAAAACCACGCACCGCTTTTTTGTACAATATCGAGTTCAACACCCAAATCAACAAGCGTGCCCTCTTTGGAAATGCCCTCACCATACATAATGTCAACCTCGGCTTGCTTAAACGGCGGAGCCACTTTGTTTTTGACAACTTTAATACGTGTACGGTTACCAATCATATCATTGCCTTGCTTCAGTGTCTCAATACGGCGGACATCAAGACGTACGCTGGAATAAAATTTCAAAGCGCGTCCACCAGGTGTCGTCTCAGGGTTACCGAACATAACGCCGACCTTCTCACGCAGTTGGTTAATAAAGATCGTAATCGTCTTCGATTTGCTGATGGCGCCAGACAGCTTGCGAAGTGCCTGAGACATTAGACGTGCTTGCAAACCAACGTGCGAGTCACCCATGTCGCCTTCAATCTCAGCCTTAGGTACAAGTGCCGCAACGGAGTCAATAACAACAATGTCAACCGCGCCACTACGAACGAGCGCTTCTGCGATTTCCAGCCCTTGCTCCCCTGTATCTGGCTGGGAAAGCAGCAATTCATCGATATTGACGCCTAGCTTGCTTGCATATAACGGATCAAGTGCATGCTCTGCATCGATAAAGGCAGCTTGTCCACCTGCACGTTGAACTTCTGCAATCGCATGAAGCGCAACGGTCGTTTTACCAGAAGATTCTGGTCCATATACTTCAATAATACGTCCTCTCGGGAACCCCCCGATTCCAAGTGCGATATCTAAAGCAAGCGAGCCGCTCGGCACGACCTCCACTTGCATATGTGTTGATTCCCCTAGTTTCATAATAGAGCCCTTGCCGAATTGTTTCTCAATTTGACGCATAGCCATATCTAACGCAGCACGACGATCAGCCAATCAACTCACATCCTTCGTTATTTATATTATAATGATAACCTTTTTCCGACCCTTTGCCAAGCACTTTTTCGAACATACATTCGTTTTTTTTGTGAAGACGACGGTAGGCATGCAGCTTTGAAATTTCTAAAAATATAAGCATTTATAAGTTTTTCACGTATAAATTAGGCTTATATTTCTCGGACTGAAACACGATGTGCCGCCAGAGGACGGCAACAGCTGTTTCACCTTGAACTAAACAAAAAAAACCGCAGCAAAGTTATCTTCGCCACGGTTCTTCCGTAAGTTGTGTTCAGTATACGCCCGTTTCCGGCAAAAAGCAACACCTTTCGCCTGATTTTGGACATCGTACATCGATCTTTAGTTCTGGATAGCAAGCCACAAACGGTACAGCAGCGTTTTTACAGCACGTACGCGAATAATCGTCCGGCTGCCGCTTAATTGCAGCGGATAAACCGCCGTCTCCTTACCACGCTCGGCAATAGCTATATAAACAAGTCCTACAGGCTTGCCTTCGCTTTCCGCGGGTCCTGCCACACCTGTTATGGACGCGCCGAAGTCGCTGTCTGCAAGCTGCTGTATCCGCTCAGCCATTAACGCAGCTGTCGATTCGCTGATCGCCCCAGGGGCCCCTTCGCCCTCTAGCTGTGCCAAAGGTATGCCAAGCAGCGCATGCTTCATCTCATTCGTATACGTTACAACGCCGCCCGTATATTCCCCACTGCTTCCTGGAACGCTCGTAATCAGCTCAGCTAACAGACCACCGCTGCAGCTCTCAGCACTGGCCAGCTTGCGTCTGCTCGCACGAAGCAGTCTTATGACCGCCTCCTCCAGTGGAATGTCTTCTTGGGCATACAGATGCTCTCCAATGCGTTCAATAATCTGTTCCACTGTCGCATCTATCTTGCTGTCAGCCTCTGCCTGCGTTGCCGCTTTCGTAGAAACACGAATAGCTACCTCGCCTTCCTTCGCATAAGGAGCAATTGTCGGATCAACCTGTGCTTCAATTAAATCTAGAAGCTTAGCCTCCAAGTTGGACTCCCCAATGCCAGCGAACTTAAGCAAACGCGAATAAAGCGGCTGCTCGTGTCCCAGAAGCGTCAGCAGCCATTCCTTGCCCGGCCCGTCAATCATCGGCTTCATTTCCCTAGGAGGCCCAGGCAGCAGCATGTAATGCGTGCCATCCTCTGTCAGGGCGTTGCCTACGGCAAGACCCGCCGCATTGTGCAGCGCCACGCTGCCATCGATAGACAATGCCTGTCTGCGATTGCTTTCGACCATATGCATGCCTCTTGAGCTGAACAGCTCCTCGATTTTATCCATAGAAGGCTTGTGCAAGGACAAACCGCGGTTCAAATAAGCAGCCAGCACATCCTTCGTCAAATCATCAAGCGTAGGTCCTAAGCCTCCGGTAAACACGAGCAAGTCGGCGCGTTCTCTCGCGGTTACAATCGCTTTGCGAATACGTTCTGGGTTGTCTCCGACTACCGATTGAAAATATACATCTATACCTAGCCCAGCCAGCTCTTGGGACAAATACTGTGCATTTGTATTTACAATCTGTCCAAGCAGCAATTCAGTACCTACTGCTATAATCTCTGCTTTCATGCTATTCATCCTCCTTTAGGTAATGGCAGCGCTATAATTCGGTAAGCAAAAGCATCCTCCCCGAAACAGGGAAGATGCTTTTCAAAAAACGGCATAGCGCGTTTCATCGTTATTCTACCGGTATTAAATGTTTATTTTTCACAAAATAATCAATCCCGGAATAGAGCGTAATCGCAACTGCGACCCAGCTTGCAATCAAATCGAATGGAAACGAGATGAAGGCGAACGGGAAATTGTTAAGCAAAAGCGATATAATCATCGTAATTTGTATAGCTGTTTTCCACTTGCCCCATTTGCTAGCCGCCATAACACTGCCCTCAAGCAGCGCAATTTGGCGAAGTCCCGTAACAGCGAATTCACGGCTAATAATTAGGATGGCAATCCAGCCAGCCAGCTTATCCATCTCCACCAGTGAAATCAGTACAGCCGCAACAAGCAGCTTGTCAGCGAGTGGATCAAGAAGCTTGCCCAAATTGGTTACAATTTTGTTCTTGCGGGCGATATACCCGTCCAAACCGTCCGTACTCGCTGCCACAATAAAAATAATTGCCGCAATAATCTGGTTATATGTAATGGAATAGTCATCAAATACAACTGAGCCCACATTCATATTAACGAGTAGGAAAACCATAATAATTGGCACTAAAATAATTCTAACCAGCGTAATTTTATTGGCGAGATTCATGCCTTTTCCTCCCCGAATAAAACAAAATCTGTCCTGCCATCCTGCCATTGCGCGTTATTACACTCACCTGTTCTGTCATCTGCGTCTCCCCAGATCCCTTCCGCGAAACTATCTTACCAAGTATAATACATTGCTTAATCTGGTGTCAAAATGAAGAAAAACAGGTGTAACAAAGCCCCCTTCTCCCGCCAAACAGCGAAAAAAGAGGACCTCTATACCGTCACATCCGGTTAACGATAATTTGTGAATTGCAGCTCAATCGGCAAATTAGCACCGCGCAGTAAATTCATAACGGCTTGCAAGTCGTCGCGGCTTTTGCCGCTTACGCGAATTTGGTCACCTTGAATCAGGCTTTTCACTTTTAGCTTCGAATCGCGAATCAAAATATTAATTTTCTTGGAGTGCTCCTGATCGATGCCCTGCTTGAGCTTAACATGCTGGCGAACGGTATTCGCCGAAGCCGACTGAATTTTGCCGTAATCCATATTTTTGATCGGCACGCCGCGTTTAATCATTTTCGATTGCAAAATATCAATAACGCTGTTGAGTCTGTATTCATCGTCAGAAACGAGAACCAGCTCTTCATTTTCAAGCTTAATGCTGCTCTTGCTTCCTTTAAAATCAAAGCGCGTCTCGATTTCACGCTCCGCCTGCTGAATCGCATTGTTTAGCTCCTGCATGTCCACCTTGGACACAATATCAAATGAACTTTCTGAAGACATGTAACTCCACTCCCCTATAAAATAGCTTTAATCACTGTTACGGCGTAGCCGAGACAGTCGCTTCCGGACTGCCTGCATTCGCCGATGCCGCCGGATTCAGCTGAATTTTTTTCGAGCCTGCCCGATCCCCATCTGGAACAAGCACGCCATCAACTGAAATCGTGACCAGATCGGCGCGGCCCACGTTAATATATAACGGCTGCGTCAATTCAAAGTTCAGCGTAGAGCCGTCGTTTGCATTTTCTGATAGCAGCGCGCTGCCCTTAGATCCACCTTCGCGAACTTCCATCCAGCTTTTTCCGCCAGCGACCTTGATTTCCAGCTTGTGAACGGCTGTTCCTGGACCTACGTCATAATGGTCTACCTTGCCGATTTTCGATGAAAAAGTAACCGTCACATCCTCCTGAATCGTCGGTGTAGGAGATGGAGTAACAGTAGGTGCAACAGCGCCCGTTGTCGCTCCAGCTTCCGGTGTCGGCGTAGGCGGCGCAGATTCATCGGTAATTTTCGTTCCTTGATCGATCATATCAGACGGTTTGTCTTTTTGATTTATGACAAAAATCCATACGACCGCCACAATCAAAATCAAAAATGACCACATCATCACATTAAAGCCTAGCTTGCCAATACGGTCAGAGCCGACAGACTGTACGCGTCTGGGCGGCCTTGTCGTAACGGGCTCCGTTAACGTCTCTGTAATGGTATTCGGTACTTCCTTCTCGTGCAGGCGCAGCACCTCTTCGGTATCAAGTCCTACAGCCTCGCAATAATTTTTCACGAAGGCCCGTAAATAGAAGCTTCCCGGCAGCACGCTGTGATCGCCGGTTTCAATGGCTTCGAGGTAGCGTTTGCGAATTTTCGTCGTTTCCTGAATATCGTCAAGCGTCAGCCCGCGTTCTTCACGCGCCTTGCGGAGCAGCGCTCCAAGATTAGACATGCCTGCTTCCTCCTTTCAGCTTAAAAATCATCCGAGTAATTTGCTGTGAACGATTCGTACGATATTTCCTCATCCGGCGTATTGCGCAGCTCTATTATAATATCAAAATGGCTGTGATCGTATTGGGATTCTTTAATAAAAATATCGGGATGCTCAATGACCTTCGTCGAAGGCATAGCCATAATTTCCTGCAGCAAGGCATGATGGCGCTCATTGGAACGAATCGTGCTCACAATGCCGTCGATGATGAAAATATTATTTTCGTTCATTTCTTCTTCCGACAGCTGGCTTCTTACCGTTTGGCGGAGAAGCGTAGAAGAAACAAACGCCCACCGTTTATTAGAGCATACGCTGCCAGCGATGATGGATTCCGTTTTTCCTACACGCGGCATGCCACGTAAACCTATAACCTGATTGCCTTCACGTTTAAACACTTCGCCAAGAAAATCAACGAGAATACCAAGCTCATCCCGTGTGAAACGGAATGTTTTGCGATCGTCAGAATCACGTTCGATATATCTTCCATGGCGCACAGCCAAAATGTCTACGATGGTTGGCGTACGCAGCTTGTTCACTGTAATGTTATCAACCTTTTTCAGCATTTTGCCTAGCAGCACGATTTTTTCTTCATCATCGGTTTGCAGCAGCATGCCGCGCGTCCGGTCTTCCACACCGTTAATCGTCATTATATTTACTTCCAGCATACCAAGCAAAGAAGCTATATCACCGAGCAAGCCTGGCCTATTCTTATGTATCTTATATTCCATATACCATTGTTTTGATTCCAGCCTAATCACCATCCCAGCACATTGTTGACCATACATATCCAGTTGTCCGTCAAAATCTTATTCTACAATTTTCGCCACAATCCTGCAACCTCACATCAAAACTATTGAAAAGGTTGTGGCCATTGCAGCATTTATTATTCATATTCGCAGAAAAGCCTCCGTGCGGGAGGCTTTTCTGCGAATAACATGTAGCGAATTACGCCTTTTGTACCAGCTTGAACATGAGACGGGCTAGAACTTTGCGCTCGGAATCGTCGCCTGCATCCCACAGCTCCTTTAATACGCGCTGCTCCTCATTTTTCGGATCGACCTTTTCATCGAGAAAAGAACCGATTTCGAAGGCCAGTTTCGCTATAGACTCGTCGTCCATACCGATTTGCTTCGCATGCTGGACCTTGTCAGCCAAAAACTGCTTCCACGTATCGAAGTTTGTAAGAACGGTTGACATTTTCCTTCGCCTCCTTGTGTTGTGAAGAATCATCAACAGTCATTATTCTGCTTCGATAAGAGGCAGATTATGCGGAGGTTGCGACATCAAAAAACAGCATTTCGCCTTACGTATGCCAGCCGCCATTAGGGCTGATGACTTGGCCAGTAATGTAGGAGGATTCCGGCAGGGAAAGAAAATAAACGAGCGAAGCGACTTCATCCGGCTGGCCAAGACGGCCCAGCGGAATTTCCTGCTCCAGCGCTGTTTTCTCATCCTCATTAAACCCATCCATCATCTCCGTGTTGACCGCACCTGGGGCAACCGCGTTGACCGTAACGCCCGACGGAGCCAATTCCTTAGCCAAAGCTTTCGTAAAAGCGTTCATTCCTCCCTTGGAGGTGGAATACAGCACTTCACAGGAGGCGCCCGATATCCCCCAAACGGAAGATACATTAATGATTCGGCCAAAACGATTTTCGATCATGCGCGGCATAAAAATTTGGCTGCACAAAAACATTCCCTTGAGATTGACGGCCATCAGGTCGTCCCATACTTCCTCCGTTACGTCCATCAGCATGCCGTAATGCGCAATACCGCCATTATTGACGAGTATATCAGGCATTCGGTTATGCGCCTCAAGCTTGTCTCGCATGCGCAGCAGCTGCTCCTTGGAGCGCAAATCAGCGGTAATGGTCATCGCATCTCCGCCAAGCTGCAAGCATTCCCTCGCAGTTTCATTTGCCGCCTCATGGGCATTCAAATAATGGATGACGACATTCATGCCTTCTGCCGCGAAGCGCCGCGCAATTGCGGCGCCGATGCCACGGCTTCCCCCTGTAATAAGCACTGTCATCTCCCCAAGCGTCTTCACGCCTCAGGCTTCTCCACTACCGATACCGCCAGCTGATTAAAATCAAAATGCTCACGCAGACGCTCATTCGCCTGCTCAAGCGTACAGCTTTCATACAATGGCAGCACATCAAACATGTCACTATCCCGGAAGCGGTAGCGCGTAAATTCGCCAGCGATGGATTCAGGGGAGTTCAGCATCCGCAAATAACCGCCGATTTTTTTCCTTTTAGAGCGTTCAAAGGCGATTTCATCCAGTCCGTTTTCTAACGCCTGCTCAATAGCAGCCTTAACACGAGCAAGTAGCTGCTCTGGATCTGGCGTATCTCCGCCAAGTACCGAGAACGCATAGCCTGGATTTGCATTATATTCGGTTCCAAAGGAATCGGATATGAGCTGACTTTCATAGAGCTCTTCATACAAAGCTGAGCTCGGTCCGAACAAAACATCGAGCATCAGCTTGGAAGTAACTTCCTGACGCAGCAGTTGCTCATTGGATAACCCCGTATTTTTCTCCTTAAAGCCAAACATGCATTTCGGCAGCGATACCGGAAGCTTCGTTACTTTATGCGGTGTTTTGACCGAAGTCGGCTCTTCCTCAAACAAGCGGCGAATTACGCCTTGCTGCTTGAAGTTTTTGGCTGCCTGATTGTTCCTTACAAGATCAAATACTTCCTTCGCATCTACGCCGCCAACGACGAACAGCAGCATATTGGATGGGTGATAAAAGGTTTCATAGCATTGGTACAGCGTTTCCTTGTCAATTTGATAAATCGACTCCACAGTGCCGGCAATATCAATATGAACCGGATGGGAATGGTACAGCGCATCAATGAGCCCAAAATAAACGCGCCAGTCGGCATTATCCTTGTACATATTGATTTCCTGCTCAATAATGCCTTTTTCCTTGTCCACATTCGTATCGGTGAAATAAGGATTTTGCACAAAATTAATGAGCGTCTCCAGGTTGGCAGGAATTTGCTCCGTCGCCGAAAACAAATATACCGTGCGGTCGAAGCTTGTGAAAGCATTAGCAGAAGCGCCTTGGGACGCAAACGTAGCAAAAATATCGCCCGTCGGCTCCTCGAACATTTTATGCTCCAAAAAGTGAGCAATTCCGTCCGGCACTTTGACCGCTTCCCCTTCGCCGACTGCGAACCAATTATCTACTGAGCCGTATTTCGTGGAAAATGTAGCGTATGTTTTATGAAAGCCCTCTTTAGGCAGCACTATGACTTCAAGTCCATTATCCAGCACTTCACGATAAAGCGTCTCCTGCACGCCCTTATATTCCAATGGTTGCACGGTGGTTACGCCTCCTTCCGATCACGCAAATAATAAATCGTATCGAGCTGCACATTTTGTGCGACTCTGACAATATCAGCAGCGGTAACAGCCTGCACCTGCTCAAGCAGCTTCTCGGCGCTTCTTTCCTTGCCGGACAGCACCGCATTAAAATCGTAAGCGATCATTTCATAAGCAGAATCCTGAAGCTCGCGCAGATGGTTCGCTATCATTGCTTTCGTCTGGCTCATTTCAAGCTCGGACAGCACGCCTTGACGCATGCTCTCAAGCTGCTCGCGAATAATTTTGACCGCTTTCTCATAGTTCTCGATTTCGATGCCTGACTGCACCGTGCATATGCCTTTATGTCCATCCAGACGGGAAGCGGCATAATAAGCCAGGCTTTCCTTCTCGCGCACATTCAAAAACAGCTTGGAGTGCGGGTATCCGCCGAGCACACCATTATACATAAGAGCTGCCGCATAATCATCATCCCCATAAGCGACACCTGTACGCAGACCCAAATTCAGCTTCCCTTGAGTCACATCCATTCGCTCTACAACCGTATGAACCTCGCGCACCTGATGAGTAACGTCTGCCGCTGGATAGCTCGCCGCTGCTCCGTCAGCCAGCTTAAACGCATCACGTACGTAAGCTGTCACTTCCTCAAGCGTAGTATCGCCAACTACGTACAAATCGAGCGCCGCTTCCCCAAGCCATGTCTTGTATTGCTTATGGAGTGATTCAGGGGTTATCCCTTCAATCGCAGCAAGCTTGCCAAGCGGATGCAGCCGATAAGGCTCATTCGCGCACATTTCTTCAACGCATCGCTCAGCAGCATAGCGGATTTTATCATTGACGATTGACTCCAGCCGTTTCGTGAGCGTCACTTTTTCCGCATCGACATATTTACGGCTGAATGCGCCATTTTCGAGCAAAGGCTCGGTCAGCACCTCGCCAAGCAGTCCCAATGACGCAGCAAGCAGCGGCGTGTCCGCGGCTACGAATTGATCGTTAATGACATCCATGCGGAATTGGACGATTTGAGAATCTCCACGCTTATATACATCAAAGCCGAAGCCGGCACCGTACAAATCATCGAGTCGCTCGCGAAATGCTTTCGTCTCAGGCGTCGCCGCCGTCCCTCTGCGCAGCACAAAAGGAATAAGAGCTGTCTCTGTAACCGTATCTTCTGCAAGCACACGCCCGGCAAACAAGGAAATCGCGAACGTCTTGAAACGCTTAGTAGGCAGCACATGCAGCCGTATTCGACCAAATTGTCCTCTTTCGAAAAGTGTCACCTTCGCTAGCTCCTTCCAAACTAAATTTTTATGCATACGAAAAGCATAACGTACTATGCTTCAAGTAAATGTATTCCAATTTCAAGTATCCTATACCATTCTAACCGATGCGAAAAGGAAGAAGCAACCAGAGCTGCGTTAAGGCAGAACGGTTGCTTCTGTACAGGCGCTACATGCAAAAAATGTGCTTGCCTATCGTTTTCACTTGAGGCCTAGTCCATATCCACTTCGAGGTTGCCGTTTCTGGATTAAAATAATACAAACAGCCATTTGAAGGGTCCTGGCCGTTTATCGCATCCATAACCGCACGGCTAGCTGTTTCATTTGGCGTCAGCCAAATTTGGCCATCCGCTACCGCGGTAAAGGCACCCGGCTGAAAAATAACGCCCGAAATCGAATTCGGAAAGCTAGTTGATTGCAGTCGATTTAGAATGACCGCTGCAACGGCTATTTGCCCTACATAGGGTTCGCCTCTAGATTCCCCGTATACGGCGTTCGCCATCAGCTTCAAATCATTGGCGCTGAGACCCAGCTTGTTGGACTTGGAAAGCGAGCTTCCACCTCCGCCGCCATTGCTAGGAGCAGCTGTATTCCCCGAACCAGCTTGTGTGGACGACGAATCTGCTGCTGCTGTCGGCTTCCAAGCTTTGGTCGCTTCCCAAAGCTTCAGCTTTGTCGAAGCCCCGACCACCCCATCCGCCTTCATTCCGAATTTCCATTGGAACCAGGTAACGGCATTTTTCGTGCTTGCTCCAAACTGCCCATCTACTTTCCCGCTGAAATATCCCAGATATTTCAGCCTGCCTTGCAGCTCGTACACATCCTTGCCCGAGGAACCAACCTTGAGCGTTGCACTGCTGAATGTCTCCGATGTCTTAGCTTGATTCATATGCCGGAGTGAATAGGAGCCGAACAAGGCGATAACGAGCACTGCGGTTATGACCATTAGTCTTTTTTTCATAGAAGGATCTGCCTTTCTCTTACAAGATAGTACGCTAATTAGCAGCGTTGCCTAAGTCTAGTATGAGAAATCAGTCCAGCTTCTATGCAAAATTTTTCGCTGGTGGCATTTAAGAGCTAATTCGTCCCGCTTCGAGCTGATCTATTGTAAGCAGCACCTCACGCGGCTTGCTGCCTTCGTATGGACCCACAATATGGCGGGCTTCCATCTCGTCAATGAGCCTTGCAGCCCTAGTGTAGCCAATTCGCATACGGCGTTGCAGCAGGGAGACCGACGCTTGCTTTGCTTCGACGACGATTTGAACGGCCTGATCATACAGCTCGTCCATGACCTCTTCAGAGCTAGCCGTCTCCTCGTCAATTTCCGGTACAAGATCTTCCTTATATTCCGCTTCTGCCTGCCCTCTGGCGTAACCAACGAGCGCCTCGACCTCCTGATCCGAAAGGAATGCTCCCTGTACCCGCGTTGGCTTGGAAGTACCCATTGGCAAGTAAAGCATGTCGCCGCGGCCAAGCAGCTTTTCCGCTCCGACCATGTCGAGTATCGTTCGTGAATCGACCTGAGAAGACACACCAAAAGCAATTCGCGATGGAATATTCGCTTTAATGACACCGGTAATGACGTCAACAGACGGACGCTGAGTCGCAATAATAAGGTGAATGCCTGCCGCGCGAGCCATTTGCGCAAGTCTGGCAATGGCGTCCTCGACATCGTTAGCCGCTACAATCATTAAATCGGCAAGCTCATCGACAATGACGACAATGTAAGGCAGAACCGCTTTCGGATTATCTGCCATTAAAGTGTTGTAGCCCTCAATATTACGAGTTCCCGATTTTGAAAACAGCTCATAGCGTTTTTCCATCTCGACAACGATTTTCTTAAGCGCAAGCGATGCACGACGCGGATCTGTTACAACAGGAGCCAGCAAATGCGGTATACCGTTATATACGTTTAGCTCCACCATTTTCGGGTCAACCATGAGAAACTTAACTTCATCTGGCGTTGCTTTGTACAAAATACTAGTAATAATACCGTTTATACAAACTGATTTACCGGAACCTGTCGCTCCCGCTACAAGCAAATGGGGCATTTTCGCCAAATTGCCCACGATTGGCTTGCCCGCAATATCACGGCCAAAGGCAATCGACAGCTTGGAAGGCGATTCATAAAATTCTTTTGTTTCCATTACTTCTCGCATCGTAACGATGGAGATTTCCATATTCGGCACTTCTATCCCGATAGCCGACCTTCCTGGAATAGGCGCTTCCATTCGAATATCCTTGGCTGCAAGCGCAAGTGCGATATCATCGGTCAAGCTGACAATTTTACTCACCTTGACGCCCGATGCCGGTTCAACCTCAAAACGGGTAACGGCTGGGCCGATAACGGGATCAAGCACCTTCGCCTTCACGCCAAAGCTTTCGAGCGTCCGCTCCAGCTTAAGCTTCGCCTCCATGGAACTTGAGCCAATGCCGCCTCTAACCATATGGCTAGGCTTGGACAGCAAAGTAAACGGCGGTAAAACGTACGGCTTGACCACTGGCACGCTTAATGGTGCTAGCGCGGGCTTGCTTTCCGCTGCTTGATGATTCGCTTCATTATTGCCAGCATTAGAGCCAGATACAGCAGCAATCTGTTGGCTCTCTGCCGCTCTCACGCCATCCAATAGAGGTTCTTCATACTTTTCGCTATCCTGTTGAACAGCCTGCTCAAATTCCTCATTCATCTGCTCAACTGCATGATTTCCCGCTTCCTCTGCTTCGTTTCCTTCTATATGTACCAGCTCTTGCTGTTCCTGCGTTTCTTGCGGTCTCCATGGCTCTGACCATTCCTGCTCATCAGTTATGTCGGTATGAGCGTATGGCTGAGCAGCTTTGGCAGCCAAATCCTCCTGCTCGCTAGGCCATAAGCTAGCGCTTGTCTCCGGCATCGGAGCTGCGGTTGATGAAGCAATAGTACCGGTCGATGTTTGGGCAACAGATCCGTTCTGCTTATTGTCCCAGTCTTGATCCTGATCCCAATCTTCCGCCCAATGCGGTACTGCTGCGCCCTCTTCGCCACGACCAGCCTCACCATGAAGCGGCTCATCCTCCAGTTCCCATTCGTCATGGCTGGCGGCAGCTTTCGTCTTATCGGATTGCCGCCAGGAGAAAAACAGCGACTTTTTATTTTTGGCAAGGCGAGGTACAAAATCCTCATCATCATCAATCGTATTGTCCGAAGTGAGCACGGTGCTTGCTCCCGATACTACGCTTGCATTTCTAGATGATTGCGCCGCAGCCCGCTCGGCGGAATAATCCGACCATTTTGCTGCGAGCAGCTTGAGCATACGAACAAAGCGGGTACGCAGCGTCTTGAACAGCTCCACATAGGACTTCCCTGTAATGAGCATAATGGAAATTGCAATCATGACGAGCATTAGCAGCTGGGCGCCAATTTTCCCAAATAAGGTGAAAAGCACGGAATATTGCAGCGCTCCAACGTAACCTCCGCTAATTGCCTTATCCTTAAGCGGGCGTAAATCCTGCGGATTGGAAGCAAGCAGCTCGCCCCTTAAGTCGCTGTCCAGCTGATTCAAAATCACCTTGCCAGACAACAGCGTCGTATCCCCCAGCTTGCGGTCAATTTCGGCAATGGAGCTCCATAGCGTAAAGGCTAACACGAGCACAAGCATGCCTGTTTTCCGGTTCGACCAACCTTTCGGCCACATTCGTTTGACCATCACGACCAGCCCCACATATATGCCAATCAGTGCAATCACAAAGTAAAATTTACCCAGAAAGAGGCCGAACAGTTTGGACAATGAACGTCCAACCGTCGCCTCTCCCGATAAAGCAATAATCGATACCGTAATGAGTAAAATACCGTAAACCTCATATTTCAAATTTGCTGCGAGCGATTTCTTGCCCCTTCTCTTCTTAGCCAACGTTCGTCACCCCCGGTAAAACATTATACCATAGGTGGACAAATGTTCCTATTCGTTCGATAGTCCCTTAAACCGGAAAATCCATTTTCAATATTTGACAACAGCTCCTGGCGAAAGCTGCGGATTTAAGTAATCATCCAGTCCGCAATGAATGAGCCGAATGACTTTGCCCATCCCTGGCGCAATAGGCTCTACCTGCATATAAACGCCCTCCACCCAAACTTCGCGGCCCTGATTGATTTTCTCCTCCGCCTGCCAGCCTGCAAGCACTTCTTCCAGCGGAACAATCGTATACAGAACAGACATTAGTTAAACACCCCCGGCATACCGTCCACCCTGCGCTGCTCTACCAGCCGCCTAAGCTCCCGAAGCGCGTCGCCAAGACCTCCTACCGCATCAATCAAGCCATGGCTCACCGCGTCTCCGCCGACGACTGTTGTCCCGATATCGCGCGTCAGCTCGCCTGTTTTAAACATCAACTCCTTGAAGGTCGCTTCCGGAATCTTGGAATGCATCGTAACGAAGCGAACGACGCGCTCCTGCATTTTATCCAAATATTCGAATGTTTGGGGAACACCGATCACGGTGCCATTCAAGCGAATGGGATGAATCGTCATCGTTGCTGTCGCAGCAATGAACGACATGTCGCCCGCAACTGCTATTGGAACACCGATCGAATGCCCGCCGCCAAGTACAAGCGTAACGGCCGGCTTTGACAAGGAAGAAATCATTTCAGCAATAGCGAGCCCCGCTTCCACATCACCGCCAACTGTATTGAGAACGATCAGCACACCTTCGATCTTCTGGTTTTGCTCGGCTGCGACCAGTTGCGGAATCAAATGCTCGTATTTTGTCGTTTTGTTTTGCGGCGGCAGTACCATATGCCCTTCAATCTGTCCAATAATCGTCATGCAAAAAATATTGGACTCGGCCTGCGGAATGCTCACCTGGCCCAGCTGCTGCAAAGCGTCAAGCGCCCCAGCCGCCTTTTTCTTCTCTTCATCATAAGGCTCAGGCTGCTCTCCTGTTAAACTCATTGAATACGGCCACATCGGCGAATTCCCCCTCTTGAACAAGGCTAATACCGTTTTGGCAGAACCTACGGCTCGTCATAGTATGGGAATGTCGCATTTATTTATGCTTGATGCTCCTGTAAATATTCAATGTATGGCCGGATGCTTACCGCGCTTGTCTTAAAGTCCGGCATTTTGCAAAAAGGGTCCAGCTGTGGACTGGTCGCCCGGTTTACATTTTGCACACCGCCCCAGTGCATGGGAATGAATACGGTGTCTTCACGAATGCTTTCCGCCACCTTGCAGCGTAATATGACCACTCCCCGCTTCGATTGCACAGCTACCAGCGAGGCATCCTCAATGCGGTATCTCTTTGCAGTATTAGGATGAATCTCCAAATGATTTTCCACATTTCTCGCTTCCAGCGCAGGGCTGCGGTGCGTCTGCACGCCCGTCAAGTAATGGGACAGCTGCCGTCCATTGGTCATAAGCAGCGGAAACTCACGGTTTGTTTTTTCAGCCGGAGAATCACTCGTAACCGTTTGGAAGGCGGCTAGCCCATCCTCATGGGCAAATGACTTCTCGAACAGCCGTTTCGTGCCCGGATGATCAAGCGATGGACAAGGCCAATAGATGCCCTCCTCCTTGCGCAGCCGGTCATACGTAATGCCATAATAATCGGCAAGCCCGCCCTTGCTTGCCAAACGCAGCTCATTAAAGATTTGCTCCGAATTTTCAAAGGCAAAATACTCGCCGCGGCCAAGCCTCTTGGCCAGATCGCATAGTACTTCCCAGTCATGACGGGCTTCTCCAGGCGCAAGGCGACCCGCTTCTCTAAGCAAAACGCGACCTTCCAAATTGGTCATCGTTCCGGTATTTTCCAAATAAGCGGATATTGGCAGCACAACATCAGCAAGCAGCGCCGTTTCGGACAGAAACATATCTGCTACGACGGTAAAATCAAGCTTGGCGATTCCTTCCTCCACGAGCGTTGCATTCGGATTCGAGACGATAGGATTCGAACCCATGACAAGTAAAGCTTTAATCTCCTCACGGTGCACCATTTCCATCATTTCATAAGCGGACACCCCTTTGCCGGGGAGCTCCTCCGGGCGAATGCCCCAGACGCTTGCCACATAAGCGCGATCGCGCTCATTTTCGATCAGTCGATAGCCAGGAAGCTGATCAGCCTTTTGACCATGCTCTCGTCCACCCTGTCCATTGGCTTGCCCAGTGACCGCCCCGTAACCGCAGCCCTCACGGCCGATTTTCCCCGTTGCCAGCACCATATTGAGAAAATTCCGCACCGCCAAATGACCATCGGCATGCTGCTCAACCCCACGTGCAGTAAAAACCATCCCCGTCTTCGCCTCACCAAATGCGAGCGCAGCGAGGCGTATGAGCGACTCGGTAACACCAGTGCTTTCTGCAATATCAGCCAAATTCAGCGCCTTTACATGCTGCTCCAGCTCTGCGAAGCCCTTCGTACGGCTGCGAATAAACCCTCGATCAATGAGTCCCTCATCAAAAATAACTTTTAGCATGCCATTCACAAGCGCAGCATCCATGCCTGGCTTCACCTGCAAATGAATGTCCGCAAGCTCGGCCGTTCCCGTCATTCTTGGGTCAATGACAATGATGGTCGCCCCGTTTTCCTTTGCCTTTGTAAAATAAGGCATTAGCGTCGGCTGGCATTCCGCTATATTCGTTCCGGCAAGAATCAGGCATTCCGACCGTTCAATTTCCTTCAACTGATTCGTTAATCCGCGATCAATACCAAACGTCTTGCTTCCTGCGGAAGCGGCCGCCGACATACAGAAGCGTCCATTATAATCAATATAGCGAGTACGCAAACCAACACGAGCGAATTTGCCAAGTAAATAAGACGTTTCATTCGTCAACGAGCCGCCGCCATATAAAGCGACGGAATCCATACCATGCTCGGCCTGCAAAGCTTGGAAACGGCTGGAAACCAGCTCGAGCGCCTCTTCCCATGTCGCCTGCACAAGTTTTCCTTCCCGTCTAATAAGTGGATGAACAAGGCGCTCGCGATGCAACGCATGCTGATGCGCATTCATCCCTTTCACACATAGCCTTCCTTCCGATGCGGCATTCGGGATCGCTGTCACCTTATAAGCAAAACGTCCAGCCGCCGAGCGCTCCTCTTCAACGCGCATTTTGCATTGCACGCTGCAAAAAGGGCACTGTGTATCCATGACTGCCGTTATTTGGGCTTTCGGCTCAACTACTTTTAGCTCTATCATTATTTTTTCCTCCCTACTCAAACGGTGCATGTCTCTCGGTTACGTTCCAGCTGCCAGCTGCCGAGCAGCTCCTCGCGAAAATCAGGGTCAAGCAGCTTCTCTCTTACCGCGATAAGCCCTACTCGCTCCAGCCATTTCCATACGGCTTCCCCATAATAGGCGGTTTGACGGTACCACTGCATGCAGGCTATCGCCGTTTCTGCCGCTCGCTGCTCCGTTGCCTCTATCATAAGCAGTTGAGCTTGCTTGACCGGGCTTTCCATATGTCCGCCAATATAAAGCTCCCACCCTGCTGGCGATGCTGCAATCCCGACATCATGAACCAGCACACCGGCAGGGTATAAGGCACCCGCAGATACAGAAGCTTTGAGCATGGTCGGCGATGCCAGACTTCCCAGCGCCTTCTCCAGCTCTGCAGCAATATAACCCGGCCCACCAACTTCGAGACGGTCGGCATGCGAAATCGGGCAGTTGGAGGACCCTTCCCCTTGCGTAGAAGCAGATAGGAGCACGGACTGCAGCGTCGGGTAATGAAGCTTCGCCTGACCTGGAACATCGCCTGCGACACTTGTTGCAGCCAGCCGCAAATAGTAGCCCATCGCTGTCTGGCAAATGAAGCAGCCTTCGGACTTGTTCCATTTGAGAGCCATTCTTGCTGAAGCAGCATCGCTGAATGTATCCCCGAGCATTGCTTCTTTAAGCCCTGCCGGGTCAAGCTCCGTACAGCCGCAAATTGGCGCCGCTTTAACTGCTCCCCCAACTCCTGATAAAGCATATGCTACGAGCGCCTCCACCATTGGACGGCATCCGCCGCAGGAGCCGGAAGCTTTCGTCTTGTCGCGCACTTGATCAGCCGATTCAAGTCCCTCAGCATGTATCGCCGCTACAATAGCCGCTTTGCTTACCCCATTACAAGCACAGACCGTTTCACCGTCCGGCATGGCAGCTGCAACAGCGTCAGCTCCGCCTGTTTTGGAGCCTGAATCGCTTTCCTTGAGCACGCCTATTCCAGCGCGGCGTTTCAAATACCCTAGCAGCTTGCTGCCTTCGGAGCTGTCTCCGAATAATACAGCTCCAGCTACAATACCGCCTTGCATCGTTACTTTTTTATAAGTGCCTTTCATCGCATCATAATGCTGCAGCGCGGTTTCGGCTTCTTCATCGCGGATAACACCAGCGGAAAACACCTCCACGCCTGAAACCTTTAATTGTGCATACGGTATGGAGCCGTGATAGCCTTCCGTTTCTACCTCGCACAGATGACGAGCGAGCACCTTAGCCTGTTCATAAAGCGGAGCAACTAGTCCATATACGGTTTCTTGATGCTCAGCGCACTCCCCTACTGCGTATATGCCTGCTATATTCGTTTCCATATAATCGTTAACGATGATTGCACGATTCGTCCGAATGCCGCTATCCGCTGTAACCGCTAAATTCGGGCTAATCCCGATCGCTACGACGATGAGATCCGCAGCAAGCGTCGTTCCATCCGAGAACAGCAGGCCACTTGCCCTGCGGACACCTGTTATTTTTTCCGTCCGCTTGTTCAGCCAAAAACGCATTCCCTGCTTCATCAGCTCATCCTTAAGCAGGTTTGCTGACATCCGGTCAAGCTGGCGGTTCATTAAATAGCCGGCGTTGTGAACGACATCTACCTCCATCCCGAGATTAAGCAGCCCTCTCGCCGCCTCAAGCCCGAGCAGCCCGCCACCAATAACGGCAGCACGCTTAAAGCGCTGGGAAGCCTCCATCATCGCCTGGCAGTCCTCCATATTGCGGAACGTCGTTACGCCGGGCTTTTGAATGCCTGGCAGCACGGGCATGAATGCCGATGAGCCGGTTGCAATAATCAGGCGGTCGTAGGCTATCTTTTTCCCTGATGCTGTCAGCACCCATTTCTCCTCCGCATTTATTCGCTCAACCCTCTCGCCAGTTAACAGATTAATGCCCCGCTCACTGTACCAATTCCAATCGTTCAACGTAATATCAGCTAGCGCTGTGTTCCCTTGCAGCACTTTGGATAGAAGAACACGATTATAATTGGGATGCGGCTCTGCCCCTATAATGGTAATGTCATACGCTTCAGGAGCCAGCTCATATATTTCCTCTACGCATTTAACGCCAGCCATCCCGTTGCCGATAACGACAAGTTTTTGCTTCATCAAAGCCGTTACCTCCGTTCTATAGTAAAATAGCCAAAATGGTGTTCACTCGTTAAGTCAAACTAAGAAACGCGGCATGCCTTCCTGCCTGAAGACCTTCAACCGGAATTGCCGCGAGTGCATTCGCCCCCGCAAAAGCAGCAATATTGCCCGATTTATCGTTCAGCAGCGGCTTAACCCGCCATTCCCCCGCCTCCATCCATACAAAAGCACGGATATAACGGGGATAAGGCGAAGGCTTATCCACATCGTCCATTAGTACAGCTTGCTTCCACTCCGCCTTGCTTCCATTGAGACCTATCCAATGCTGTATGATTGGCTTCCCCAACAGTACAAGCCCTGTGTAGCACGCAGCAGGATTGCCAGACAAGCTAATCAACAGCTTTCCTTGATGTATGAATGCCGACGAATGCGGCCCAGGGCGCATCATCACTTTAGTGAACAATGGCTCAAAACCGAGGCGATCCGCCGCGCGGGCCACACAATCATAATCGCCTACCGATATGCCTCCCGTTGTAATAACCAAATCCGCATGCTCCGCAGCTTGTTTAATCGCCGAAGCAATCACATCCTCATCATCCTTTATTGGCAAGGAACGAACCACCGAGGCACCCAGCTCTTGCAAAAATGCTTCCACAGCGAAGCCATTGGCATCGTAGATCCGATTCGGCTGCAAGGGCTGGCCCGGAAGCAGCAGCTCATCTCCGACAGGAATGATGGTGACCTTGGGTCTTGCGACTACAGTAGCCCGTTCCTGCCCATAAGAGGCAAGAATGGCAATTTCCTTCGAACCAAGTCTGGTGCCTTTTTTAATGACGAGGCTGTTTTCAGCAATATCTTCGCCTGCCTCGGCAATATTTTTTCCCGGCTGTACGGGCTGATTGATTTGAATTTGCGGCATTCCCCATACCACTGCGTCCGTTTGCTGTCCTTGCAAGCTCGGGAGCTGAATCTCCTCCTGCCTAATGACTGCATCAAAACATTCAGGCACAGGAGCTCCTGTAAAAATACGCACGGCCGTCAGCTGTTCATTAATGAGGGGACGACTGCCCGAGCCTGCAAACCAAGCTATTTCTCCCGCCCCCGCTTGCACCTCGCCAGTTACGATAAGGCGAATCGGATTAGCGGGTGAAGCTGTCTGGGTAAAAGCTGAATGTAGCGCATAACCATCCATTGCTGCCCGGCGAAAAGGAGGCATAGGAAATGGGGAGTAAAAATCCTCGGCAAGCACTCGCTGAGCGGCTTTCTGTAGAAGCACATGCTCTACCTTGCCCGGCAGCGTACGTTCGATTAGACTATGAACCGCTTCGTCAACGCTTAAACCTTTTTTTATATCAACACGATCTTCACGGGCAACCGCCATGGGGGGCTCCTCCTTCATTTAGCTGAAAATAAGCATAAAAGCCCGTTCCCTGTCAGCAGGGAGCGGGCTTCATTGCCGGTGGGCGGCGGCACACCATTGTGCGGCCTTTATATGGATTATTATGAGCATAAAAGAATTCGACACATGTGTCAATATACATGACGTGATTTAGGCATTTAAATCACACAATTGTTTTATGTAATATTTATTGACATGTAGTGGAGGTTATTCTATAATTCAGCTTGAGTTCACAATGAGGTGAGCAACTATCGTCCGCACAGAGTCGTGCTGGCGTTCGGCAATGAGGCCGCAATCCGTCCGAGCTTTAGCTTGGGGCAGACTGCGGCCTTTTCTTCATAGGTACAGCTGGAATTGCGGTGCGCCATGCACCCCGGGAATGCGAAAACCGCCATCACCCACGCTGACTGAGCACGAGAAAACCAATCATAGAGGAGATAGAGACATGGTAGATAAAAAAGCGTTTTGGAAAAGTGGACATAAACCATCCTTGTTCAGTTCTTTCTTGTATTTCGATATCAGCTTTATGATTTGGATTTTGATGGGACCGCTCATTGTTGTTATTGCCAGCGATTTCCCGATGGATGCCGCTCAGAAGGCTAAGCTCGTCGCTTTACCTATTTTGGGAGGCTCGATATTGCGGCTTGTGCTAGGTTTTATGACAGACCATATTGGACCTAAGAAAACCGGCCAAATCGGCATGCTCGTTACAATGATTCCGCTCATTTGGGGCTGGAAATTTGTTGATTCCTTAACAGAGCTGCATTTCGTCGCTCTATTGCTCGGCGTGGCTGGAGCTTCCTTCGCAGCAGCACTGCCGCTTGCAAGCAGATGGTATCCGCCGCAATATCAAGGGCTTGCCATGGGGATCGCTGGAGCAGGAAACAGCGGTACCGTACTGACGACGCTTTTTGCTAATCGGCTGGCACAGCATTTTGGTGGCTGGGAAGCGGTTTTCGGACTTGCGCTTATTCCCATTGCAATTGTATTTGTCATCTTTACGATCTTTGCCAAGGAAAGCCCCAATCAGCCCGCTCCGAAAAAGCTGTCCGAATACGGACAAGTGCTGAAGCAAAAGGATGCATGGCTGTTCTGTCTTTTATACGGTGTTACATTCGGCGGCTTCGTCGGCATGTCCAACTATTTGACAATTTTCTTCAACACGCAATATGGACTTTCCGCGATTCAGGCGGCAGATTTTACGACCATTTGCGTGATCGCCGGAAGCTTTTTCCGTCCTGTAGGCGGCTGGCTCTCCGATAAGCTTGGGGGTATTCGCGTCCTGATGACGTTGTATGTCGGAGCTGGTGTTATGTTAGCTTCCGTCTCCCTGCTGCCTTCACTCTACGTGGTCTGCACCTTGCTGTTCCTTGGCATGATGTGTCTCGGCGCGGGCAATGGCGCTGTATTCCAGCTAGTGCCACAGCGTTTCGGCAAGGAGATCGGCATTATGACCGGGATTGTCGGCGCAGCGGGCGGTGTTGGCGGATACTTCCTGCCGCTTATTCTCGGCAGCCTTTATCAATCGACTGGCTCCTATACACCGGGCTTCCTCATTCTAAGCAGCATTGCCCTGCTCAGCATGCTCATGCTGGCGTTCATTCAAAGAGAATGGAAGCGCACTTGGATTGGCAGCGGCGGCAAAGCCAAAATAGAAGGCGGCCAGGCAGTCGGCAGCTAATGGAAAAACTGCACGAAAAAAAGAGTGACGAACGGTCCGGTTATCCGGGCGTTCATCACTCTTTTTTATTTTTGTTCAACTATACTTCCATAATGATTGGCAAAATCATCGGCCGGCGGCGCGTCTTCTCATAGAGGAAACGACCGAGCGCATCCTTCACATTGGTCTTCAGCGAAGCCCACTCGTTCACTTTATCGTTCATCAGCTTCAACAGCGTCGCCGATACAATTTTGTTCGCCTCGTCGAGCAAACCTTCCGATTCACGTACATAAACGAAGCCGCGCGAAATAATATCAGGTCCAGACACAATCGTGCCCTCCTGCTTCCGCAGCGTCACCACGACGACGAGAATGCCGTCCTGCGACAGCAGCTTGCGATCTCTAAGCACAATATTGCCGACGTCGCCAACGCCAAGACCATCAATCAGCACATTGCCTGCCGGAACCTTCGAGCCTCTGCGTGCCTTGCCGCCCTGCACCTCTACCGTATCGCCATTTTCCATAACGAAAATATTCGATTTCTCAATGCCAACTGCCTCGGCCAGCAAGGCATGCTGCCGCAGCATCCGGAATTCACCATGTATGGGGATAAAATATTTGGGCTTAATCAGATTAAGCATCAGCTTCAGCTCTTCCTGGCTGCCGTGACCAGAAACGTGGACACCGGATACCGAGCCCGGTCCATAAATGACGTTCGCTCCAAGACGGAACAACTCGTCCACTGTCCGCCCTACATACCGCTCGTTGCCCGGAATTGGCGTCGCTGCAATAATGACCGTATCCCCCGGCAAAATATCGACTTTACGATGAGTCGAACGCGCCATGCGTGTCAAAGCTGACATGGGCTCGCCTTGGCTGCCCGTACATAAAATAACGACGCGATCAGCGGCCAGCTTATTCACAGCTTCCGGTTCTACAATCATGCCGTCTGGAATGTTCAAATAGCCTAAATCTCCAGCGATGCCCACCACATTGACCATACTGCGTCCAACGACAGCAATATAGCGATCCGTAGCGATAGCGGCGTTTATCACCTGCTGAATGCGGTGAACGTTGGAGGCAAACGTTGCAACTACGACCCGCTGCGGCGATTTGCGGAATATATCTTTGAGCTCTTCTCCTACATTTTTCTCCGAAGGCGTATAGCCTGGACGTTCCGCGTTGGTACTGTCGGACAGCAGCGCAAGCACGCCCTTCTGCCCAATTTCCGCCATGCGCTTAATGTCAGCATATTGCCCATTGACTGGCGTATGGTCAAATTTGAAGTCACCCGTGTGTACGACAACACCCTCAGGCGTCTCCAAGCATACGCCTACGGAATCAGGAATGCTGTGGTTCGTCTTGAAAAAAGACACATTGATGCTGCCCAGCTCTATCTCCGATTCCGCATTAATGAGTATTCGCTTGGTTTCGCCCAGTAGTCCTGCTTCCTTCAGCTTGCCTTCAATGAGTCCCAGCGTCAGCTTCGTGGCATATACCGGAACGTTAAGACTGCGCAGCATGTAGGAAAGCCCGCCGATATGATCCTCATGTCCATGCGTAATGACAATGCCGCGTACCTTCTCGCGATTTTCCTTCAAATACGAAATGTCCGGAATAACAATATCTATACCGAGCATATCCTCCTCCGGAAATTTAAGCCCCGCATCTACAATCACAATATCATTGTCATATTGAATGACATACATATTTTTTCCAATTTCTCCAATTCCGCCTAATGCAAAAATCAACAGTTTATCCTGCACATTTTTTTTGGACAATGATTATCCCTCCTTTTTCCAACCTGATGAGGTCATGTTTTTTTCCTGTTAAACAAGAAGGCAACTGCTCCATTCTTCGCTTAATTTGCAAATCATTTCCGCACCCGATCACTTGAACTCATTATACATGATGAAAAAGATCGAATACAAGGCTGAGGGACCGGGTGAGTGGAAAAGAATGGGATGAGGTTGGAGCGCTGCGTGAAAGGTTTGGGGGTCGATCGCCATTCCCCTGTGATTTCTCCGAACTGTAAAAGCTTTAGCGGTAGAAAACACAAGGCAAAAGCGAACGCTTGCGCTTCTCACTCCCATACCTTTCACTCCGCTTGTTTCCTCTTCACCCATTGTTTTTAAAACCGCAGACTGCCCATGCAGCTGTGATGGCATGAAAAAGCGGAATTGCGCCTTCACCATGGTCGAATTTGTTAGAGATTATAACTACAACTGCAATAACGATATATAATATTGCACGGTCAGCCACCAGCCGCATCCGTAAAATTGGAAGTGCAAATGAATGGAACATAACATGAATGTGCATGTCGGAAAATAAATGGGGTGAATATAAAAAAAGCTGTTGCCAAGGCAACAGCTTCATGATTTATTAAGAGGTTGAATTAAAATGCGGTCGAGGAATCAACCAAGTTTTGCAAAAATGCAGCTTCCGATTCGCTAACGCCTACCAAAGGAAGTCTAACTCCGCCAACCGGGACACCGCGCAGTCCCAGTACATGCTTCAGAGCAACAGGGTTAGGTACCGGATTCGGACAATCGAACAAGCCTTTAAATACCGGGAAGCATTCGGCGTTTAGCTTCGCCGCCAAAGCAACATCTCCACTCACATAAGCTTCGATAAGCTGCTTCATTTTTTTGCCGATAACATGGCTAGCTACACTAATAATGCCATAGCCGCCTACAGCTAAAGTCGGAAGTGTCGCCGCATCGTCGCCGCTATATACTTTAAAGCCCTCTGGAGCGCCTGCTACAAGCTGAATGATCTGCTCGGATGATGCACAATCTTTTGTAGCTACGATGTTGCTAATTGCCGCTAGACGCAGCGTCGTTTCAACCGAAATATTCACGACTGTACGGCCCGGAACATTGTACAAAACAACCGGAAGCTTCGTCGACTCTGCAATCGCTTTAAAATGCTGATAAAGGCCTTCTTGGCTCGGCTTGTTGTAATAAGGCGCTACTAGCAGCACACCGTCAACTCCACTTGCCTCAGCTACCTTCGTCAAATGGATAGAATGCGCCGTATTATTGCTTCCTGTGCCTGCAATAATTTTAGCCCGTCCAGCAGCACGCTCTACGGAAAAACGAAATAGTGCTTCTTTTTCTTCATCCGTAAGTGTAGGAGACTCGCCCGTTGTTCCAGATACAACAAGACTATCGCTAAGCTGTTCTTCAATTAAGTAATCGATTAATAGTCCAGTCGCATCCCAATCAATTTCGCCAGCAGCATCGAATGGGGTGACCATCGCTGTAATTAACCTTCCATATTCCATTCTGACTCCTCCTAAAAGTTTTGCGAAGCAAAACTCACATCGTAAGCATCTACTTTAAAGTTTTGCGAAGCAAAACTCACTTCGTAAGCATCTAAATCTAAGTTTTGCGAAGCAAAAGCTTCTTCGCAAGCCCGGGCCCAAAGCGTTGCTTCGCAAAAACGGGTCTATTGCGGTTGTTTCCTGCTACAAATGAAGCTCGAACTTGGAATGAAGTGCGCGCAGCGCAGATGCCATGTCCACATCCTTGACCAATACCCAAATGGTCGTATTGGAGTCCGCGGCTTGCATAATGGAAATTCCTTGCAGCGTAAGCGCCTCTACAATACGTGCCATAATTCCCGGAACACCGTTCATGCCGCCACCAATGACTGACACCTTTGCACAACCGCTAATCGCTGTCGGCGCATAGCCACAGTCCGCCAGCACGGCTACAGCCTTCGCTGCATCGTAGTCAAATACCGTGTAAACGACTCCGCTCGGCGTTACATTTATAAAATCTACGCTAATGTGATGACGGGCCATCGTTTGAAAAACTTGCAACTGGACATCCGCCTTGCCTTCCACCGTCTGCACCGAAATTTGAGTAATGCCCGCTACATGCGCAATGCCTGTCACATGACGGTCACTTACCATTCCGGTAGCATGGAGCGGACTGTCCGTTACTAACGTTCCTTCATCGAGCGAAAAAGTTGAGCGTACACGAATCGGTATTCTCGCTTGCTGGGCAATTTCAACAGCACGGGGGTGAATGACCTTAGCCCCTTGACGAGCCATATTGCAAATTTCTGCATAGCTGACGACAAGAAGCGGTTTTGCATCATTCACAATTCGCGGATCAGCTGTCAGAATACCATTGACATCGGTATAAATATCTACCCGCTCTGCACGCAGCGAAGCGCCAAGTGCAGTCGCCGACGTATCGCTCCCGCCGCGGCCGAGCGTAGTCAGCTCTCCACCTTCGGTGCCGCCTTGAAAACCGGTAACAATAACGACCTTATTTTCACCAAGATTCTTTAGAAGCTGCTCCGGACGCAAATCGTTAATTCTCGCTTGACCGAAATGCCCGTCCGTTATAATGCCTGCCTGATAGCCGCTTAAAATGGTAGCCGGAATCCCCTTGGAACAAAGCAAGCTGCATAAGACCGCGGCAGAAATCATCTCACCACAGCCCAGCAGCATATCCCGCTCACGCAGCGGAAGCGAATCTCCATTGCTTCGTACTAAATCAAGTAGCGTATCCGTAGCATATGGGTCGCCTAAGCGACCCATAGCCGAAACGACAACGACGAGCCCAAAACCATTTTCGCGTTCACGCTTAATATGCTCCAAACAATGATTTCTGGCAAAATCGGATGATACTGAGGTTCCTCCAAATTTCTGAACGAGAGTGCGCATAAGCCTCTTCCCCCATCACGAAAAAGGCAAGATGCCGCCAGCTATCATGTCCTTGCACCGTTTATTCGTTAAGCCTGTGCGATGTGTTCGGCGATTTGAACCGCATTCCATGCGGCCCCTTTAAGCAGGTTATCCGATACGATCCATAGGTTAAGCCCATTTTCATGACCAAGATCGCGTCTCAAACGTCCGACAAATACTTCCGGCTTGCCGGCTGCTTCCGTTGCAAGCGGGTAAAGCTGATTCGCCGGATCATCAACCAGCACAACACCCGGGGCGTCAGACAACAGCTGCTTGACATCTTCCAGATCGTAGTTATTTTTCAGCTCAACAAAAACCGATTCCGAATGCCCGTAAACGACTGGAATACGTACGCAGGTAGCAGTAACCTCAATCGATTGGTCATCCAAAATTTTCTTCGTTTCATTGACCATCTTCATCTCTTCAAGCGTATAGCCATTTTCTTGAAACTTGTCGATTTGCGGAATCGCATTAAAAGCGATTTGATGCTTCACAGGCAGCGAGCCTACCGGCAAAATAGCCGGGTTAACCGCTTCGCCGTCAAGGGATGCGCGCGTCTGGCGCAGCATTTCCTCAATCGCCTTTGCACCCGCTCCAGATACCGCCTGATAAGTCGATACGATAATACGGTTAATGCCATATTTATCTTGAAGAGGCTTAAGTGCAGCTACCATCTGAATCGTCGAGCAGTTCGGATTGGCAATAATACCTTTATGCTCGCTTACCTTGTCAATATTCACTTCTGGCACAACAAGCGGCGTATTGGGATCCATACGGTACGCATTCGTATTGTCAATACATACCGTTCCATATTCAACAGCATGCGGCGCGAGCGCCTTCGTAACGTCTCCACCAGCGCTGAATAATGCTATATCAATGCCCTTAAAGCTCTCCGGCTTCGCTTCCTCCACCGTCACTTCCTGGCCTTTGAATGTGATTTTCGTACCAGCAGACCTCGCTGAAGACAGAAGCTTCAGTTCCTTAATAGGGAAGTTTCTCTTATCGAGCAAGTTTAGTATTTGTTCCCCTACTGCGCCTGTTGCGCCAACTACTGCAACGTTAAACAATTTTTGATTTGACATTTGCCGTAATGCTCCCCTCGGTCTTATAAAAACTCAGAATAAAAAGCTTAATAATTAAAACGCTCAATAATGAGCGGTTGTAACTGTTTGCCTTGCAGCGCCGCCTCGCATGTTTCCAGTGCCAAATCCATTCTCGCTACTAGCGAATTAGGCTTCTGAACCGGATTATCTTGGCCAAACGGTACAAAATAAATATTTTTCGTTACGATCAGCTTCGCAATATTCGCCAAATTAAGGCCAAGGCCATCGTTCGTAGAAATTGCAATGACGATTGGCCTTCCATTGCGCATCTGTGATTTAGATGCCATAAGCACCGCACTGTCAGTCTGCGCATTAGCCAGCCTGCTTGTTGTGTTGCCTGTGCATGGAGCAATAAGCAGCACATCAATAAGCTTCGATGGACCAAGCGGCTCGGCTTGCACGATCGTCGAAATAATTTCATTGCCAGTAATCGCTTTGAGCTGTGTCTGCCACTGCTCCGACGTTCCAAATCTCGTATCCGTCGTCATTATAGTCTGCGATACTATAGGTACAACATTCGCGCCTGCGTCTACAAACCGCTGGATTTGCGGCATAACCTCGGCAAACGTGCAGTGTGACCCTGACAATGCATACCCTACTGTAAGCCCGGACCAATTCATTCCCCATTCCCCCGATTTATCAAGTCGTCCATAATCAATTGTGTTAAACAATCGGCTATGATTCGTCCAGCAGTTCTGGGTGCGACGATACCGGGGAGTCCGGGCGCGAGCATCGCTTTAATGGCCCGTTTCTCAGCAAAGCGGAAATCAGTTCCGCCAGGCCTCGAAGCCAGATCAATAATGACGCTTCGCGAAGGAAGATTTGCTATAATTTGCGCTGTGACTATCATAGTCGGAATTGTGTTAAAAAGCAAGTCAATATTGCCCGTATATTGCCGCAAATTGCTGGTGTAGAAAGGCTCGAAGCCCATTTCGAGCGCTCTTGCAAAGTGCTCACCCCGGCGTACCCCGACAAGTACATTCGCTCCTAAGCCCTTTAACGTCCGCGCCAATGTAAACCCTGTTCTCCCGAATCCGAGCACCATGCAGGTGGAGCCATGAATCGTAATATCGGTATGTTGAATCGCCATCATCACCGCACCTTCAGCTGTCGGAATAGAGTTGTAAATCGCAACATCGTCGCGCTCAAACAACTCTACCAATTCCAGCTGATGCTGCTTGCAGAGGTCGCTCAAATATGGTTTTGCCATACCCGCGTATACTTTGCAGTGCTTAGGCAAGCGAGCCATATAGCGCTCTTCCAGCCTGATCTCGCTATCGCTGAATACAGCACTAATGACGCCTTGGTCATCGGTTCCAACAGCAGGCAGCACTAAGGCGTCTACCCCATCAAACAACCGTTCATCATATTCAGCTTGAACGGCTCCCTCGGGTGTTGACTGCAGGCCGTCAAAGCCCGATATGACCACGGTCGCATCCAGCTCCGTCAGTTTGCGAATCACCTCGAGCTGCCTGGCGTCGCCGCCGATCAGCAGCACCTGAACGCCTGTTAGCATCGGCTTCACTCCTCTCTCGCGCATGTAGATATAGACTATCTTATGCCTGGGCCCAGAATGGGTGAAAAAAAAGACCGGAGCAGCTGCTCCGGTCTTAATCATTAAACGCCAGTATGTCCGAACCCGCCGCTGCCACGCACCGTATCCGGCAATTCGGCTGCCTCTTCAATAGTAACAACCGGCACTTTCTGGAACACCATTTGGGCGATGCGCTCGCCGCGTGCAATCGTGAACGGCTCCTGCCCCAAATTAACGAGCAGTACCTTCACTTCTCCGCGGTAATCAGCGTCGATCGTTCCTGGGGAGTTCAAGCATGTAATGCCATGCTTGTAGGCCAGTCCGCTGCGTGGACGAATTTGCGCCTCCAGCTCAGCTGGCATTGCCATCGCAAAGCCAGTAGGAATGAGCTTGCGCTCACCTGGTGCAAGCTCAACAGGCTCTGATACAGCGGCCTGCAGGTCGAAGCCTGCAGCCCATTCGGACATTTTGCAAGGAAGCTTGATGTCTTCGTTGCCCTCTACTCTTTTAAACAGTACGCGATACAAAACGATCCCTCCCAAGTTTAGATGCAGCCTTTTCGCTTGAACCTACCATTGCCACCGCAAAAGGTGCCGCAAGTAAACGCTCCGTTACGCTTCTCACATCGTCCATCGTAACGGAATCAATGCGCTGAAGCAGCTCATCGAGCGTGTAATGCCGGCCCAGCATCAGCTCATTTTTCCCAAGACGGGTCATTCGGCTGCTTGTGCTCTCCAGACTAAGAATCAGGCTGCCCTTAAGCTGCTCTTTGCCACGATGAAGCTCAACTTCCTCAAGTCCCTTGGAAGCAAGCTCCTCGAGCTGCTCCATCGTCAAATCGAGCACTTCTTTCGTTTGCTTCGGCGCTGTACCCGCATATAGGGTGAACAAGCCGCTGTCCGCATAAGAGGAGTGGTAAGAATAAACCGAATAGGCAAGGCCGCGCTTTTCACGAATTTCTTGGAACAGGCGCGAACTCATGCCTCCGCCAAGCGCATTGTTGAGCAGCACCATCGCATACAGCTTCTCATCGGAAATCGAACAGCCTTGAAAGGACAGGCAAAGATGGTTTTGCTCGGTTTTCTTCTTATAGAAAATATAATCTCCACGGAAATCCGGCGCTTCCACCAGTTGAGGCGTACCTTTGCGATCAAGCTTGCCAAAATACTGCTCCAGCAGCTCCAGCAGCTTGCCCTCTTCCACATTACCTGCGACACTGACAACGGTGTTGTCAATCGTATAATAATCGTTCATATAAGCGCGCAGTGTTTCAGGCGTCATTTCGGCAAGACGCTCCTCTAGGCCCAGAATCGAATAAGCGAGGGGGTGATCGCCATATGCGGCACGCGATGCTTCATCATGCACCTTGTCATCTGGCGTGTCCTCATACATCGAAATTTCTTCTAAAATAACATTCCGCTCTTTCGCCAAATCAGTCTCGTCCAGCTTGGAATTGAAAAACATGTCCGAAAGCGCATCTACAGCGAGCGGCAAATGCTCATCCAGCACCTTGGCATAATAGCAGGTATACTCTTTGGAGGTAAACGCATTTACATTGCCCCCGATACCATCGAACAGGTCGGCAATGTCTTTGGCACTGCGCTGATCTGTCCCCTTGAAAAGCATATGCTCGATAAAATGGGAGATCCCGTTATTTTCAGGCGTTTCATTGCGGGAGCCTGTTTTTACCCAAATGCCAAATGAAACCGAGCGGAAGGTGGGAATATATTCGACTACGACTCTTAAACCGTTGCTAAGCGTATATTTTTTCACGAAGGGTCCTCCTGTAAGCATGAATGTAAACACTATATCAAAATTATGGTTGCGGCTCAACACCAGCGGGAATCCGCGCCTCCGACAGCGTCTCGCTGACGGTGCCAAGCGCATAGCCCTGGCGTTTGATTTCACGAATCATTCCGGTTAAAGCATCGCGCGAGGACGCTGTTGGATGCATCAGAATAAGTGCGCCTGGCTCCAGCCGCGATGAAATGCGCCGAATGATCCAGTCCGCATTCGGCTTCGTCCAATCGACCGTATCTATCGTCCATAACACCGTGCGAAGCCTCTGCTCCGCCGCCACCTGCACCGTCATTTGGTTAAAATCGCCCGAAGGCGGGGCAAACCACTTATTCGTCACGCCAAGCGTCGATTTGAGCAGTTCCTCCGTGCGGGAAATTTGCAAATAGGCAGCATTGCGGCTGAGCTCGCTCATCTTCGGATGCGTATACGCATGATTGGACATTTCATGCCCTTCCGCCTGAATCTGCTTGGCAATTTCCGGATATTTCTTCAGCCACGAGCCATCGAGAAAAAAAGTTGCCTTTACCTCTTCCTTGTTCAAGGTTTGAAGGATCGGCGTTATGTATTCATTGCCCCACGCAACATTGATCATTAGCGAAGCCATTTTTTTGTGCGGATTGCCTTTGTATACCGGATGCGGACCTAAATCTGTCAGCTTAATGCGCGGGGCCGTCTCCTTGTACACATATAAAATCGGCGAGAGTGAACCCGACGCTATCGTCTTCTCCACCGTGCTCTCGACGTCTACCTCCAGCCCATTATAACCGGGAATCGCCTTCCATACGCGGTCAATACGAGCATCGACTGGCTTAATGGAGCGGCTCTCAGCTTCCGCTGTAACAGCAGCACGCAGCTTCGCTTTATTTTCATCCAGAATCGACTCATCCGTCTGCGTCATCATGCCGCTTTCCCGTTTGATTGCGCTGATATAATCGGCAGTCCCTCCCGCGTTCACGCGAATAAACACGACCATAATCAGCATGCAGCCTATGGCTGCTCCTATTTTTCTCAGCACCTTCATTCACCTCGTCCCTCATTGCTCCATATGTATGAATAATAGGACGAGATTATGTTAGAGAGAAATTGGCCGACTTTTATTGGAAAGGAATTTTTGACGGCAAAATAAAAAGAGACAGATGAAATCTGGCTCTTTGCTCCGTTTATAAAACAAGTATAAACGGCGTTGCCGTTTTTTTGCGGCAACAATCCGTTTGGCGCAGAAATAGACTCGTAAAATAAGAGAAAACCTCTGCAAGCTTATATTTTGAGAAAGCACCTTGCGGTGCCCCTACCTTGTAACGCTGCAGCCGTTATTGTGCTGGTACAGTTGGCGTCAATACAGCTTTACGGGACAAGTTAATACGGCCCTGCTGATCAATTTCCGTTACTTTAACTGTAATTTGGTCGCCGATCGCGATGACATCTTCCACTTTAGCGACACGTTCGTTCGCCAGTTGGGAAATATGTACAAGACCGTCTTTGTTCGGTAAAATTTCAACGAATGCGCCAAATTTCTCGATTCGCTTAACCGTACCTAAATAAATTTCGCCAATTACCACTTCCTTCACAATGCCTTCGATAATCGCTTTGGCTTTTTGGTTCATCTCTTCATTAGAAGAAGCAATGTAAACCATGCCGTCCTGCTCGATATCGATTTTCACGCCGGTTTCTTCAATAATCTTGTTGATGATTTTACCGCCAGAGCCGATAACATCACGGATTTTGTCAGGATTAATGCGAAGCGTGAGAATTTTAGGCGCGTACTTGGAAAGGTTTGGACGAGCAACCGATATAATCTCCGTCATTTTACCTAGAATATGCATGCGTCCTTCGCGTGCTTGCTCAAGCGCCTGCTCCAAAATCGAACGATCGATACCGTCAATTTTGATATCCATTTGAATGGCCGTTACACCTTCTGCTGTACCTGCTACTTTAAAGTCCATATCGCCGAGATGATCTTCCATCCCTTGAATGTCGGACAAAATGGAGAAATGCTCGCCATCTTTAATCAGACCCATCGCAATACCTGCAACCGGAGCTTTAATCGGAACGCCTGCGTCCAGCATAGCAAGTGTGCTTGCGCAAATACTAGCCTGCGATGTTGATCCATTCGATTCGAGTACCTCGGATACAAGACGAATAGCATAAGGGAAATCAGCCTCAGATGGAATAACTTTCGACAACGCGCGCTCACCGAGAGCACCATGTCCAATCTCACGACGGCCTGGAGGACGAAGCGGTCTTGCTTCACCTACGCTGAATGGCGGGAAATTATAGTGATGCATAAAACGTTTCGTTTCTTCCGGGCTGACGCCGTCAAGAATTTGCACATCGCCAAGCGGTCCAAGCGTACAAATGCTGAGTGCTTGTGTTTGTCCACGTGTGAACAGTCCCGATCCGTGTGTACGCGGCAATATCGCCACATCACATTCGATTGGACGAATTTCTTCTGGCGCACGGCCATCAGGGCGAATTTTCTCATGTGTAATTAGGCGGCGAACTTCTTCTTTAACGATATCGTAAAGCACTTCTTTAACATCGCCAAGCAGTTCAGGCGTCTCTGCATATACTTCATCGAAATGTGCAACCGTATCCACGTTAACAGCATCAATAGCATCTTGACGCTCATGCTTCTCGGGAATGCGGATCGCTTCAACCAAACGAGCAGATGCAAATGCGCGTACAGCAGCATTTACTTCTTCGTTGACTGTATGAAGCGTAACTTCCATTTTTTCTTTGCCGGCAACTGCCTGCAATTGCTCGATTGTAGCAACGATTTTCTTGATTTCATCATGCCCGAACATAATTGCTTCCAGCATAACGTCCTCAGGAACTTCATTCGCTTCTGCTTCCACCATCATAATAGCATCTTTCGTACCAGCAACGACAACGAAAATATCGCTATTCTGCTCTTGTTCAACGGTTGGAATGATCACGAATTCGCCGTCAACACGACCTACGCTCACGCCGCCGATTGGTCCGTTAAATGGAACATCAGAAATCGCTAGCGCTGCGGAGGTACCAATCATTGCAGCCATTTCAGGCGAGCAATCCTGATCCACGCTCATGACAATATTCGCGATTTGAATATCATTACGAAAGCCTTCAGGGAACAAAGGACGAATTGGACGGTCCGTCAGACGGCTTGACAAAATCGCGTTCTCACTCGGACGTCCTTCACGTTTAATAAAACCACCAGGGATTTTACCAACGGCATACATACGTTCTTCATAGTTCACGGTAAGTGGGAAAAAATCTAAATCCTTAGGACCTTTAGAAGCGGTCACTGTACAGAGTACAACGGTGTCGCCATAACGAACGGTTACAGCAGCATTCGCTTGCTTCGCAAGTCTGCCTGTTTCTAGAACAAGCTTCCGTCCACCCAAAATCATTTCAACCTGTTGCAAACGTATCCCTCCTGTGTTTCAATAATAATTTTAAACGATTGACAAACATAACATTCGCCAGCAGGACCTCTATATCCTGCTTAACTCTCGCATATTACAAAAAGCAACCCGATTTTGCCAAGTCCGTAATGCCGGACAGCAAAACAACCAGGTTGCTTCTCTTGAAACATGTTTTAGCGGCGAAGGCCGAGTTTTTCGATCAATGCGCTATAACGGCTAACATCTTTGTTTTTAAGGTATTTCAACAGCTTACGACGTTGACCTACCATCTTGAGCAAACCACGACGGGAGTGGTGGTCTTTCTTGTGCTCCCGGAAATGTTGCGTCAAGTTAACGATGTTTTCCGTTAGGATAGCTACTTGAACCTCCGGTGAACCCGTATCGCTCGCATGCGTTTTGTGCGTATCAATCAATTCTTGTTTACGCTCTTGTGTAATTGCCATCCTAAAGTCACCTCCTTGAACTTATATTCAATAATCGCCATTAGCCCAGGCGCCGTCGGTGAGAGCGGACATCCAAGCTAAGGTTCCAATTGCAGCTGCGTATTCTGACAAAAAGTAGAATCGCAACGTGTTTTAGTATATCACAAGCATATAGCAAAAGTAAATGCCAATAGGCAGTTATTCCACGCCAAACTGACGCTTCGCCTGCTCAGCATCCGCATGGATTTGCCGGATAAGCTCATCCACGCTGCTAAAACGCTGCTCAGGACGGATAAAAGAATGAAATTGCAGTTTAATGGGCTCATCATAAATAGCTTGATGAAAGTCGAATAAATGGGCTTCCAGCACCGGACGAATATCTTCTTTATTAAAGGTCGGTTTCATCCCATGATTTAATACGCCATAATACGACTTGCCGAGTACGACCGCTGATATGCCAAAAACGCCGAGGCGCGGCATGACATAAGGCAAGGAAACATCCACATTAGCCGTCGGGAAGCCAATGCTGCTGCCTCTGCCATCACCGTGCACAACCGTTCCTGCTATCTCAAAGGGACGTCCAAGCAGCTTTGTCGCAAGCTCAATATCACCGTCGCTAAGCGCCTGTCGAATATAAGTGCTGCTCACCTTCAAGCCATTATCGTATAGCGGCTCAACAATTTCGACCTGAATGTCCGGCTCGCATAACGCCTTCATTGCGGCAGCATTTCCTTGGCCCTTGTAGCCAAAATTAAAGTCAAAACCAACTACAATTTGTGCAGCTCCTAAACGGCGAAGCACTTCGTCAACAAACTGCTCCGGCATAATCGCTGCAAAATCATGATCAAATTTGACGACTAGCACCAAATCGACACCTAATTCAGCAAATAGCGACTGTTTGACCGCAAGCGGCGTCAAACAGTTGTAATATTGATCGCCACGGCCAAGCACTTCCTTCGGATGCGGGTTAAACGTCATAACCGCCGAAAACCCTCCGGTTCTCTTGGCTGCTGCAACAACTTGCTCAATGACATTGCGGTGTCCGCGATGTACACCGTCAAAATGTCCAATTGCAATAGAAAGCGATTTATTTCGCAGCTGTTCCGGCAGCTCAATTGCCGGATATTCCAATGAAATCATTTCCAACGCTGATGCACCTGCAATTCCTATATGACTTTCCGATAACCAAGTATAAGCCCAGTTACGAGAATACCTTGATAGGCGTGAGTACCGATAAAGCATAATCGGCCTCGAAAATACCAATAAACAATTCATTTTCATCAAAAAGACGTATCGGCTGGTCCGTTTCTAGCTCTTCAGCAAGCAAACGAAGCGGGAGCTTCTGTCCTTTCAGGGCAAGCGAGGCCGAATGAGCATCGACCGTAGCGCGAGGCAAATGCTGGATACCCAGCTCAGCAGGCAAAATAAACGGCCCAATCCCCTCCGTGCCAAGAGCTTCAATCTGCTCTAGGCTTACGCATTGCTCCTTCGTAAAACCTCCGGACATCGTCCGGGTAAGCTCCGCCATCGCCGCTGGAACGCCTAGCGCCTGGCCGATATCTACACATAATGTGCGGATATACGTTCCTTTGGAGCAGACAACCGAAAATGAAAAACGCGGAAACTCCAAATCAAGCTCCAGATCGAGCAGCTCAATTTGATGAATCGTTACTTGCCGCGCTTTGCGCTCTACAGTCTTGCCTTCACGTGCCAGTTCATACAACCGTTTTCCATCTACCTTTACAGCAGAGAACATCGGCGGAACTTGTTCGATAACGCCAACGAAGCCGCGCAGCACGCGAATAATATCTTCACGTGTTACCTGCACACCTGTTTGCTCCTGCGTAACCGAACCTGTCAAATCCTCTGTATCCGTTGCAATGCCCAGCTGGATAACAGCTTCATAAGCCTTGGGACGCTCCTGTACATATTCGACTACACGTGTAGCCCGGCCGAGACATAGTGGCAGAACACCTGTTACCATCGGGTCCAGCGTTCCCGTGTGACCGATACGCTTCATCTTCAGCAGTCTTCGCACCTTGGCTACGACATCATGCGAGGTCCAGCCGGCAGGCTTCCATACTGCGATTATACCGTCCATCTGTTAGCTCAACGCCTTTCTGACCGCATCGACCAACTGGGCGATTGCTTCTTGAAGCGGCGCATCAATACGACAGCCAGCAGCGCGGACATGTCCGCCGCCGCCAAAAGATTGGGCAATCGCGGCAACATCCGCCGTCCCTGCTGATCTCAAGCTGGCTTTCACTCCGCCATCTTCCGTCTCTTTAAACATAATGCCGACTTCTACGCCGTCAATATTCAGTGCATAATTGACGATGCCTTCCATATCTTCCGATACCGCACCTGTCTCAGCAAAATCATCCTTATTGACATATAGCCAGCCAATTTGCTGATTATCGCTAAAAGTAAGTCTGCTAAGGCAGCGCTGCAGAAGCTTTAGCTTTGACATCGTCATTTTTTCGAGCAGCAGATCGGCCAGTTTGTGACCCGGTACACCAATCGACAGCATGCGGGAAGCAATATTCATCACATGTGGTGTCGTATTGGAGTAGCGGAAACCGCCAGTATCTGTAATGAGCCCTGTATATATAGCCGTCGCGCATTCCAAATCAATGGAAATGCCCGCACGTTCAATTAAATCATATAAAATCTCAACCGTAGCTGCTGCATTCGGACGAATCAATTGAACCGTACCAAAGCCGTCATTAGTCGGATGATGATCAATATTGAGCAGTTCCACTCCCGGAGCAAACAAGCTCTCTACTTTGCCCATCCGGCGATAATCAGCGCAATCGACCGCAATAACGCGAGCATACGATTGTGTTGGCTGTACTTTCGCATAATTAATAATCGTATCGAATGAGCGCAAATGAGCAAGCCTTGAGGGCAGCTCACTTTCGTTAATCAGCGTAGATTTTTTCCCAAGTTTCTCCAGCAGCCAACCGACGACGACCGTCGAACTAATGGCATCGCCATCTGGCTGCACGTGGGAGACGACCAAAAAGTCGTCTCCACCGCGCATAAAAGCAAGTGCATCATCCAACTGCTGCAAATAGGATGCAGCTGCCGTCATGATCCTTTGTTCTCCCCATTAATTTCCTCGAGGATTCCTTCAATCCTGCTTCCATACTCAATGCTGCTGTCGAATTTAAAGATCAGCACTGGCGTATGGCGCAAACGCATCCGCTTGCCAAGCTCAGAACGGATAAAGCCTGTTGCACGACCGATTGCTTTGAGCGTTTCTTCCTTTTGCTCTTCGCTGCCCAGCACGCTTAAATATACTTTGGCTTGGGACAAATCATTACTCGTTTCAACGCCAGTCACTGTAATAAAACCGACGCGTGGATCTTTAATTTCTGTCTGGATAATTTGGCTGAGCTCTTTTTTAATCTGCTCGCCTACCCGACCTACACGAATTTTAGCCATGCTTTATTCACCTCTCTACTGACTCCATTACGAAGGCTTCAATAATATCCCCTTCTTTGAAGTCGCTAAACCGCTCAAGCGTAATTCCGCACTCGTAGCCTTGAGCAACTTCCTTGACATCATCCTTGAAGCGTTTGAGCGTATCGATTTTACCTTCGAAAACAACGATGCCGCCGCGAACGATCCGCGCTTCAGAAGAACGAGTAATTTTACCAGAAGTAATCATGGAACCAGCGATTGCTCCGACTTTGCTTACTTTAAATACGTTGCGGACTTCAGCATGGCCAATAATTACCTCTTTGAAGATAGGATCAAGCATCCCTTTCATCGCTTGTTCAATCTCTTCAATTACGTTATAAATAACGCGGTGCATACGAACATCAACTTTCTCCTGCTGCGCGGCCTGATCAGCCTGCGGCTCCGGACGAACGTTAAAGCCGACAACGATCGCATTCGAAGCAGAAGCCAGGTTGATATCCGATTCGGTAATCGCACCTACACCGCTATGAATGATTTTGACACGTACGCCTTCGATATCAATTTTCGCGAGCGAGCCTTTCAGCGCCTCTGCCGAACCTTGAACGTCGGATTTAATAATAACGTTGAGATCCTTGATCTCGCCATCTTTAATATGCTTATACAAATCGTCAAGCGTTACGCGGGAGTTCGCGCCAAGCTCGGATTGACGGTGCTTAATCGCACGGCGATCAGCGATTGCTCTCGCTTTACGCTCGTCTTCAAACACCATGAACGGATCGCCAGCAAGTGGAACCTCTGTCAAACCAGTAATTTCGACTGGTGTTGAAGGTCCAGCTTCTTTTAAGCGACGGCCCTTGTCATTAACCATAGCCCGGATACGGCCGAAGCAGTTGCCCGCCACGAAAGCATCTCCGATTTTGAGCGTACCATGCTGTACGAGTACACGAGCAACTGGACCTTTACCTTTATCGAGTTCAGCCTCAATGACTGTACCGCGTGCACGCTTGTCAGGGTTAGCTTTGAAATCATTGACTTCAGCTACAAGCAAAATCATATCGAGCAGTTCTTCCAGACCAATACGCTGTTTCGCTGAAACGTTAACGAAGATTGTATCTCCGCCCCACTCTTCCGGAACCAGCTCATACTCGGTCAAAGCTTGCTTGATTTTATCTGCATCAGCATCTGGCTTATCGATTTTGTTAACCGCAACGATAATTGGAACGCCTGCTGCCTTCGCATGGTTGACTGCCTCTACCGTTTGCGGCATAACGCCATCATCGGCTGCAACAACGATAATTGTAATATCCGTTACTTGTGCACCACGGGCACGCATGAGCGTAAACGCTTCGTGACCAGGTGTATCGAGGAACGTAATCTTTTTATGGTTAGCTTCGATTTGGTAAGCACCAATGTGCTGGGTAATACCGCCAGCTTCTCCGCCCGTTACATTCGTTTTGCGAATCGCATCGAGCAATGTTGTTTTACCATGGTCAACGTGACCCATGATCGTTACAACCGGAGGGCGAGGCAGCAAATCAGCTTCTTCATCCGTTTCTTCTACCGTTTCGAACGTATCCTCTTCAACCGGAATCTTCACTTCTACTTCAACGCCATATTCACCGGCAAGCAGAAGGATCGCATCCATGTCGATTTCTTGGTTAATGGTAGCCATTACGCCAAGAACGATCAGCTTTTTAATAACTTCCGAAGCATCTTTATGAAGCAATTTCGCCAATTCGCCAACAGTCAACGTACCGCGTACGATGATTTTTTTAGGCGTATTGTCGATTTTCTCACGGAATACTTGCGGCTGATTGCGCTGGTTGCGTCCTCTGCCACCGCGATTATTGTTATTGTTACGGCCAAAACCGCCTGGTCTGCCATCTTCAAACCGTTTTTGTCCTTGGTTTGCACCTGGTTTTCTTGCGCCTGGCTTGTTATTCGAATTGCCGCTTGTGCTTCTCGAAGCATCGCCTGCCGGACGGGACGGACCTGTTCCAGATGGACGATTAGCTCCTTGTGAAGCTGGTGGACGCGATGGGCCGCCACTGCTTGGACGGTTGCCTTGGCCTGATCCTTGACTAGGACGGCTGTTTTGCGATTGTCCACCTTGGCTTGGACGGCTATTTTGCGTTTGACCGCCTTGACTAGGACGGCTGCTGCTTTGCGATTGGCCAGAACCTTGCGCTGGACGGCTGCCGCTAGGCGCTGCGGACCTGTTGTTGCTGCTTGGGGACGATTGGGACGGACGTTGCTGTTGGTTGTTTTGCGTTGTCGTTTTAATAGAATTCATAGGCTCCTGTCTATCTTGCGTAATTTTTTTATTGTTTAATGCGGAAGCTTCAAGCTCCGGTTTAATGGCTTCTTGCTGTGATACTGGTTGCTGCTTCGGCTGAGCAGGCTTAGATGGCGCCTGCGAAGTAGAAGATACGGTTGCTCCGCTTGATTCTTTCGCCCGCTTCGCTGCTGCGTTAGCTTTAATATCGCGGAAGAAGCCTTCCACTTTATTAACCATTTCGTTTTCCATCACACTCATATGGTTGTTAACGGGCATATCTAGCCGTTTAAGAATCGTTATAATTTCTTTACTGCTCATACTGAGGGATTTCGCATATTCGTATACACGCAGCTTATCTTTATTGTCCTTGCTGTCCTGTGGTTTGTTCAATATGATCCACCTCCGAATTTTGATTCAGATGACCCGCAATCATTTTACCGAACTTTGCGTCAGTTACCGCCAGTACGACTCGGTCCAGCTTTCCTATAGCTTTTCCAAGTTGATCGCGGTCGAACGCTTCGGCGAGCTCTACCCCATAGGTGCTGCATTTATCTTGAAACTTTTTTTTCGTATTTGGAGATGCGTCACCCGCAATAATGACGAGATGCACCTCTCCCTTACGTACCGCCTTGAGCACAATTTCATCGCCAGTAACCAATTTTCCAGCTCGCATGGCCATGCCGAGCGAGGACAAGCCTTTATTCATCTTCATCGCTTACCCGCTCCTTTTCTGCCAGAAACTCTTCCTCTACCGCAATGAAATCCTGTTCAAGCTGGTCGTAAATGGCTACACCAACAGGTTGCTTCAAAGCTCGATCCAGTGCTTTTGTCTTTTTGGCCAGCTTAAAGCAGCTGACTTTCCCACACAAATAGGCGCCCCGACCGGCTTTTTTGCCAGTAAGATCAATTAGAATCTCCTCATCAGGCGTTCTAACGACCCGAATAAGCTCTTTCTTCGGTTTCATTTCCTGGCAGGCTACGCATTTGCGCAGCGGCACTTTTCTCGGTCTCATCGCACATCCCCCCTTTACCCGTTGATGAACGCAGCCGATATATTAGTTAAGCCAGATCAATGGAAACCGAATCTTGCGGCATAACTGCCGTCATCGTTTTCTGACGACCGTACTCCTGCTCAGCTTGCGATTCACTCTTAATGTCGATTTTCCAGCCAGTCAGCTTCGCCGCTAGACGAGCGTTTTGCCCTTTAATCCCGATTGCAAGCGAAAGCTGGTAATCCGGCACGATGACACGAGCCATTTTTTCCTGCTCAAATACGATAACTTCAAGCACTTTAGATGGGCTAAGCGCGTTCGCAACGTATTCCTCGACATTTTCAGACCAGCAAACGATATCGATCTTCTCGCCTTTCAGCTCGCCAACAATCGTTTGTACACGCATACCCTTCGGACCTACGCATGAGCCTACAGCGTCAACCTCGTCATTGCGCGAGAAAACGGCAATTTTCGAACGGAAGCCAGCTTCGCGCGCAACCGAGCGAATCTCAACGACTCCATCGTAAATTTCCGGAACTTCTAGCTCAAATAAACGTTTAAGCAGACCTGGATGCGTACGGGACAAAATAATTTGCGGACCCTTGGTCGTATTTTCCACTTTCGTAATATACGATTTCACGCGGTCTCCGTGCTTGAATTTGTCAGTCGGCATCAGCTCTGTAAGCGGCATAACTGCTTCTACTTTGCCCAAATCGATAAACAGGTTGCGAACGTCCTGGCGCTGCACGATACCATTCACAATATCCTCTTCTTTGTCGATAAAAGCATTGTAGATCAGGCCACGCTCTGCCTCACGAATGCGCTGCGTCACGACCTGCTTCGCAGTTTGTGCTGCAATACGGCCAAAATCACGAGGCGTTACTTCAATATCCGCCACATCATCCAGCTGGTAATGCGGATTCACTTCACGCGCCGCTTCTACTGTAATTTCCAAACGGGGATCAAGCACTTCGTCCGTCACCGTCTTGCGGGCATATACTTTAATAACACCCGTGTAGCGGTTAATATCGACACGCACATTTTGCGCAGCGTTAAAGTTCCGCTTGTAGCTTGAAATCAGCGCTGCTTCGATCGCATCAATCAGCACTTCTTTGGCTATCCCTTTATCCCTCTCTATTTCCGATAATGCTTCAATAAAATCCATGCTCATTGGAACTCTAGTCCCCCCTTCAATAATAACAAACGTTGTTTAAAAAACGATAGCGAGGCGTGCTCCTGCCACTTTAGCATAAGGAATGGCATGCTCTTTCTTGCCGACTTTGACCACAAGCTCTTCTCCATCGAACGAAATAAGGTCGCCTTCAAATTCCTTGGATGCGTTAATCGGCTCATAGGTTGTGATGTATACGTGCTTGCCGACGGCTTTGCGCACATCTTCGGCTTTCTTAAGCGGCCTTTCGGCGCCAGGCGACGACACTTCTAGAAAATAAGCATCCGTTACCGGATCGTTCTTGTCCAGCTGTTCACTCAAAAATTCGCTAATACGGCCGCATTCGTCAATATCAATGCCGCCTTCCTTGTCTACTGAAACCCGGAGGAAGAAGTTGCTTCCTTCCTTGACGTACTCAATATCAACAAGTTCAAATCCATTTTCGCTTAGAAACGGTGTAACCATTTCTTCCACGTCGGTTTTGATTTTGGAAATGCTCAAATTGCTGCTACCTCCCGTTCGGTCCAAACGATTGATTTGGCCTTTCAGACCCTTAAAGACCCGAAAACAAAACGTAAAGAGTGGGTTTCCCCACTCTTCTGCATCAAACGCTTATCAACATCATTGCCACGAAAATTATAACATAACCGCATAAGTAGTGACAAGAAAACTTTTCAAGTTGAAATGCTGTACAAATGCCGATATACCACGTTTTAGAACAGCGACAGCTGGTTTGATTCCGGCAATCCGCGGAAGCAGCCCATCCCGTTTAGCACCTCAACAATCGTTTTACTTGCCTTCGACCTTTGCTGGAAATCCTCAATCGACAAGTACTCGCCATCGTTGCGGGAAGCCGCTATATTGCGTGCTGCATTTTCTCCAATGCCCGGAATCGCCGCAAACGGAGGCACGAGCGAATCGCCATCGACTTGGAATTTTGTTGCATCCGAACGGTACAAATCAATCGGTTTAAAAGAAAACCCGCGCGCTGTCATCTCAAGGGCCATCTCGAGCAGCGAGATGCTCGCTTTCTCCTTAGGCAGCGCCGCAAAGCCTTTTTCTTCAATTTCAATCAGCTTGCGTTTGATTGCATCATAACCTTGGCACAAAATTTCAAGGTCGAAATCCTCGGCGCGAACGGTAAAGTAAGTCGCATAATAAGCAATCGGATAATACAGCTTGAAGTAGGCTGTGCGCACCGCCGAAATAACATAGGCCGCGGCATGCGCCTTCGGAAACATATACTCAATGCGCAGGCAAGAGTCAATGTACCACTGCGGCACCTTGCAGCGTTTCATCTCTTCGATCCATTCGTCGGAAAGCCCCTTGCCCTTACGCACGCTCTCGGTAATTTTAAAGGCTAGACCCGCATCCATGCCCGCCTTGTAAATTAAATAAAGCATAATATCATCCCGGCAGCCGATAACGGTTTTGATATTGCAGGTTCCCTTCTTAATGAGCTCCTGCGCATTGCCTAGCCAAACGCCGGTTCCGTGCGACAAGCCGGAAATCTGCAGCAAATCGGCAAAAGAAGACGGCTGCGTCTCCTGCAGCATTTGCCGAACGAACTTCGTCCCCATCTCTGGAACACCGTAGGTCGCGACAGGCGTGCGAATTTTCTCTGGAGAAACATCAAGCGCTTTGGTCGAGTTGAACATGCTCATCACTTTAGAATCGTTCATTGGAATCGTTGTTGGATCAACCTCAGTCAAATCCTGAAGCATGCGCATCATTGTCGGATCATCGTGTCCGAGTATATCGAGCTTGAGCAAATTGGTCTCAAAGGCATGATAGTCAAAATGGGTCGTTTTCCATTCCGCATTTACGTCATCGGCCGGATATTGAACAGGTGTGACATCCTCTACCTCAATATAATCCGGCACAACGACGATTCCGCCCGGATGCTGGCCCGTGCTGCGCTTGACGCCCGTTACGCCGGCAGCCAGTCTGGACAGCTCGGCGCCGCGCCATTTTTTACCGTTCGCTTCTTCATATTTCTTGGCAAAGCCAAAGCCCGTTTTCTCCGCTACCGTACCAATCGTCCCGGCCCGGAATACCGCTTTTTCCCCAAACATGATCTTCGTGTAATTATGGGCAATCGGCTGGTATTCGCCAGAGAAGTTAAGATCGATATCAGGTACTTTATCGCCTTTGAAGCCAAGGAACGTTTCGAACGGAATGTCCTGACCTTCACCCTTTAGCGGCTCTCCGCATTTTGGACAAATTTTGTCGGGAAGGTCAAAACCGCTTGGTATGCTGCCATCGAGAAACCACTCGCTATGCTTGCACGCTGGATTTTTGCACATATAATGCGCTGGCAGCGGGTTAACCTCGGATATGCCGAGAAACGTAGCTACGACGGAGGAACCAACCGAGCCCCTGGAACCGACCAAATAACCATCCTCATTCGATTTTTTCACCAACCGCTCGGAAATTAAATAGTTCGCGGCAAATCCGAATTTGATAATCGGCACGAGCTCTTTCTCCAGACGGTCTATGACGACTTGCGGCAAATCCTCGCCATAAAATCCTTTTGCTGTATTGTAGCAGGTGGTACGGATTTCCTCCTCCGCTCCCTCCATAATCGGCGTAAACAGCTCTGGCGGGAACAGGTCAAACGGCTCAAAGCGTTCTGCGAGCTGCACCGTATTGGTCACAACAACCTCATACGCCCGGGCGTCTCCAAGGAATGCAAATTCCTTAAGCATTTCATCGGTTGTACGGAAATGGGCATCTGGCTTGCGCATATCCTTGAGCGGGCTAAAGCCCGTTATGCCATGAATAGCAATGTCACGGAACAGCTTATCCCTCGGGTTTAAATAATGGACATTGCCTGTTGCAATAACCGGCTTGCCCAGCTCATCGGCAATTTGGCACACACGACGGTGTGCTTGCTCAATTTCTGCACGGCTGCCAACGAGACCTTTGTCCACTAAATGCATGTAAAAATCAATCGGCTGAATTTCCAGCACATCATAAAACCGCGCGACTTCTACTGCTTCCTCATAGGATTTATTCAGCACCGTTTCGTAAAACTCGCCTTTTTCACAGCCGGATATGACGAGCAGTCCTTCTCTCAGTTCCACCAGCTTCGTCCTCGGGATGCTTGCTACCCGTTTAAAATGCTTGGTATGGGAAAGCGATACGAGCTTATATAAATTTTTCTTGCCGACCGCGTTCAGTGCATAAATACAGCAGTGAAAAGGGCGGCTGTTCGATAAATCGATACCGACATAATCATTTAATTGATGAAGGCCTGTCACATTACGTTCTGCCGCATCGCCAATCAAGCCGAATAATACGCCGCCCAAGGCGATGGAGTCATCAATCGCCCGGTGATGGTTTTCCAGACTGATTTTGTATTTAGCCGACAGCGTATTAAGGCGATGGTTTTTCAAGCTTGGATGTAGAAATCTCGCCAGCTCCAACGTATCAAGGACCGGGTTTTTAATCTCTGGCAGTCCAAGCGATTTGCAGTTAGCTTGCAAAAACCCAATATCAAAGCGGGCGTTATGGGCAACGAGTACAGTATCGCCAATAAATTCAATAAATTCGCGCAGCTTCGGTGCAAGCTCCGGCGCATCCTGCACCATTTCATCGTTAATATTAGTCAATTGCTGAATATGATAAGGAATTTTCTCATGCGGATTAATGAAGGTAGCGAATGTCGCTATTTCTTTGCCATCTTTCATCTTCACGCCCGCTAGCTCAATAATTTTATTGTTAATGACCGAAAGTCCCGTCGTCTCGATATCGAAAACGATATATTCGGAGCCAGCAAGCGGCTGCTCCCGCGAATTAAGCACCATCGGGACTGCATCATTTACCACGTTAGCCTCTAGGCCGAATAATAGCTGAATGCCGTTCTTTTTCGCTGCTTTCGCTGCTTCCGGGTAACATTGCACATTGCTGTGATCAGTGACCGCCATTGCTTTATGTCCCCATTTGGCTGCCATCTTTACATAAGCGTCAATGGGAGCCACCGCATCCATCGCGCTCATCGTCGTATGCAGATGGAACTCTACCCGCTTTTCCTCCGCATTGTCTTTGCGCTCCGCTGGCGCATGTACCTCATGCAAATCATTCGGCATCATGACAAGCTCGGGTTCCTGCATAAAGCGGTCGTATTCGACTCTGCCTCGCGCCTTCACCCATTTGCCGTTGGACAATAGATCTAGCACCTTGACATCATCTTTTGTTTTGGCGAACATTTTTAGTGACAAGGAATCAGAGAAATCGGTCAGGTTGAAGGTAAAGAGCGTGCTTCCATTGCGCAGCTCCTTCTTATCTAGTCCGAAAACAGCGCCTTGCACCGTTATTTTCTTCTCTTCCTCGCGAATGTTCATCAACGGAACCGGTTCTTCGCGAATGTCATATCCAACCGCTAGCTTTGCTGGCGGCTCGCCGTCATCGCCCAATTCCTCAGCTGCCGCGCTGGCCATAATTTGCTGAATGACCTCGCGTTCTTCGGCTACCCGCCGCTGCTCAAACTCTTCGTAAACCTCTGCTTTTGCTTCGCCAACGGCAAGCTTTACTTTATAGCTGCGGCTAAATTGCTGCTCGTAAAATCGAGTGATTTCTTCGTCCATCCGCTTTTTGCGTGCCAGCTCAAGCCCCATTTCATCGAGCATCAGCAGCGTAATAACATCGCCTTCTGTCGTAATCGTGGCTTTGAGCAGCCAACCATTGACCGAAGCAATTTCCTTCTGCGCCCACTCTTTGAAAAGCGGCCAATATTCGCTCGCAAGCTCCTCTGAAGAAAGCTGTTCATCGTATATAAATTGGAAAGTGGTATCGGCAATATGGGCAAACTTTTGCTTGACCGCCTGGCATAGTCCACTATAGGCCTTATAAGGAACCAAAGACGTTTTGCGAATGCAAAACGTCCACTTGCGGTTGTTTTTAGCGACTACAACCTGATCTATATAACCATCCTGAAAAAAGGATTGTATCATTTCCTGCGGTAATTCCGACTGCTGCAGCAGCAGCTCAAAGCGCTGCCTTTTATTGTCGGTTTGGCTCATGAATTTATCCACTCCTAACGCTCGCTGGCTTATTTTCGGTATTGTATAGCGAGAGATATGGATCGGCTCGGTTAAGGGGGATCAACGCTACGTGAAAGGTTTGGCTTACGATCGCCATTGCTTTCGGATTTCTTCAACATCAAGCCGCATCAGCGGTTGAAATCCGAAAGCAAAAGCGAACGCGAACGCTTCTCCAGCTCAAACCTTTCACTCCACTTGCCCCCTAAACCTCGCTCTCCCCACCGCAAAAACCGTTGTATAAGCGCTCGCTAAACCAGCACTTCTCATAGAAGCAGGGAAATGGTTGATTCCATTTCCCTGCCTTGAAATTGCTTTGAAATTAGCATAACACATTAAAACACAATACAGAACCATAAAATATAATACTCTTTCTAGTAAGCGCGAGCGAAAACGACCGTATGCTCGGCGGCATCGCCACAAACGAGGCATGTACTCTTTTTCTCGGCAGGCTCGAAAGGAATGTTGCGGCTTGTGGCGCCCGTCTCTTCCTTGACCTGCTTCTCGCATGCGTCCGAACCACACCAGCCCGCAAGCACAAAGCCGCGCTGCTCCTCTTGCGATGCCTTCATTTCATCCAGCGTATCTACCGAATAGAAATGATCCTCGCGGAACTGCTTCGCTTTCTCAAACATCTCATTATGGATCTGCACTAGCATCGCCTCTACTTCAGCGACAAGATTAGCCTGCTCGACTACCTTCTTTTCGCCGCTAATGCGGGATACGAGTACAACTTGTCCATTTTCCATATCACGTGGCCCCAGCTCAAGACGAAGCGGAATGCCGCGCATTTCATATTCATTGAACTTCCAACCTGGGCTTACGTCGGAACGGTCATCGACCTTGACGCGAACGCCCGCTTTTTTAAGCTCGGCATACAGCTCATCTACTCGGCCAACAACTTGGTCGCGTGTTTTTGCTGGTCCAATTGGGATCATAATCACTTGTGTTGGAGCCACTTTAGGCGGCAAAGCAAGACCACGATCGTCACCATGCACCATGATCATCGCACCAATGAGACGAGTACTCACACCCCATGAAGTCGTGTGGGCAAATTGCAGCTGATTTTCACGATCCAAATATTTAATGTCAAACGCTACCGCAAATTTCGTTCCCAAGTAATGAGAGGTTCCCGCCTGTACGGCACGGCCATCCTTCATCATCGCTTCAATGGAATACGTATCTACCGCGCCAGCAAAACGCTCCGAAGGCGTCTTTTGGCCTACGACAACCGGAATGGCCAAAAACTCCTCGACGAAGTCACGGTAAATGCCCAGCATTTGCATCGTTTCCTGACGCGCTTCCTCTTCATTTTCATGCGCCGTATGGCCTTCCTGCCATAAAAACTCGCTTGTACGCAGGAACGGAAGTGTCCGTTTCTCCCAGCGGACAACATTCGCCCATTGGTTAATAAGCAGCGGCAGATCTCGGTACGATTGAATCCATTTCGCATACATATGCCCGAACATCGTCTCCGAGGTTGGACGAATAGCAAGGCGCTCCTCAAGCTTCTCGCCTGCTGCTTCCGTTACCCAAGGAAGCTCAGGATTAAAGCCCTCGACATGCTCCTTTTCCTTCTGGAAAAAGCTTTCTGGAATAAAGAGCGGGAAATACGCATTGCGATGGCCGGTTTCTTTAAAACGGCGGTCCAGGTCACGTTGAATATTTTCCCATAGCTCATAACCTTCCGGGCGAAAAATAATACATCCGCGCACTGGCGAATAATCCATAAGCTCGGCTTTTTTGATGACATCAATATACCATTTCGAGAAATCCTCGCTTTGCGGCGTAATTTCCGAAACAAATTTTTTATCCTTAGACATAAAAGATTAAGACTCCCCTCGCACCAATCGCAAAATATCGTTATAGGTTACTACCAGCATCAGCAGCATAATGAGCGCAAAGCCGACGAAATGAACCATGCTTTCCCGGTTCGGGTCAATCGGTCTGCCGCGCAGCGCCTCCAGCCCGAGAAAAATAAGTCTGCTTCCATCCAGTGCTGGAATGGGCAACAGGTTGAAAATCCCCAAATACAAGCTCAGCATGGCGGTCCATCGCGTCAATTCGGCGATTCCCTGCTTGGCAATTTGGCTTGTCACCTCTGCAGTACGCACAGGCCCGCCTAAATCATCCAGTTTAAAATCACCGGTTACGAGCTTTTTAAGACCTTCGAAAATAATAATGGTCATCTGCTTCATCAGCTTACCCGCACCCGTTACCGTTTCTGTAATGGTTGCCGTGCGCGTCTTGTAAGTAGCAGTGATGCCGACTTTACCGACTCCTTTGTCATCCGAAGCTGGCGTCAGCTCTATCTTCTGCGCTACGCCGCCGCGCACAATGTCCATTTGGATCGGCACGCCAGGCGAGCCGCCAATAATCTCAATCATTTTATCATAATCCGTACCAATCGGCGTACCATTAATCGCTTGAATCATGTCGCCGCTTTGCAATTGGGCCTTTTCAGCCGGCATCCCCTTGCTAATCGAATCAACAAGTAAATTTTCCGGAGTACCTGCGAGTTGAATATAAGCGCCACACAATACAAACGCCAGCACAAAATTCATAAACGGACCTGCAAAAATAGCCCGCGCCCGCGCTGCTACCGATTTGCTGCCAAACTGTCTGTCCAGCGGCGCAATTTGCGTTTCTTTGCCTTTGGTAATCATCAAGGCTTGTGGATGCAAGGAAAAACGTTCCTTCTCGCCCTCAATATCGAGCGTAACGAACAAATCCCGTTCCAAGTCTATCTGAGTCACTTCACCACGAATGACGCCGCTGCGCTCATCTAGACGGTCCAGGTACAGTCTCGTCACCTTATCGTCTTTAAGCTTAATCGCAATCGTCTGCCCAGAGGCCACGTCTACAATTTCCGGATCCTCGCCTGCCATGCGGACGAAGCCACCTGCCGGAACAAGGCGAATGGTAAATCGCGTTTCACCGCGTTTAATGGAAATGAGCTTAGGTCCAAAACCGATGGCAAATTCCCTGACCAATATTCCTGCTCGTTTGGCAAAATAATAGTGGCCCCATTCATGGATCGTCACAATCACGAAAAACACGAGCACGGTTAATAAAACAATCTGAATCGTCTCCATATAGAGCCTCCTGTTCGTAACGGCCTGTACATAGATTATCATTATTCTCCTACCCGTTACAAGAGAACCGCGAGGCGAAGCGCAAGTTACACAGTAGCAGCCATTTGACGCGCCCAGCTGTCGACTTCAGCGATAGCTTCGAGCGTATCGACCACCGTTACAGGATGGCGAGAAAGCACTTCCTCAATCGTGCGCTCAATATCCAAAAATTCGATTTCGCCAGCAAGAAACCGCGCCACCGCTACTTCATTTGCCGCATTATATACCGTTGGCGCTGATTGTCCCGCTTTGCCGCATTCGAAGGCAAGACGCAGGCACGGATAACGTTCAAAGTCCATCTCTCGAAAATGAAGCTTGCCAATCGCCGCCAAATCAAGCCGGCCTGTAGGCGTTGGATGGCGATGCGGATATGTCAGCGCATATTGAATCGGCACACGCATATCGGGAAGCCCCAGCTGCGCAATTACGCTATGGTCAGTAAACTCCACATAAGAGTGAATAATACTCTCTGGATGAACAAGAACATGAATTTGATCATATGTAACATCAAACAGCCAGTGGGCTTCAATGACTTCCAGCCCTTTATTGGCCATTGTGGCAGAATCGATTGTGATTTTGGCCCCCATGGACCAGTTAGGATGATTCAGCGCTTCCGCCACAGTAACGCCTTTCAATTGCTCGCGCGTGCGATCGCGGAATGAGCCGCCTGAGGCCGTCAGTGTAAGCTGGTTTAGCGATCTGCGATCTTCTCCATTCAAGCATTGAAAAATAGCCGAATGCTCGCTGTCGATCGGTATGATCGGCACACCCTTTTTCCTAGCTCTCTCCATCACGATATGACCCGCTGTTACGAGCGTTTCCTTGTTCGCAAGGCCAATCGTTTTGCCAGCTTCAATTGCTGCAAGCGTCGCAGGGAGTCCTCTGCTGCCCACAAGCGCCGTAACGACGATATCAGCCTCTGTTGCTCCAGCAAGCTCAATCAAGCCCTGCTCGCCATAAATGACCCGAGTTCCCGCAGGCAGCGAAGAGGCTACCGCTTCAGCCGCTTCCTTCGTTGACAAGCAAACGATGGATGGCTTGAAGCGGATTGCCTGCGAAATAAGCAGGTCCGTATTGCTGCCCGCCGATAAGCCGACAACCTGAAAACGCTCCGGGTCGTTTGCAATAACATCCAGCGTTTGCGTGCCAATGGAGCCTGTTGATCCAAGAATCGTTATTTTTTTCATCTCAATCTCCTCTGACACTCGGATTATACATGTGCTTTTTGCCTGTTTTACAAATTATAAAGGAAGCAGTCCGGAGAGCACGATCAATGGAAAAACGATAATCCAGCTGTCGCAACGATCCAAAACGCCGCCATGACCAGGCAGTACATTTCCTGTATCTTTTATATCACGTACTCGTTTGTAAGCCGACTGAATCAAATCACCAAACTGACCAGCTACAGCGGCAAGCAGCCCAATAAGAAGCGCCTTGCCAAATACGATGAAGTCGGGGAATAAAAATGCGCCGATAGCCGCCACAACAAGCGACAGCACAACGCCTCCGAGCGCCCCCTCAATCGTTTTATTTGGACTAATGGACGGCCAGAGCTTGTTTTTGCCAAAAGCCTTCCCCGCAAAATAGGCGCCAATGTCTGAGGACCATATGCAGCCAAGAAGCAAAAATGTCCAAAACAAGCCATGATCGTCCATCTGTCTTACCGTATTCATCGCTCCAAAACCCAGGCCAACGTACAGTGCACCAAGCAGCATAAGTGCCGCATGGTCTATCGTTGTTTTGTTTTTGGTCAAAACCGTTAAAGCAAGCAGCAGGAATGCCAGCACCCATGTTACAAACATGAAGGATGGCGTTTCTACCCCAATCAGGTTCCATGGTAGCACAAAAAACAGCACACCCGCGTATCCGAGCAATGAAGCCGGATGAGCCCAAGCTTGGCCGTTCATCTTGACATATTCAGTAAAGCCTACCATCGCGAGCAATACGAGCAAAGCGGCATATAGCCAGCTTCCCGCTACTGCAAGCGCAATAAAAAATGCGCCTGCTACTACTCCCGTCACTATTCGCTGTTTCAATGTATAGGTCACACTCCGTTATCGAAGCTTATAGTCCGCCATATCGCCGTGCGCGCCGCCCATACTCCTCAATCGCTTCTTCCAAATGGGTCTCCGAAAATTCAGGCCAATAGACGTCTGTAAACCACATTTCGCTGTAGGCAAGCTGCCAGAGCATAAAATTGCTCAAACGCAATTCTCCGCTTGTGCGAATCAGCAGATCAGGATCTGGAAGGTCGCGGGTCAGTAAATGGGAACTCATCACATGATCATCTATTTGGTCACAGGTGAGCCGTCCTTCTTGCACATCCGCTGCGATCTCCTTGATCGCTTCAAGCATTTCCTTGCGGCTGCCATAGTTTAGCGCAAAAGTAAGTACGAGTCCCGTATTATTTGCGGTCTTGCTCATTGCTTCGTCCAACGCTTTAATGGTAAAGGAAGGTAGGTCCTCCCTGTGCCCCATGACGCGAACCTGAACATTTTTCTCCATTAAATCATCTATTTCAATTTCCAAAAATTGCTGAGGGAGCTTCATTAAAAAATCAACTTCATCTTTAGGCCTTTTCCAGTTTTCCGTCGAAAAAGCATAAAGCGTTAAATATTTAACGCCGAGCCTGTCTGCTGCCATCGTAATGCGTCTGACCGCTTTCATCCCGGAATGATGACCCGCTATTCGCGGTAATCCACGGTCTTTGGCCCAACGCCCGTTTCCATCCATAATAACGGCAACATGTTTAGGCACATTGTCTAATTGTGGCGGTGCTGCCGGACGTGGGGACGATTTGCTAAATTTAGCCCAAAGTCGACTGATCATCTTCGTTCCTCCAACCCGGATTTAACAAGCGTAAACGACTGCCGCCTGCCAAATAGAAGGCAGCTTGCGTTTCGCGTTGATATATAAGGCATTATACAAAATAAAGCCTTATATTTAAACCAAACCCCACCTAACGGAGGGGCTTTAGCGAAATTATACTTCCATAATTTCTTTTTCTTTAGCTACCAATACTTTATCTACTTCAACTATAAAACGATCTGTCAGCTTTTGAATGTCATCTTGATGACGACGGGACTCATCTTCTGAAATATCCGTTTTCTCCAGCTTTTTCACATCATCATTCGCATCGCGACGGATGTTGCGGACAGCGACCTTCGCTTCTTCACCGAATCTTTTCGTCATTTTGACAAGATCGGTGCGACGCTCTTCGGTAAGCGGCGGAATCGAAATGCGAATCATTGAGCCGTCATTAGCTGGCGTTAAACCCAGATCCGATTTCATAATCGCTTTTTCAATAGCTGCAAGAGATGTTTTATCCCACGGCTGAATCATCAGCGTACGGGAGTCCGGCGTATTTACGTTAGCCAGTTGTGCCACTGGTGTCATTGCACCGTAATATTCAACTTGCACACGATCAAGCAAAGACGCTGATGCGCGGCCTGCACGCAGACTGGCCAAATCGCGGCGCAGCGCACCGATTGCTTTCTCCATACGCTCTTCGGCATTTTTCTTAATAGCTTGAGGCATTATTTCGCACTTCCTCTCACAATGGTGCCAATTTTCTCGCCCAGCACGACTCTCTTAATGTTATCCTGCTCGGTAATTGCAAATACAACGAGCGGAATATTGTTGTCCATGCATAGCGAAGATGCTGTCGCATCCATAACACCCAGATTTTTATTTAAAACTTCCATGTAAGTAAGCTCTTCGAACTTAACTGCAGTTGGATCTTTGAATGGGTCAGCAGAGTATACGCCATCCACTTTATTTTTAGCCATCAAAATGACTTCAGCTTCAATCTCAGCAGCACGCAAAGCAGCTGTCGTGTCTGTTGAGAAAAACGGATTGCCTGTGCCAGCAGCAAAAATAACGACGCGTCCCTTTTCCAAGTGGCGAATAGCACGACGTCTAATGTACGGCTCAGCGATTTGCTGCATAGCAATCGAGGATTGTACGCGGGTTGGCACTTCAATTTGTTCCAATGCATCCTGTAGAGCAAGAGAATTCATAACTGTAGCCAGCATCCCCATGTAATCCGCCGTTGCGCGATCAATCCCTTTAGCAGTTCCTGCAATTCCGCGCCAAATATTACCGCCGCCTACAACAATGGCAACTTCAACACCGAATGCTACAACTTCCTTTACTTGCTCTGCAATAGAAGCAATTATCGAAGCCTCAATACCGTAGCCGTTATTTCCTGCCAACGATTCGCCGCTAACTTTTAATACTATACGTTTAAACACGGGTTTTTCCAACGTTGCTTACCTCCATGAATGAATCTAAAGCTCTTAGATTGCATCCGGTTATCAAAATATAAAGTTTCTCCGCTTACGAAAGCAGGCGAGGCGGACGCCCCGCCCCGCCTTTGCGATCGGTTTACAGTTTAGCTTGCGACATAACTTCTTCTACGAAGTTATCAACTTTTTTCTCAAGACCTTCGCCCAGCTCATAACGAACGAAACGACGGATTGAAATGTTTTCACCAATTTTGTTGATTTTATCGTTAAGAAGCTCGGAAATCGTTTGGTCTGGGTTTTTGATGAACGTTTGCTCAAGCAAGCAATATTCTTCATAGTATTTGGAAATACGGCCTTCAACCATTTTATCAACGATTTTCTCAGGCTTGCCTTCGTTAAGGGCTTGTGCACGCAAAATTTCGCGTTCTTTTTCAAGCTCATCGCCAGGAACTTCTTCGCGACGAACGAATTTAGGGTTTGCTGCAGCGATTTGCATCGCGATATCTCTTGCAAACTCGCGGAATTGGTCTGTTTTAGCAACGAAGTCTGTTTCACAGTTAACTTCAACTAGAACGCCAATACGACCGCCAGCGTGGATGTAGGATTCAACAACGCCTTCTGTTGCGATACGGCCAGCTTTGTTAGCTGCTGCTGCAAGGCCTTTTTCACGAAGGAATTCAATCGCTTTCGTGATATCATTGTCTGTATGATCCAAAGCTTTTTTACAATCGAGCATTCCTGCTCCTGTTCTTTCGCGAAGTTCTTTTACTGCGCTCGCACTAACTGCCATTTTGAGCCCTCCTGAAGGTTTCGATTTATTTATTTGGGTATTCGTGAGAAAAGGGCGGTGAGAGGCTTTCACCTTCTGACCGCCCTTCGCCTAATAGCTTACGTTTATTGAATTAAGCAGTTGTTTGCTCACCTTGGTTAGCTTCAACAATTGCATCAGCCATCTTAGAAGTAAGCAATTTAACTGCACGAATTGCATCATCATTACCAGGAATGACATAGTCAATTTCGTCTGGATCGCAGTTTGTATCAACGATACCTACGATAGGAATTCCAAGTTTGCGTGCTTCAGCAACAGCGATACGCTCTTTACGAGGATCGATGATGAACAAAGCGCTAGGCAACGATTTCATGCCTTTGATGCCGCCGAGGAATTTTTCCAAACGGTCTTTTTCTTTGCGAAGAATAATAACTTCTTTCTTAGGAAGAACTTCGAAAGTGCCGTCCTCTTCCCATTTCTCCAAAGTTTTCAAACGGTCGATACGTTTTTGAATCGTTTGGAAGTTAGTCAGCGTACCGCCGAGCCAACGTTGGTTGATGTAGAAGTTGCCGCAACGCTCAGCTTCTTCCTTAACGGAATCTTGAGCTTGCTTCTTCGTGCCGACGAACAGCATAGTGCCGCCCTCTGCAGCGATCGAGCGAACGAAGTTATAAGCCTCGTCAACTTTTTTAACTGTTTTTTGCAAATCGATAATGTAAATTCCGTTTCTTTCAGTGAAGATATAACGATCCATCTTCGGGTTCCAACGACGAGTCTGATGACCGAAGTGTACCCCAGCTTCAAGTAGCTGTTTCATGGAAATAACCGCCATTTCTTCAACACCTCCTGATAATGGTTTTTTTGTAGTGCCCTCCGCCGACGTCATCTTTCGCTAAAACTTCCACCTAAGCAGAAGCACCGTTAACGAAATTAATCAGCGTGTGTTTTTAACACCGTCAATTAATATACCATAATTGCATGCCATACGCAACAATCTCTAGCCGAAATTTACCGCATTGCGCCATTTTATTGTGGTTTAAACGCTTTTACTTCCTCTGGCGTCATTGGCTGCGTCGTAATGGTTGTAATAACTTCCGCAAGCGAAGGGGTTCCTGTAAATAAAAAATAACCGGCGCGAACCAGTTTCTTTTCTTGCTTCATTTTGCGGATAAATGCCGTTTTATCGGTAATAAGCTGTTCCTTGGCCAGCAGCTCAGACGCCGCGGTCAAATTCGTTCCTGCCTGAATACGAACCATTTTGCGAATGGTATGCTCCCCCGTGTCCGCAGCAGTTGAAGAATGCTCCGCTGGCGGTGCCGCCTGTTTTGGAGAAGCTGTGGCGGTGGCTAGCGGAGCAGCGCTTTCAACTGGCGTTGGTTTAGGTGATGCAGCTGGCGAAGGCGCAGCTGTTGCTTCGCTTTCTTCTTGTAGGCTGCTCGTTGCCCGCTGCGCTTCAAGAATGGCGTCGACTTCACTTTGCGAATATATCTTTTCCCCTTGCTCTGTACCTGCGTTGTCGCGGTTACTGAGCTTTTGCTGGCTGGATTCGCCAATTATCATCATTTGGAGCAATAATGCGCCGATAATAATGCCAATGCCAAGCCCGGTTAAAAACAAGCGATTTTTAAACACGGGCCCCCTCCTCCTGCTTCGCAAGCTGAAGGATAAGCTGAACCTCGCCCTTGTTCATGTTCAATTTTTTAGCAATAGCCTCAATAGACTTGCCTTGCTGATGAAACTCAAACAAATCTGGATAGCGCTGCTGGATCGTTTGCTTCGCTGGCGGTGCTGGCTCTTCTAGCTCCTCAGGCTCGTCGATCAATACCGCAGGAACATGGGGAACGGCGGCAGCAGCCTTAACAGGCTGTACCCAAGCAGTTGGCATTGACACTGCTGAATTCTTCTGCTGCTCCAGAAGCTGCTCCAAAGCGCTGTATTTACGCTCCAGGTCCGCTAAACGCGCCTCGCTGCGCTGCGCCTTAGTACGTGCTTCCTCTTGCGATTGCACGATAAGTGCAGTAAGCTCCCGATTGTCCTGCTCCATGTTCTCCATAAACTGTTCCAGCGAAACTTCCATATTATTGACGACTTGAGCAGCTGCAGGTTGTTTCCTTCTAGGTAAAAGCAACCCAAAAACAACGACTACTGCGCCAAGCAAAACTATGTATTGCCAGTTAGACATGATTGCTCCCACCTGCCTTTAAAGCGAAATATCTACATGATGTCCCTTATAGGGATGCACAGGGGGATGGCTTTCTTCATGCTTATCCTGCCCATCCTGTTTTTTGTGTTTGCCCTTGCGTTCATCTGATTGCTTGCTTGATTCTTGATCCTGACGAACGTTCAGGCCTACGGAATGCTCTACTTCCGTATTCTTGTGGCGAACTAGCTCGGTCTGGGCAGCTTGCTGCTCGGCAAGCTTCGTCTGATCCGACAACGGCTTATGATTCATCTGCCCTTGAAGTCCGCTGGATTCCGGTGTGCGAGGAACCGATATTTGCAAATCAATAGGTTTGAAAGCCATCTTGATTACCTCCCTCTTGGGTCAGCTTGCTCAAGTTTTTACGAACGGTAACTAACCTGCGAGATGTCTCCATCTAAATATTGAAAGGAAACACGCTGCAGCGGGTCTTTAATATATTTCGTATATCGGCCAATTACAATTTTGATTCCGCCATAAATCGTGTTATTGACGTCAACTCCAGCTTGGTCGCTATCTTCCAGCGTACGCTCAATATCCAAAATTCGCTCGCGGAACTGCTCGACTTCGGTCATCGACTGCCTTTTAGTCGCGCTCAGCTTGATGCGCATGGCCATTTTGTCATCGGTCAGTTGCCCAATCGCAGCCAATTGATCCAAAATCACAAGCGCTTTATCCGCCTTATCCATGCTCTCATTGTGTTGTTTGAGCTTTGTGCGCAATTCCAGCAGCTCCGAGCGATGCTCCGGCTTTACACCTACTTCAACTACTGTAGCGGTAGACATTGTATTCCCGATTGTGCGAGCCTTAACCCGTTCGCCTGCTTGAATGGTCCCGCCAACCATTAGTCCCTTAGCCCCTGAGCAAACGACGTTTTTACCAGCGCGAACATTCGAATGCATAATACTTTGCGACACGAGCACATCATCGCCAGCAATAACATTGCCGTCCTGAATAAAGGAACATTTCACATTTTTACCGGCTTTGACAAAACCTTTGTTTCCCGCCATAATGCCGCCTGATATTTCAATTGAGCCTTCAGCGTCCAAATCGGCGCCCTCAACACCGCCTATAATGCGAATATCCCCCGCAGATTTGATGCGGAAGCCGCTAAGCACATTCCCGCGGATGACTACGGTACCGACAAAATCAATATTTCCTATTTTATAATCTACGTCGCCATTTACCTCGTAAATAGGAAATACATTGATTTTATCCTTATCCGTCATCGTAATGAGTCCGTCCAGCGCCGCATACATGGCAGTTTGCTCATTGTTCAGCACAACATTTTTTCCTATTTTAAAACGCGCTGCCTTGCCTTCTTTAGAAGCTACCTCAACTCCGGTTACCGTTATACCCGGCTCTCCAGCAGCAGGGGCTACCAGTTCAGCAATCAGCTGACCACGCGTCACATTTTTCAACTGCGTCATTTCCTTAAAATCTACGGTGCCATCCTCATTTTCGGCAGGGCGTCGTTCCTTGTTTTTCATATCGTAAATAAACTGAACAAAACCGTCCTTGCCAACTTCAGCAGGCTTTCCTTCAGCAATTAAAGTTTGCTCTTTATAAAAAGCGAGCGGATTGTAACAAATGTTTTGAAGGACGCCGGGTATAATCCCTTCGTTCACTCCACTACTTTGCACAAACTGCTCTAATTGTTCAAGCGAGCATTCGAAATCATCCGTCAAACGTTTAAATGTCAAAAATGCTGACATTTTATCGGCTGATATTTGAACGCTCATAATGGTATCCAATAATTGACCTTCCATTTCATGCCTCCACTCTAGTACTGCATTAGTTGATCTTTATGCTTGGATAAAGCTCCTCTAAGACGTAAAATAGCTTTGGAATGGAGCTGGGAAATCCGTGACGGCGAGAGCGACATCACTTCTGCAATCTCACTTAAAGACAGCTCTTCATAATAAAAAAGGGAAACGACGATACGTTCCTTCTCCGTCAGCTTCTCTATTCCATTAACTAGTGAATCTTTCAAATATACTTCATGGACTTTATGGTCAGGATTTTTTGCCCGTTCATCCACGAGCAGAGAAAGTCTTGTTTCCGATTCTTCCTCTCGAAGAGGATCCTCAAGCGAACATACAGTCGTTACTGCAATCTCTTGAAGCATCGTTGTAAACTCCTTTTCCGTTATGTTCAGATAATTGCTAATTTCAGCATCGGAAACTGAGCGTAAATACTGTTGTTCCAGCTTTTGATAAGCCTCTTCCACTTTTTTCGCTTTCTCTCTCACGGACCGCGGTACCCAGTCGCCTTGACGGAGACCGTCAATAATTGCGCCGCGAATGCGCCAGGAAGCATAGGTCTCGAATTGCAGCCCCCGACAATAGTCAAACTTCTCTATCGCATCAATTAATCCCATAACGCCATTGCTGGCCAGGTCATCCTTCGATACGTTTTTAGGCAGGCCAATAGCCATACGATTGGTCACATAATCAACAAGCGGCAAATATTGCTCAATAAGCCGCTTCTTCGCTTCAATATCCCCTTCTTCTTTCCAAGCTTGCCACATCGGAATGTTTAAAGAAGCAATCATATTTTTCACCCTCCTGTCAGGTGACGTACTACTTTAGCCAGTTCTTCCGGTTCTTTGTTTTGTGCAGACACGAGCTGCGGCGGCGCTAATGGCCGAAACGGCTCTTGCTCTTGCTCTTGCTGCATTTGCTGCTTGCCATCTGCCTCACCTTGTGCAGGGCGAGTATCCAGTCCGTCTTTCAACAGCTGATTTAAATCTTCGCTTTCGTCCGGCGTAGTCAAATCAAACTGTGATCCTATTCCATCTTCTTCTATAGCGCCGTTATCCAGTAGTGCCGGAGGCTTCAAAATAAACGTAAGCACCGCACGCAGTATAAACGCAATGACAACAAAGGCGATGAATGCATATACACTGCGCAGCAGTATGACTGTGACCGCATTTTTACCGAGTGAGAAAAGAATCGTTAATATAACACCCGTTAGTCCTAATCCGACATTCCATCGCCAATTTCCGATCATATTAATTCAAATCTCCTTTATTCCAAGCTGTACGCTGCGAATGAGTAGCAAGCCGCTTCCGCTGTCGAACTCAATGGTGCGACCATAATTGCCGCCTGTATCCTGTGCAAAAACGGGAATCTTGAATTTGTTGACGATCTCAAGACAAGATTCGACATTTCTTGGACCAATACGCATAGAATCCGACTGACCCGAAAAAGCGAACATTTGTGCGCCGCCAGCCATTTTCGCAACTATGCGATTTTGCTGTGCACCCACATGCTTCATCCGTTCTAGAAGCTCAGGAATGGCTGTATCCGCGTATTTCGCCAAGTTAATCGTCGACTCTCTTGCAATTTCAGAGGAAGGCAGCATAACATGCGCCATTCCGGCTACTTTATTATACGGATCATAAAGCGTAAGCCCTACACAAGAGCCAAGCCCTGTTGTTTTGAGGACGGAACCCTCAGTTGCGATATTTAAATCAGCCATTCCTACCTTAATCAAATTTTGCTGTATCATTCGACGTTTACTCCCAAAGCGCGGAAAATTTTTGTGAATGATTCAGGATCGGGTATGAGGAAAAAATGGCCCTCCAGGTCTTGGCAGTCTTCTAGAAATGTCGTTTCAATCAACAGCGCGGAATCGCCCATCTCGCCATATTGCAGCAAGCCATAGCTTAAAATAGCACCAGCCATGTCCAGTGCAACGGATGGTACCGATGGAGCCATCGCCAAGTGAGTAAAATCAGCTAACGAAGACAGATAAGAGCCTGTCAAAATATTTCCGATTTCACATAAAGCCGACAGCTCCATTTCGGAATAGCCGTTCTCATCATCGTGAGGCAATGACAGCAGTTGAGTTAGCAACCGCTTTGCTGCATCCTCCTGAATAATGAAAAACATATTGCCTGGCGCTTCGCCTTCCACTCTTAAAAACACTGCAATGACAACCTGCTCCATACCGCCAACGCGATCGGCAATTTCTTCGAAGGGCAGCAGGCTGACCTTCGGGACGCCCATATCGACTGGCTTGTTAAGGAGACGAGACAATGCAGTAGCTGCATTGCCTGCGCCAATATTGCCGACTTCCTTTAGTACGTCAAGCTCAAAAGCTTCAAACTTGCTGAATTGTGCCACTTTTATCCCTCCAGTTGCATGAGCTGTTCGATCTCGTTTTTATTCAGCACCTCAACTAGATTTAGCATAATAAGCAGTCTGCTGTCCCCGAGCTTGGCAATGCCATGCAAGTATTTCGCTTTAACGCCGCCTACGATTTCTGGTGGAGAATCGATGTTGTCCGTATCGATATCTATGACATCATTCGCGGAATCGACAATAAATCCTACTTCAAGATCATCTACCGCTACTACTATAATTCGCGAATTATCTGTCGGTTCCTGCTCAGGTAGGCCAAAACGCCCACGAAGATCGACAACCGGCACAACCACACCGCGCAAATTCATAACGCCTTTAATAAAAGCAGCTGTTTTAGGCACGCGAGTAATCGGCGACATCCGCTCGATCGTTCTGACTTTATCTACTTCAATTCCGTATTCCTCTTCAGCTAGCGCGAAAACAATGACCTTCAATTCTTCTCCCATTGTGAAAACCTCCTATTTGATTAATGCGTTAGGATCAATAATTAATGCCACCTGGCCGTCACCTAAAATCGTCGCTCCAGAAATCGCCTCGATATTGGTCAAATATTTGCCAAGCGTTTTGAGCACAATCTCGTTTTGGCCGATAAACTCATCAACGGTGACTGCCGCCCATTTTTCTCCCTTGCGCACCACTACAATTTCGGTTTCTTCCTCGGCGCTATCATTAAAGTCAGGTGTCTCAAGCACACGGCTCAGCGATACAAGAGGAATAACAGTATTGCGGAATTCGATCATTAAATTGCCATGAACGTTCAAAATTTGCGATCTGCGGATAATGCTGGTCTCCACAATAGAGGATAGCGGAATCGCATATTTTTCCGAGCCCAGCTTGATCAGCATGGCCGAAATAATCGACAAAGTCAGCGGAAGCTGTACTGAGAATTTCGTTCCTCTGCCAAACGCCGAGTCAATGGTAACATTTCCGCCGAGCGACGTAATTTTAGAACGTACAACGTCCAGTCCTACACCGCGTCCAGAAATATCCGAGATTTTCTCAGCTGTACTAAAGCCTGCTGCAAAAATCAGCATATTGATTTCGTCGCTGGACAGCTTTTTCGCCTCATCTTCGGTAACGACGCCGTTTTTGATTGCCGTCTTCAGCACGCGCTCTTGGTTAATGCCGCGTCCATCCTCTTCCACTTCAATGAACACATGGTTGCCGCTGTGGTAAGCGCGCAGGAAAATGGTTCCCACCTCCGACTTGCCAGCAGCAATGCGTTCTTCCACCGTCTCGATGCCATGATCGACTGAGTTGCGGAGCAAGTGAACGAGCGGGTCGCCAATTTCATCAATAACAGTACGGTCAAGCTCTGTATCCGCGCCTGTAATGACCAATTCGATTTTTTTATCAAGCGACTTCGCCAAATCGCGAATCATGCGAGGGAAACGGTTGAATACCGAATCGACGGGAACCATGCGCAGCTTGAGTACGATATTTTGCAAATCCGTACTTACACGCGTCATATGCTCAACCGTCTCGGTCAAGTCATTGCGCTTAATTTCGCTTGAAAGCTGTTCTAGTCGTACGCGATCAATTAGCAGCTCGCTAAACAAATTCATCAGCGTATCCAGACGGTCGATATCAACGCGAATCGTCCGATTAACCGCGGCTGGCGCAGCTTGGGCAGGCGCTTCCTTGCGAGGCGCAACCACAGCAGGAGCCTTGGCTTCTTCTTTTTTCTCGACGACAGCGATTGCCGCTGCAACCTCTTCCTTCGCTTTCTTAACCTCAGCCTCAGCTTGCTGGTTCGCTGTTGGCGTGCTGAGCAGATGAAGTGATTCCTCATCAAGCAGAGTCACAACTGCCGACTCTACTTCGGATACATTCATAATTTGCGTTTGCAGGTCTTCCAGCTTCGTCTGTGTAATTGTAAACACAGTGAAGGAACGATCGAATTTTTCCTGCTCCAAATCCTGTACAGAAGGTTCCGATTTCACAATCTCTCCGTGTGCTTCCAGCAGGTTGAACACCATATAGGCACGAACCGCCTTCAGCAAACAGTCCTCGCGAATCGTTACATGAATATGATAGGCCTGATGTCCGCTATCAATGGATTGCTTAAGGACCGAAGTCTGATACTCATCCAGCAGCAAAATAGGCTTGTCCGCATTGGTAGAATTGCCTGCAGCTGCGGCCTTTTGATCCGACTCCGCTTGTTTATGCTCTCCGCTAAAAATCGACTGCAACGCAGACACAATTGATGTCACATCCGCTTTACCAGTACCACCGTTAACGACATCCTGCACCATCGCCTCCAGCGCATCAAGACCCTTGAAAAGCGTATCAAATATAAAGCTGTCCATCTTGAGCTTGCTATTGCGAACAAGATCAAGCACATTTTCCATTTCATGTGTCAAGGCAGCCAGATCCTCATATCCCATCGTAGCCGACATACCTTTCAAAGTATGAGCCGAACGGAATATATTTTGAACAATTGATAGATCTTCCGGCTCGCCTTCCAGTCGCAATAAGTTTTCATTCAAGCTTTGAAGATGGTCGTTAGATTCGTCGATGAACATCGACAGATAGGCATTCATATCCATTGTATCGCACCTCCTGCTAGACTTGTGTTTGCTTCAATCGTTATTTAAGTACACAGCTTTCTATACGTGCAGCGATTTGCTGCAGCGGGAGCACGGTCTTGACTGCTCCGCTTTCGTAGGCACTGCGCGGCATGCCGTAAACGATACAAGTTTCCTCCGCCTCGCCTATAGAGGTTACTGCACCGCTCTCAACAAGCTGTTTAAGACCTTTCGTACCATCGCTGCCCATTCCGGTCAGGATGACCGCGTGACGCTTAAGCTCCTTGAAAGGAACCAATGATTCATACATCACATCTACCGATGGACGATGCCCATTGCGCTGCGGCTGCTCTGTTAAATGAATATAATAACCGGAACTATCTTTGCCAAGCTCTAAATGATAGCCTCCGGGAGCAACATAGACAACGCCGGGATGAACCCGATCGCCTTGCGCCGCTTCAACGACATGCAGCGCACTGAAGCTGTCGAGACGCTGAGCCAGCGATTTTGTAAATTTTGGAGGCATATGCTGGACAACTAGGACAGGTGCACCTAAATCGCCCGGCAAAGCGCTAATGACCGTATGCAAGGCACGCGGTCCACCCGTTGAAGCGCCGATTGCGACAATATGCTGAAACGATGTAGACCTCGGCAGCTCTTTTTTCGGTGGGGCGGGCTCTTCCGTTTTTTTGCTCGCTATAATCGGCGGAGCAGCTGGCTTATATGTAGAGGAAGGCGCAACCGCTTTGGCTGCCGCTGGCTGTTCCGGCTTTTTGCTAATGCTAGGCGGCTTTATTGGCGGCGTAATTTCCGGTCTCTTCTTCGCCGTAGAAGGTGCAGCAAGCCGTGATGCTGCTTTTGTTGGTGTTTCGGTTTTTAGGGGCTTTTTCGTTTCTAGCTCCTTTGCCTTAACTGGCAGCTCCATCTTCTCTTCAATGTAAGAAGGCTTCCTCGCCTGTACCGCTGTTTTTAGCTTCTCAATCAATTGCTCACCAACTTGGATAATGTCATTCGTTGCAATGCCTGACGGCTTGCGTATAAAGTCAAACGCTCCAAATTGCAAGGCTTTGATCGTATCCCGCGTGTTGTCCTCACTAATACCAGACAGCATTATGACCGGTGTCGGGTTTTGTTTCATAATCTTTTGCAAAGCCTCAAGTCCATTCATTTCAGGCATTTCTAGATCAAGCGTCACAACATCGGGCTTCCATTTTTCCACTGCTTTAACAGCTTCGGCCCCATTGGTTGCAGTCGCTATTATCGAAAACATTGAATCCTTTAAAATTAAGTCACTAAATATTTTTCTCATAAATGCAGAATCATCTACAATGAGTACACGATAAGGAGCCATCTTTTCCCCTCCCCTGATTAAAAGGACTATCTCGTTAGCTTGAATAATTTATGCAAAAATCCCTTTACACCGTTTTTAGCATCAGATTCCGGTTTCTTGTTTTCTAGAAAACGAACTGCAATTTCATGCATAGCTTTCGATGCTTCACTGCCTGGGTAGGCAATCGTGAAAGGAATCTGGCGTTTTACCGCCTTGCCTACATGAGCATCATCGGGAACGAGCCCAAGAAATGGCAAGGAGGCTTCTAGGAAGCGCTCGGCAGCCAAATTGATTTTATCTGCTGTCAGTCGACCTTCCCGCTTGCTGTCTGCCCGATTAACAATAAGTCTGAAATTAGGATGGATGCCCATCGCTTTTACCATCTTGATCAAGGCATAAGCATCGGTTATAGAAGTCGGCTCTGGCGTCGTTACAACGATGGTTTCCTGTGCTGCAGCGATAAATCTCGCCGTTTCCTTGGAAAGTCCCGCTCCAGTATCGAACACAATAACGTCGTACAGACCTTGAAGCTTGGAAACCTGCTCCGTAAACAAAGTCAGCTCTTTCTCCGACAGCTCCAGCAAATCCTTGATGCCTGATCCGCCTGCAATAAAATGCAGTCCTTCGGGCCCTTCCTGAACGACATCCCAAATCGTTTTGTCCTGCTTGAACAAATGGTATAAATGGTAGGAGGAGCGTACGCCCATCAGTATATCGATATTCGCCATTCCAATATCGACATCAAAAACGAGAACCTTCTGACCCAGCTTCTGAAGCATCAGCGCAAAATTGAGACTAAAGTTGGACTTGCCAACACCGCCCTTGCCGCTGGTGACAGCCAAAATGCGCGTTTCGCGATTGCCGCCTTCGCTGCTGCTTGCCTTTACCATATGTCGCAGCGCTTCAGCTTGATCATTCATCGTCCGCTTCCCCCAGCAAGTCATTCATATAAGCAGCAGCGTCAAAACGATCGATGTCATCCGGCACCGTCTGCCCTCTTGCCACATAAGTCGGTGTTAAACCAAACCTCAGCACAAGGTTGAAAATAGAGCCGTACACCGCCGTTTCATCCTGCTTCGTAAACAGCACCTTCTCGATGCCGTATTTCACAAAATTTCCAGCTACTGATGTCATATCCTTCGTTTTGCCGGTAAGACTCAGTACAAGCACCGTTTCATTGCGGTCGTGCGATTGAAGCAGGCTGTTCACTTCTGACACATTCAGCTCATTACGGAAGTTGCGGCCAGCCGTATCCATATATATGAGCTCTCGGTCTTCAAGCTGCTTGAATGCCTTCGGCAAATCCATAGGAGAAAAAACAACCTCCAGCGGAATATTTAAAATATTCGCGTATGTTCTCAGTTGGTCAACGGCGGCAATTCGGTACGTATCCGATGTAATAAAGCCTACTTTTTTGTTATGCTTAATCGTTTGATTAGCCGCAAGCTTAGCGATTGTTGTCGTTTTACCTACGCCAGTTGGACCAACAAAATGAACGATTCTAGCCTGTTCATCGATCATGCCAGCTGCATATGGAGCCATCCATTCGAGCAGCTGCCGTTTGGCCAGCTCCCATACTTGCGAACGCGTCAATGGCTCCCTTTGCTGCGCTTCCTGCTCAGAGATGATCGCCATTAGCTGGTCGATCCACTCCACTTCCAGCTCCTGCTCTTGAAGGCGGTCATGAAGTGCTTGTGCAGCTTCCGAAAATGAATTTCCTGCTTTTTGAGAAGAAAGCTGCAGGAGGGACTGCTTAATCCCTTTAATTTCATCCATCAGCTGATCGCTGACCGGAGAAGCCGCTGCAACTGGCGCAGGTCTTGCCGGCGGTTCAACCGTAGCTGTAGCAGCTGCGGTTGCCGATGCTACACGCTGCTGCTTTTGCATCGTCTCCGTAATGGCAGCCATAACGGCACTGACATCATCCGGCGCTTTGCGCTTCTGCGGCGGATTTTCTGGAGCAGCTGCGCTGGACTCAACAGCGGCAATAACTTCCATCTTCTTTTTGCGGAACATGCCCATGAAGCCGCCGACTTTGACTTCTTTCGTATTCAATATAACGGCATCTTTGCCAAGATCGCTTCGAATCATTGGCAGCGCCTCGGGAAGGGCATTGACTACGTAACGTTTCACTCTCATAAATTCACCACCCCTACGCTCTGAACTTCAACGCTAGGTTCAAGCTCACTATAAGAAATGACCGGAACCTCCTGCATCGTCCGCTCCACAATCTGGCGCAAATACATGCGGATTGTAGGGGAAGTGAGTACAACAGGCTGCTGTCCAGACTGAATTTGCCGGGTAACCTGCTCATTCAGCTTGGAATAAATTTGTTGAGTGACGATCGGATCAAGCGCAATGTAACTCCCCTGATCGGTCTGCTGCACGGATTCAGCGATTTTCTTCTCCATCGCCGGCCCGACTGTAATCACTTTAAGCTTGTCTCCCGTTGCCGCAAACTGCTGGGTAATTTGCCTTGACAGCGCTTGTCTGACATATTCCGTCAGCACATCGGGATCTTTCGTGTAATGACCATGATCGGCAAGTGTTTCGAAAATCGTCACCAGATCGCGGATCGAAACTTTTTCACGAAGCAGCTTGGCAAGCACTTTTTGCAAATCGCCAATCGATAGAACAGAAGGAATGAGATCGTCGATAAGCGCTGGATACGATTCCTTGACATTTTCAATAAGCGCCTTCGTCTCTTGACGGCCAAGCAGCTCATGCGCATGACGCTTAATAATTTCAGTCAAATGCGTGGCGACAACCGAAGGCGGATCTACGACGGTGTATCCCGACATTTCCGCTCTTTCCTTCATCTGCTCGTCAATCCAAATGGCTGGAAGCCCGAATGCCGGCTCTGTTGTTTCGATACCGAGTACCGATTCATCATCGAAACCTGGGCTCATTGCCAAATAATGATTGAGCAGAAGCTCGCCTTTCGCAACCGTATTCCCTTTAATCTTAACAACGTATTCATTTGGCCTTAGTTGAATATTGTCGCGGATTCGAATAACGGGAACGACAAGACCTAGCTCAAGCGCGCATTGCCTTCTGATCATAATGATACGATCCAGCAAATCCCCGCCCTGCTGCGTGTCTGCCAGTGGAATCAGGCCGTAGCCAAATTCAAACTCGATTGGATCCACCTGCAGCAAGCCAATAACGCTCTCCGGATTGCGAACCTCTTCAATTTGCTGCTCTTCCACAAGCATCTCCTCTTGCTCCACTTGCTTCTCCTGCAGCTTCTTCATTTTCCATGCTCCAAATGCGAGCAGTCCCGCAAAGGGGAGCGTACGCATAACGCCGATTGGCGAAACGAGACCAAGCAAAGCTATTGTTCCTGAAACTATGTATAAAAGATTAGGGTATTTAAATAACTGTGCAGTTAAATCCTGCGCCAGGTTTCCGTCCGATGCAGCACGTGTAACAATTAAGCCTGCTGCTACCGAAATAAGCAATGCTGGAATTTGGCTGACGAGACCGTCCCCGATCGTTAATATCGAGTAAGTTTCGAGTGCCTCAGCAAAGGGAAAACCATGTATCGCCATTCCGATTATAAATCCACCAACCAGGTTAATAATGAGAATGATGATGGATGCGATCGCATCCCCTTTTACAAACTTGCTGGCACCATCCATAGCTCCGTAGAAATCCGCTTCTCTTTCAATTTTGGAACGACGGGCCCGTGCCTGCTGCTCATTAATGAGCCCCGCGTTTAAGTCGGCATCAATACTCATTTGCTTGCCGGGCATCGCATCGAGCGTAAACCTTGCTGCAACCTCGGCGACCCGCTCAGAACCTTTCGTAATAACGATGAACTGAACGACGACGAGAATAAGGAAGACGATAAACCCGATCGCGATTTGCCCGCCGCCAACCCATCTACCGAATGTTGCGACAACTTCCCCCGCTTCTGCATGCTGCAAAATGTTCCGGGTTGTAGAAACGTTGAGTGCTAATCGGAATAAGGTCGTAACAAGCAAAACTGCGGGAAAGATGGAAAACTCCAGCGCTTCCTTCGTATTCATTGCGATAAGCAATATCATTAAAGCGACTGAAATATTCAGAATAAGCAAAATATCCAGCAAAAGAATAGGGATGGGAATAACCATCATGAGCACGATGCCTATGATCCCGATTAACACAATAAGATCTTTTGGTTTCATGACGCTTCCTCCTCCCTTAAATTACGATGATTTGACACGGCCTTTCAACTTGTAAACGTATGCGAGCACCTCCGCCACAGCTTGGAACAAATCTGCCGGTATGGCATCTCCGATTTCGGCGCGTTCGTATAATGCTCTGGCAAGCGGCTTATTTTCCATCGTAATAACGCCGTGCTCTTTAGCGATTTCCCTAATGCGCAGCGCCACATGATCCATGCCTTTGGCAATAATAACGGGCGCCTCCATATTAGAGGAATCATATTTCAAGGCGATTGCAAAATGCGTCGGGTTCGTAATAACGACATCTGCATTCGGAATTTGCTGCATCATCCGCTGGATGGCCATTCGACGCTGCTTTTCACGGATGCGGCCTTTGATAAGCGGATCACCCTCTGATTTCTTATGCTCATCCTTAATGTCCTGCTTGGACATTTTCATGCTTTTCTCATTTTCATACTTCTGATACAAAAAATCGGCAAAGGCAAGTATGACAAGTGCAGCACCGATTTTAATCCCCATATTAACTGTCAGACCAGCTGCAAAGGTGAAAATTTGTTCAACGGATAGATCTGAGAGCGAAAGCAACCGGCTCCAATCACTGGCAATCGTCTGATAGACCAGCAATCCAATGATTAGAAGCTTGAGCATGCTTTTAAGCATTTCTACAATCGAGCGCATCGAGAATATCTGCTTTAATCCTTGGAGCGGATTAAGCTTGCTGATCTTCATCTTGAGCGGTTCTCCTGTAAGCAGGAATCCAAATTGAGCAACGTTACCAATAATGCCAACCAAAATGGCTATCGTAAATATCGGCAACAAGAAAATCAACATTTGGGTGATTAGCGTATAAAATAAGTTGAAAACATTTTCTGAGGTCAGCTCCATCAGCAGCCAATTTTCGAATATATCATCGAACATCGTCATAATACGCTTTTTGTAAAAGCCGCCAAACATAGCAAACCCAGCAAACGTAAACAGTAAAATAAAGGAACTGGGAAAATCCGCCGATTTGGAAACCTGTCCTTTTTGACGTGATTCAGAGCGTTTTTTCGGGGTTGCTTTTTCCGTTTTTTCTTGGCTGAACAGCTGCAGGTCGAGCTTTAAACGATACAATTGCATTACAGCCCCCTTTACCCGTCCGGCCCTTTGAAAATAACGAATAGCTGCTCCAGATTATCGAACATAATAGAAAAGAGCCGTTCATATAATCCGGCAAGTCCCGGCATTAAAAGCACGAGCAAAATCATTCCGATAATGAGCTTGAGCGGTATTCCGATAACAAACACATTGTATTGGGGCGCTGTTTTGGCTAGAAACCCCAGCCCAACATCGGTTAGAAACATAGCAATAACCAGCGGAGCTGCAACTTGCAAAGCTAGAAGGAATGTGTTTCCAACTGCCTTTGTTAAAAACTCGCTAATGCTGCCACTGCTGATTCTCGCAAAAAAGTCTCCAGCAAGCGGCATCCATTTGTAACTGTCCATTAACCCTCTAAGCAAATAATGATGACCGTTCAAGGAGAAGAAAATGACAATGAGCATCAGGTATTTAAAATTGCCCAGCAATGGTGCTGAAGTGCCTGTCAAAGGATTGACGACGTTCGCCATTGCAAAACCAATCTGCAAATCCATTAATGCCCCTGCTGTCTGTACCACCACGAAAAATAAATAAACAACAAATCCGAACAGCAGGCCAATCAATATTTCCTGTACAATGTAAAGCACATAGCTTGCATCCGTAGCCACCGTCTGGTTCACGCCATAAGTGAGAAACACAATAAAGGATATAAAAAAACCTAAACCAAGTTTCGCAATATTCGGCACCATTTTACCTGAAAACATCGGAGCTACGACGAAAAATGATGTAATTCGACAAAAAATAAGCAAAAAAATAGGAAAACTTTTTTCGATAAGCTCCATCGCTGCGATTCACGCCTATCCGATATATTTATACAGGTTGTCCAGCAGATTATAAGTGAAATCGACGATCGTATTTAAAATCCACGGCCCAAACAAAACAACGGATGCAAAAACCGCTACGATTTTCGGAACAAATGCTAAGGTTTGCTCTTGAATCTGGGTAGTCGCTTGAAAAATACTGACCAATAGTCCGACAACAAGAGCGATTGCGAGCATTGGTGCGCTGCTTTTTAAGACTACAAATACAGCCTCGCTGGCCAGACCGATAATAAAATCGGCACTCATTGAACATCCCCCTTATACAGTCGTCAGGTATTGAAGCTTAATAACAAGGATTTGACTATCAAATACCAGCCATCTACCATGACGAACAGCAAAAGCTTGAACGGCAATGAAATCATTACAGGCGGCAGCATCATCATCCCCATCGCCATCAATGTACTCGCTACAATCATATCAATGACGAGAAATGGTATGAATATTAGAAAGCCCATTTGAAAGGCTGTCTTAATTTCGCTAATCGCATATGCCGGAATGAGAACCGTCAGTGGAATATCCTCGAATGTTGCCGGCTTTTCCGTCTTCGTGTAGTCCATAAACAGCTTTAAGTCCTTCTCCCTCGTCTGCTTGAACATAAACGACTTCATCGGCACAGACGCCTTCTCGAAAGCTGCCGTTTGGGAAATTTCCCCCTTCAAATATGGCTGCAAGGCTACCTCGTTTACTTGACCAAAGGTAGGGGCCATAATAAAAAAGGTTAAAAACATCGCTAGTCCGATTAGTACCTGGTTCGGCGGCATCATCTGCGTACCGAGGGATGTCCGAACAAAGCTAAGCACGATAATAATGCGTGTAAAGCTGGTCATTAATACTAGAATAGCAGGTGCTATGCTTAGTACAGTAATAAGCAACAAAATCGATAAAGCGCTAGGGTTCGGCTGATCGCTACTCGTGTTGCCAAAGTTAATTTCTACGTTCGGCAGCGGTTCAGCAAAAGCATGCGATTGAAATATGAGTCCGGCTAACTGTACCGCTACAAGAGCTATCCACCATTTATTTTTCATGATCATCATTCAACCGTTCATTAGGGTTAGGGTCTTTGAGGAGTGCTTCGAGCTGCTGCTTGCGATCCGCCTGACGATTCATCTTGTCCTTGAGCACATTCTGAAACGAAGAAGCGTCGTTCCACTGCTCATCCCGTGGTTCCTGCTCGCCAGAGCCTTGACGAAAACGTGAGATTAAGCCCGTCAAAGCACTAGGCGACCAGCCACCTTGCACTTGCCTCTCCATTGCCTCAATAATTGCCTCAGCCTGTGTTTCATCATCAATCTTGTCCAGTAAGGTGATGTTCTCACCAACCCCTACAATATATAGACGGCCTGCAAGCTCAACAACTTGAAGCGAATGATTTTGACCTAAGGAAATGCCCCCGAGCGAACGAAGCGAACGATTTGTTCCTCCGAACGCCCGGTTGCGCCGAGAGAGCCATTTAATAACAACAATGATCAACCCAATAATTAGCAATAAAGAAAATATAACCCATACCACACTACCTGCCATGTTGGACGGGCTAGTATATGGCGATTCAGGCTGGCTCGTCTGAGCTGCTCCCGCTAAAGCGGCGGCAGGCAGAACGGCCATTCCTGAAAACAATATAAGCGTTACACGAGCTTTAAGTTTGACCATCGCATACAACCGTTAGCCCAGCGTTTTCTTGATTGCTTCAATAACACGGTCCGCTTGGAAAGGCTTAACGATGAAATCTTTTGCTCCAGCTTGAATGGCATCAATAACCATTGCTTGCTGTCCCATTGCAGAGCACATAATGACTTTTGCATTCGGGTCGATTTTTTTAACTTCTTTAAGTGCTGCAATGCCGTCCATCTCAGGCATCGTGATATCCATTGTAATCAAGTCCGGCTTTAGTTCCTTGAATCTCTCCACTGCTTGTGCGCCATCTGGTGCTTCACCAACTACTTCGTAACCATTTTTTGATAAAATATCGCGGATCATCATGCGCATAAATGCTGCGTCATCTACGATTAGAATACGGTTTGCCATCTTTTTCTTCCTCCTAGGATGCTATTGTAATTTTTGAATTCGGTCCCATTGGCTTACGATATCGGTTACACGTACGCCGAAGTTCTCATCGATAACGACAACCTCGCCTTTTGCGATCAGCTTATTGTTAACCAGAATGTCTACAGGCTCACCAGCAAGCTTGTCCAGCTCGATAACAGACCCTTGAGACAATTCCAAAATATCTTTTATTTGCTTCTGGGTCCTTCCTAATTCTACGGTAACCTTCAGTGGTATGTCGAGCAGTAAATTGAGGTTCGTCTCTTCACCTTGAATATATGGCACATTATTGAAATTAGCAAACTGCACAGGCTGAACATTTACATTGCGATTGGCTGCATGGCCATATGTATTCGGGCCAGGCGGCTGCATCATCGGCGCTTCATAATATCCCGCTGGCGGTTGTTGTTCTTGCTTCTGCAACGATGGAGCCGTAGGCTGCTCAGGAGCACTTTGTGGCGGCCCTGGAGCAACCGGCGGCGCTGCTACTACTGGCGGCGCCTCGACTGCTACAGCAGTCTCTTCGCCCGTCTCTTCACCCATAAGAATAGCAACCATTTGCTTTGCAAAAGAAACAGGCAGTAGCTGCATAATTGTCGAATCTATCAAATCTCCAATTTTAAGCCGGAATGAAATTTTGATGAATATATCTACCGGAGGCAGATGACCCATTCCCCCACCGTTGTCTACATCGAGAATATCGATGCCTGGCGGCGAAATATTAACGAAACGATTGAAAATGGTAGACATCGACGTTGCAGATGACCCCATCATTTGATTCATCGCTTCCTGAACGGCACTGATATGAATCTCATTGAGCTCTTCGTCTGTAGGATTACCTGCTCCGCCGAGCATCAAATCGGCAATAATTTGCGCGTCTCTCGTCTTTATGACAAGTGAATTTATTCCTTGGAAGCCGTCTACATATTGAACACTTACAGCAACATGAGGCTTTGGAAATTCATCTGACAGCTGATCTCTGCGAATAAAGGTAACTTCCGGCGTCGTAATATCCACCTTCACGCCTAGCAATGTGGACAAAGCAGTTGCTGCGCTTCCGAACGTAATGTTCCCAATTTCACCAAGCGCATCCTGTTCCATAGCTGAGAGGAAATCTGATAACTGAACATCATCGGCAGATGGCTGTTCAGCATCCGTACTGCCAGAAGATTGATTTAGTAACGCATCAATTTCCTCCTGCGACAAATAATCTTTACTCGTCATAATCTTCTCCCGCTCCTTCGTTCACAACTTCATCAAGCTGAATAGCCAACCGATCTTTCACGGAGCCTGGACTGCCGATGAACTTCAATTTATCGCCTACCTTAATATGCAGGCCTTCCCCTACCGGCTTGCTGAGCGAAATGACATCTCCTACATTAAGACCCAGAAACTCTTGAATCGTAATGGTAGATTCACCAAGCTCGGCAACAATCGGCAGCTTCGCTTTGCTTACACGCTGCTCCAGCATTTCAACTTCCTCTGGAATACGCTCCTTTTTCTGCGAAACGAACCAATGATGCGCCGACAAACGAGGCATAACGGGCTCAATGACAACGTGGGGAATACAAAGATTGATCATCCCCGTCGTTTCACCGATTTTCGTACTTAAGGATATAAGCGCGATTGTTTCATTCGGTGATACGATTTGCATAAATTGAGGATTCGTCTCAAGTGCTTCCAGCCGTGGTGATATATCAATGATTGTTTTCCACGCCTCTTGCAAACTCTCAAACGTCCGGCTAAAAATCTTTTCCATAATAATCGTTTCGATTTCAGTCAAGTTATTGATTTTGGAAGGCGCAACGCCTTGCCCGCCAAGCATACGATCCAGCATCGCGTAAGCGATATTTGGATGCACCTCCATCACCATGCGTCCTTCAAGCGGCTCCGCCTCAAAAATATTCAATATCGTCATCTTCGGAATCGAACGAATAAACTCATCATAAGGAAGCTGCTCTACCTGAACTACACTGATTTGAACGAAAGTACGAAGCTGCGCTGAGAAATAGGTTGTCAAATATCGCGCGAAGTTCTCGTGTATGCGAGTCAAGCTGCGAATATGATCCTTCGAAAATCGAACAGCGCGTTTGAAATCATAAACTCTGACTTTTTTCGTTACTTCTTCCTTTTTCAAATCCTCGGCATCCATCTCGCCAGAATTAAGGGCCGCCAGCAGCGCATCTATCTCATTTTGCGATAAAACATCAACCAAATTTTCTCACCCCCTTCAAGGAATGTCGCCAACCAGCATTAAATGTTGGTCATGATAAACGCTGTTATTTCTACCTTGACCAGCTTCTGCTCTTTATCCAAAATCGGATTAATTTCATTGAGCAGCTTCGATTCCAGCAAATCCTCGCCTTTTGAGCCATTCAGCTCTTCAGCCGTCATATCTGCAAGTGCCCGGTTAATAATCGGCTTAACTTCGATTTCAATGATTTTATCAAAATCTTCCTTCGTCTTCTTGCTGTCCAGTTGGAAAGCAAAGCTAACGACAACGACTTTGTTCGAATCTTTCAAGTTGCGCTTGAATTCTTTAAGCTCAGACGTCACCTCAACGCGTTCATCGGCGCTAAGATGCTTGACTTCAACCTCTTTGTTAGCCGAGCCTTCTTTTGTACTTCCCATTATTGTGGGCCACATAAACCAGGCCACAACAGCAATTAATACAATCGATAGCAGTATAGTTACTAACCATGGCAACATCTTTTTCATCTTTAAGGACCCTCCGTCTGTTCACTCTTCTGGGCCGCCGCATATACGCCGATCGTACGAAGATAATTCTGTATCAGCAGCAAAAGCTCGTCCGAGCGTTCCACCACTATAAATTTCTTTCCAGTGGTCAAGGTAATAATGGTATCGGGCACTTCCTCCACCACTTCAATCAACAGAGCATTGATCATGAGCTTAGTACCATTAATACGAGTCACTGTAATCATAAACTGCCCCCTCACATCGCGGGGGAGGCGCTATGGCCCCCCACCTGCGTTATGCCTAGCGATTATCGTTTCAGATTGACAACTTCTTGCAAAATTTCATCAGAAGTCGTGATGATACGCGAATTCGCTTGGAAACCGCGCTGAGCCACGATCATTTCTGTGAACTCGCCTGTCAGGTCAACGTTTGACATCTCAAGCTGTCCAGCTACGATTGCGCCTGTTCCAAGATCAGCGTCACCAGCAACGGTTCTGAAGGCTTCAATGTCTCCCTCTGGATTGGCATTGTTCGTCATACGATAAAGATTACCACCCATTTTTTCAAGTCCGCTTGGATTAATTACTTTGACTACTCCAATCTGAGCAACTTCTTGTGTTCCATCCGCGGTAACACCGGTGATCATCCCATCTTGCCCTATTGTGAAAGAAGTGACCTCTGCTGGCAAAGTAATAGCACCACCAGCATTATCTAATACAAACAACCCATTTGCATTTACAAGCTGCCTGTTTGCATCAAGTGTAAAGTTTCCAGCTCTTGTTAAAAACGAAATCCCACCATCAACAGTTGGGCTCACTTGAAAAAATCCATCGCCGTCAATGCGAAGATCTGTCGGTTGGTTTGTTGTCATCGCGCTGCCTGGCGTATGAATGGTATCAATAGAAGCAATGCTGACACCAAGTCCGATTTGCTTCGCATTCACACCACCCTGCTCGCCTTCTGCCGAAGCAGTAACACCCGCTGTTGTTTGGCTCAAAATATCGCTAAACATGACGCGGCCGCCTTTAAAGCCCACCGTATTAACGTTCGCAATATTGTTGCCGATGACATCCAGCTTCGTTTGGAAGCCGCGCATACCTGACACACCAGAGTACATTGATCTTAGCATAGTATTTAAGCCCTCCTAAATTTGGGTTTATCCTTTTGATTAGTTGGCTGCCTCTGTCGGTCAGCAGCCTGAAGAGCCTCCGTATTGGTCCGGCTCTAGCTTAAAATAACGGCGCTGTCTATTTGCGTGAACACATTGCTTTGCATTTGCTTGCCGTCCATTGCAGTAACCACTGTACGACTAGGCACATTCACGATCATCGCGATATCCTTAAAAACGATTAAAGAATCAATCGCGCCTTTAGATGCTGCTTCGTCAACAGCATTTTCAATTTTCGTTAATGAATCAGCTTGAAGCTGAATGCCACGCTGCTTCATCCTAACTTCAGCATGATGGCTGAATTTCAATACTTTCGAATCCAGCAAATCCTGAAAATCGCTTGGCTGCTGAGATTTTAGCCCCGCCGTCTTCGCATTGTTTAATGGCGAGGATTTGAGCGGGAAATAATGCCCAATCTTTACGCTGTCGCTCATGAGGTTTGTTCCTCCCCGCTGTCAGCAGCGGCTTCGCTATCAGGCGTTTCAGCATCTTCAGCACTTTCAGCTGGAGCATCCGTTTCAGGCTCCTTCGTCTCTGCTGGAGTCTGATCAGAAATGGTAACGATGTCACTTACTTTAATCATCGTGTTATCTTCAAACTTGGCATATAATACCCCGTCTGTTGCTACAATCGACTTCACAACATCCGTATACATGACGGTGCTTCCTTTATCATCAAGCTCCTGCCATGTTACGCTCTTGCCAATCATTGTAGATGCACTGCCAATGTCCGAGTTCAGCTGTGTAAGCTGCTTATTCATATTCATCAGCTGTTCGACTGAGGTGAACTGCGCCATTTGGGCAATAAACTCTGTGTTGCTCTGTGGGCTTAAGGGATCCTGATTTTTAAGCTGTGTGACGAGCAATTCGAGAAATGCGTCCTTACTAAGCGATGTTTTATCATCCTCGGTCTTTCCTGCTATTTTAACGTTGGTCTGATCATAATTCGGCCAGATCACTTTATTCGTAACGACTGCCAATTCCATCACCTCCATCCCGCAAATGGTTGCTCATGATCCTAACATCTCTTTTAGACTGTAGCGTTAACCGCCCGTCCGTAGCCCATATCCTGAATGGCGATTTGCTCGATGACATCTGCTTCAAAAGCAGCTTCATCCGATCTGCTTCCGCCTTTTCCATTGTTGTTCCGATTCGTAAATTGTTGATTGGAACCTTGTCCCTGCCCGCCGTTAGAAAGCTCTGATGCAGCTTGTCCCTGCGTCACTTCGAGCTTGTCAATCGTTAAGCCTTGGGATTGCAGTGCCTGTCTCAATTGCGACATTTGGTTGTCCAGCATATCCTTGGCCATTACCGTATCCGTATGGAAAAGCGCGGTCAATTGACCATTTTGCATCGTGATTCGAACATCGACCTGGCCCAACTGTTCAGGGAACAGCATGATTTTAGCTTCGTGCTTCCCGTTTAATGAAAAAATATCAAACTTCTGTACGATAAGCCCCGTCATGGATTCCGCAAATTGGTCTGCTAGTACGAAAGGCTGAGCGACTGCTCTCGTTGCCACGCTAGTCGTTGCCTGCTTAAGCGAATGAGCAAAGTTTGCATTTAAATTGCCTGCCAGAACGGACTCATCATCGGCTGTATCTGCCGTTTCTTCAACCAAAGTTTCGGCTGATAAAGCTTCCGCTACTGCGCTTTTCAAGGCGATAGTATGCTGTGACTGCTGGTTCAAGCGCTGAAGCCAAGCAGCTGTTTGCTGTGGAGCAGTCTCATCCGCTGCGGCTGGTTCAAATATGGCCTGAGCATTGCTGTTATTGCTGTTATTGCGATCGGCCGTGCCTGCTTCCTTCTGCTTCTGCAGCAGTTTCTGCAAAGCTTCCAGCTGCTGTGCAATCAGCTGCGATGGCTCTTGCTGCTGAACGCGTTTCGCAGAACCCTGCTCAAGCACATTAGCCAGCTGAATCAACGCATTTTCCAAATCATGCTTCACAAGCGCAATTTGTGCTTTTACTGCAACATGATCAGTTCCTGCGTCCGCTGCCTGAACGAGCTCCTCTGAGGAAAGCTGCTCATCAGGCTGCTTCAAAGTGACAAGCGGAGAACCTAACAACGCTAGCAATGCCTGCATCTGCTCCAGCATCGCTTGCAAATCTGCCAATTGGGCTTGTGCAGCCTCATCCGTATCAGCAGTATCCAACTCATCAATTTGCTCTAGCAGCCCATCAATAGCGGCAAGCAAATCCTGATTGTTCGTTTCTCCAAGCAAGCCGGCTACATTTAGCGTGGTCATTCGAATCGTTCCGAGTGCTGCCGCATCTGTAGTGTTTGCCGGAGTTGTTGTACCTGTTCCCGCTCCTGCTTGGCCATTATTTAATTGGCCGTTCAGCGTTTGGGCAAAAGCCGCATCTCCTGTACCCTTCACTTGGGCATTCCCACCAGCGGAAGGAGCCGCCGCCTGTGAAGCTGCTGGTGATGATAAAACATCCATTTATTTTCACCTCCCCTCTATTTACCCGCCATCAGCTTCGAAACGATTTGAGCTGTTACTTTATCATTCAACGTCGACATCTCGCCAACAATATTGGATCTTGTTGTGTCATCTACCGCATTCAAAATCCGCAGCACCTTGCTGGCACTTACATCCGACATTGTCATCAGCAGCTTGGCGGCGCTTTTCGCATCCATAGCTGCAAACGTTGCACCTAGCTGCGTCGAATCCAGTGTAGAAGACGTGGTAGTCGTTGTTGCTGTCGTCGACTGGGCATTTTTAAGCTGCGATTGCAGCGCCGCAATTTGCAAATCTTTCGCCGAAACGGCATCCTTCAGCTTCAGCGTCGCATCAGCCGCTGTTTTTGGCGTCATTTTCTCCAACACTTTCACACGATCATTAGGAGCCATCGCATCGAGCACGAGTACCATTTCATCAAGCGTCATGCTTTCTAAAATAGGGGCCGCCTTATTCGGCGCAATTCGCGCGTACATGCTGGCGAGCTCTTTAATTTTGGCCGTGTACGCCTCATCCTCAAGCGCCTGTGTTGCATTTGACTGTTTCAACTGCTCAATTTGACTCTTCAAGCTGGAAATTTCCTTTTCCTGATCCGTTTTAAGAGTGGACGTCTCCGTCAATTGGCCCTCTTTCTCCGTCAGTTGAGCTTGCAGCTCGGCAATTTTACGAGTCATATTTTCTGCCTTGAGCGTTTCATCTGTGCTTTCACCGCTAGCCGACTGCGGGTTTGGCAGCACATCTTTGAGCAATGGAATCGAATTTCCGATCGTTAGCGCCTGATTTCGCATATCGCTATTAAGAAGTATCAGCAATATACCGAGCACAACAATCGTAAACAACACCGGGGTCATAAAAAACATAGCCCGCTCAAATCCACTATATCCTTGTTTCTCCACATCTGTATCTGCCACTGATTTCACTCCCTCTAACCTTGCGCTGCAGCCGGATGTTTACGGCACGCTTACCATGAAACGGACAGTAGCCATTTCATCCAACTCGTTTTGCTCCTTAAGCTGCATCGCATACCGGAAACGTTCCTTCTCGTTATCCTTTGCCTTCAACCATACTTTCTCATCCTGCATTTTGTCCGAAAGCTTGATCCGATTTTGCTCGACGACCGTTTGCGCCCGTTTCACTTCAAGCATTTTAGCTTCAATACATGAATCCAAATAATCCACATATTGTTGAATGGTCTGAAGCTCAGCCAATGAAACGCCGGATTGCGAAGACTGATGCTGCTTCTGCTCCCATTCTTCACGGCGTTCACGCAATTGCTCGACGGTTAGCTCGGCAGCCTGCAGCTCTCCAATTGAAGAGGACAGGATCCATTCTGCCTGCGTTTTTTCACTTGTCTTCAGATCAACGATTTTCTGGTAGGAATAACGAAAAGCTCCCATTCAACGCTTCATCTCCTGTAAAAATCAATTATTAGCCGCTCCTGAGCTTCTTCCAAGGTGACTTTTTCATCTGTTTTTTGTCTCGTGAACTGATGAATCGAATCAATAAATTGCATCGCCAAATCAATTTCCTCATTAGAACCGCGTTGATACGCCCCAATATTTATGAGGTCTTCCGAATCCTTATAAATAGATAACAGGCGCTTCAACTGATTAGCCGCATCCTGCTGCTCCTCCGTAATAATTTCTTTCATAACCCGGCTTACGGATTGCAGGACATCAATGGCTGGAAAATGTCCTTTATGCGCAAGATGACGACTCAGAACGATATGACCATCCAAAATCCCCCGTACCGCATCCGCGATCGGCTCGTTCATATCATCCCCATCTACTAAAACAGTGTAGAAGGCGGTGATAGATCCTTTCGGGCCTGTCCCCGCTCGTTCCAGCAACTTAGGCAAATTCGCAAATACCGAAGGCGTATACCCTCTCGTGGCTGGCGGCTCGCCAATCGCAAGACCTACTTCACGAAGAGCCATCGCGTAACGTGTGACAGAGTCCATCATAAGCATGACGTTTAGACCACGATCGCGAAAATATTCAGCAATAGAAGTGGCAATCAGTGCCCCCTTCATCCGTATAAGCGCCGGCTGGTCCGAGGTAGCGACAATGACGACCGAACGGGCTAATCCTTCAGGTCCCAAGTCCTTCTCAATAAACTCTAGCACTTCACGGCCACGCTCGCCGATTAGCGCAATGACATTGACATCAGCAGAGGTGTTTCGGGCAATCATGCCAAGCAGCGTACTTTTCCCTACACCCGATCCGGCAAATATGCCTACACGCTGGCCTCTGCCAACGGTCAGTAAACCGTCGATAGCTCGAACCCCAATTCCCAGCGGCTCCAGAACACGTGGGCGCATAAGCGGATTGCTTGGTTCATTATGAGTAGAATAATGCTGCATTCGGCTTGGTAAAAAAGAGCCATCAAGTGGCTGACCGAGGCCATCCAACACTTTTCCAAGCAATTCGGAGCCAACCTGCACACTAAGCGGCTTGCCTGTTCCTACAACATCACAGCCTGAGCTGATGGAATGTAGATCGCCAAGCGGCATTAAAATAACTTTATTGTTCCGAAAACCCACAACCTCAGCCTTAATCGGCTTTGCGCCTTTATTCGGATAGATGTAGCACACATCACCGATACTTGCATCAGGCCCTTCCGATTCAACGGTTAGCCCGATGACCTGTGTGACTTTCCCATTTACTCTTATTGGATCAATCGATTGCAAATGCTCGACATATTTGCCTGCCTGTAATGAACTATTGCTCATCAGCCTGTCCTCGCTCGTCCCTTGATTGATGAGCGAACTGGACTAGCTCGCGTTTTAACTCTGATAGCTGTGTATCGATGCGGGCGTCAATGCTTCCGTATGCGGAACGAATAACGCAGCCAAAATCTTTAACGGTGGCATCCGGCAAAATTTGCAATTCGGCTTGAGAATCAACCGCCAAATTCAGCTCTTCTTGAGCAGCCTGAACGAAAGCCAATTGACCAGGTGCGACGCACAGCGTAATAACACCCTGCTCGCGTCTTCTTGCAAGCGATTTTTTAATTAGCTCAATGACCATTTCTGGAGCTTGCTCAAGCTGCTGTCCGATTACTTTTTCCGCTACTGCGCAGCTTAGCTCGACCAGAAAAGGTTCTGCTTCCTGAATAATTTGCTCACGCATCGTATAAGCGGAAGCAAGAATCGAATTCGCTTCGAACAGCTTTTGCTCCCATTCCTGCTTGGCCAGCATATTCGCTTGCTCGATGCCTTCCGCAAAACCACGTTCATAGCCATCGCTGCGGGCAGCTTCTGTCGTCGCTTCATCTTCGAGCCTTTTCTCCAGCCACCAAGCCTCCACATTCGCTTCAGCATCGGTCAGCATTTGCTCACACTGAGCTCCCATTTCCCGCAAACTTTCTTCTGCAAACTGCCTGGCATCAGCAATAATTTGATCCCGCAGCGTAATCGTTTCTTCATCAGGCTGTTCTTCCTCTGGAGCTTCAGCTTCGCCATTCGCATTTGCTGCGAGTGCTGCATACTTGTTCTTCCAGTAAAGCTCTCTTAGTTGATCGATAGAAACAACGCTTGTCGATTTAATCAAATTAGACAATGATATCATCTCCTCCGCCACGGGCGATAATGATTTCACCTGATTCCTCTAATCTACGAATCGTTGCGACAATACGGGTCTGGGCCTCCTCTACGTCACGCAATCGGACAGGACCCATAAACTCCATTTCTTCCTTGAATGTTTCCGCCATGCGCTTCGACATGTTTTGGAAAATAGCATCTCGCACTTCTTCACTAGCAACTTTAAGCGCAAGCTGCAAATCGGCATTTTCGATATCGCGGATAATCCGCTGAATCGAACGATTGTCGATGTTGACAATATCTTCGAAGACGAACATCCGTTTTTTGATTTCTTCTGCAAGTTCTGGATCTTGAATTTCCAAAGAATCGAGAATGGTACGTTCCGTACCGCGGTCAACACCATTCAAAATTTGAACGATAGCGTCGATACCGCCAGCATTTGTGTAATCCTGAGTGACGGTAGCTGAAAGCTTCTGCTCCAGCACACGCTCCACCTGAGAAATAACTTCCGGCGAAGTGCTGTCCATAAGCGCAATTCTTCTGGCAACTTCGGCCTGCTTCTCTTGTGGAAGAGAGGACAAAATGTGCGATGACTGCTCCGATTGGAGATAGGACAACACGAGTGCAATCGTTTGGGAGTTCTCGTTTTGAATAAAATTGAGTATTTGCATCGGCTCTGCTTTGCGAGCAAAATCGAATGGTCGTACTTGCAAGGTAGCAGTCAAGCGATTTATCACTTCCGCCGCCTTGCTCTCGCCTAGCGCCTTCTCCAAAATATCTCTGGCGTAAGTAATACCACCCTGCGAAATATATTCCTGAGCTACACAAATTTGATTGAACTCTCCTAAAATCGTTTCACGCTCTGAGCTATCTACTTTGCGCACATTCGCAATTTCAAGAGTTAGCTGTTCAATCTCATCTTCTCTTAAATGTTTAAAAATTTGAGCTGACACTTCGGGGCCTAATGTAATTAGCAGTATTGCCGCTTTCTGCCTTCCGGATAGCCCATTCATCGATTTACTCATGCAAACGACCTCTATTCATCGACAAGCCAAGTCCGAAGTAAATTAACAAATTCATCCGGCTTGCGTTTGGCGAGTGTCTCAAGATTTTTACGTGCCTGGCTGTCATTGCTTAAGCTATCAAAATCAAGGGTAGGATATTCTACAGCGGTTGACGCTACAACTGCTTCCTGCGCTTCAGCTGCTGCCGCTGCTGCCGCTTGCTGTCTGCGTCTGCGAACGAGCAAAATGATCAAACCGGCAATAATCGCAAGTGCTGCTGCTCCAATTCCAATTGCCCATCCCATTGATAAGCCGCCAATCGTGTTTGTAGCGGTGCTTTCAGCAAATGTTTGTCCGATAAGTGAAACTTTTTTATTAATCAAATCGTCATTATTTACATCTTGACCTGAATCTGCAAGCTGTGCTCGCACTAAACCTGTCAAAAATGTCGTAATCTCTGTACGAGATTCTGGAGTGAGACGACTTGCTTCAACACCAATACTAATGGATAGATCTTTAATTACGAAAGGCCCTGAAATCGTGGTACGATTGATTCTTCCAAAATCGTAATTAACAGTAGAAGAGCTTTCTTCCGAGGTGGAATTTCCAGAACCATCTGTTGCTGTGTAGCCTGGCACATCTGTTTCTCCCGTTCCCGCTACACCGCCTGCACTGGAGCTGCCTCCTGTAGAAGAACTGGTTTGTTCCGTTTGACTTACAATAATACCGTTATTGTTATTTTCAGCAAGAGGCACAACCTGCTGTTCCTCCGTCTTCTTATTGTCGAAGTTCAAGTTGCTTCCGATGCTGATGACCAAATTTTCAGAACCTACTATCGGCCCTAGAAACTGTTGAATATTCTTTTTCAATTCCGCTTCATATTTGCGTTGAATTTGGAACTGGCTGTCAACTGCTTCAGCGGTACCGGCAATCGTACCTCCCGCTTCAGAGGATAAAAGCTCACCTTGCGGACCGGAGATGGTGATGCTCTCCACTGTCGTTCCTGGAACTGCTGTTTTTACTAGATTGTAATAACCATCAATTTCCTTTTGAGTTGGACGATAACCAGCCATAAACTCCATTGAGATGGAAGCCGATGCTTTATCCTTCTCTTCGGGAGTTAGAAACACGCTTTCTTCTGGCAAGTTCACAAGCACCTTAGAGCTTTTCACACCTTGCATGCGATTTAGCAATTGTTGAATCTCGCCATTTAAGGCACTTAAATATTTGACGTTAAATTCATTTTCGGTTGTGCCGAAGGTCGAAGAGCTCTTTGTAAAAGCCTCAAAGCCGATTGATCCGTTTTGCACAAGTCCTAGCGAGCCAATCGTTACTTTCGTGCGTTCCGCAACTGCGCTTGGCACAGAAATACTAGTTCCACCGCTCCCTAGCTCATAAGGGATACCATTACTATCCAAGTAGTTCATAATCGCTGCTGAGTCTGTCGTATCCAGATCTTGAAAAGCCAATTCATAATCTGTTCTAGTAAATATGACAGTCAGAAGGATAATAGATAACAACAGTACGCCTACAGAAGCCCCCAAGCCTATTTTCTGTTTTTTTCCCATTTGACTCCAGAATTGCGAAATTCTCAGTCTAAATTGGGCGATTTTCTCATTCACCTTGTCACCTCACCCAAATTCTTTGCCAGGTTTTTTATCGTTCATTATACCTGCATCCGCATAATTTCTTGATATGCCTCTACAACCTTGTTGCGGATTTGTGAGGTTAGTTGAAGACTAAGCTGCGCTCTTTCGCCAGCAATCATGACTTGAGAAACATCAACTTCACCAATTAAAAACTTATCGTTAAGCTTATGTACATTTTGTTCTTGGGCACTAACACCCTCAATTGCGTTATTTAAAAACTGGCTAAATGTTTTTGTAAGTTCTGCCGGAGTAGCTTGCTCAACAGGGGCAGCTGTTATCGTCTTTAAAGGCTGCACCTGGTTCATTGAAATGGCTTGAATCACTATATTCCTCCTCGACTAATGTTTAATGGTTGTTGCTACTTCCCAATCTCCAATGCTTTTACAAACATCGCTTTAGAAGAATTAATGGCTGTGACGTTCGCTTCATAAGAACGCGACGCCGAAATCATATCAACCATCTCTTTCGCGACGTCTACATTCGGCATATTTACATAACCGTTTGAATCGGCATCAGGATGGGTAGGATTATATACAAGCTTCGTTGGGGCTGTGTCATCAATAATTTTCGCGACCTTTACCCCACCAGTCGTTGTATTTTTTCCCATTTTTGCATTCAGCGTATTAGAAAAGCTTGATTTCAACGGCTCCAAAACGACCATCTTCCGTTTATAAGGTACGAACTGTCCGTTCTCATAACCAGCACGCGTCGTTTCCGCATTCGCAATATTTGAAGAAATAACATCCATTCGCAGGCGCTGTGCGGTTAGAGCAGAGGCGCTCGCATCAAATCCGCTGGAAATTTTCACTCTTTAGCCTCTCCCTTCTATTCCTGTTCGCATCATTTTGATTTCATGATTGATTTGCTGCAGATAAGCGTTATAGCTGAGCTGATTTTTCGCAAGCAACGACATTTCTCGATCAATATCCACATTATTCTCATTATTGTTCATGGCGGTGTCTTTATCGCTTATGACTTGAGGCGTTGGATTGACCAGCCCACCTATAGGAATATGCCTTGAATTCGTAAGCTTGCCTTTCAGCTTAGGTGAGCTATTACCCATTTGTTGTTCCAAAAGCTGTTCGAATTCAACCTCTGATCGTTTAAAATGCGGGGTATCCACATTGGCTATATTATTCGAAATGACATTTTGCCGCATTTCTGCTGCATGAACTGCCCCCTCTAGCCTTTGGAAAGAAGATCCGCTCAATAAGTTCACTTTATTATCACCACTTTCGATAATTAAAAGATCCTAATATTAGTTATTCAACACTCTTCGTAGCATTCCTGCTTTGTTCGACATTAAATTATTAAAAAAATGAGATCATGCTGTCGATATTTGCCGACATGTTTATATTCAACAATTCTCCAAATTATTACAATAAGAAAAAAGCCCTATCTTTATAAAAAGAAAGGGCTTTTTTAGTCGTATAGACTCATATTTCATGATTTAATTTTTTCCAGTTCTTGAAGAAGTTGGTGATTTAATATCTTAATGTAAGTTCCCTTCATTCCGAGCGATCTAGTCTCAATGACCCCCGCACTTTCTAATTTCCTAAGGGCATTTACGATTACAGACCTAGTAATACCGACCCTGTCAGCAATTTTAGAGGCTACAAGCAGCCCTTCCTTGCCTTCCAGTTGTTCGAAAATATGCTCGACTGCCTCAAGCTCACTGAACGATAACGAACCAATAGCAACCGACACGACGGCGCGACTACGTGCCTCATGCTCAATTTCTACCGAACGCTCCCGCAAGATCTCCATACCGACGATTGTAGATCCATATTCCGCTAACACTAAATCATCGTCGTCAAAAGCACCTTGATGCCGTGTCAAGATTAGCGTACCCAAGCGATCTCCGCCACCTGTTATTGGAACAACCGTCATAATTTCCTGCTGCCCCAGCGATGGAAAAGTCTCATAAACCCCAGCATCCGGCGCCACATTCGTAACCGATTCTGTCATTTCAAGAAATTGCTCATTGCTTTCCTGCGGGAAACGCAGCTCTTCCGCAGACATGGAACGCAGCGAGTCATGATCATGCGGATTCACAGCCGCACAGCCAAGCACCTTTCCCTTGCGGCTTACGACAAATACACTCGTTTGAATGGTGCTGGTCAGCACCTCCGCCATTTCTCTGAAAATAAGCGGTTTGCCAGCCGCCCGCTGCAGCAGGCGGTTTAGCGTCCTTGTTTTTGTTAATAGCGTCATGCCATTGCCTCCTAAAACTCATACCAACTACAATATATATTGACTCAAATCTTTATTTTGCGCAATGCTTCCCAGCTTTTCACGAACATATTCCGGTGTGATCAGCATATGGTCCAGCGTAATATCAGGCGCTTCGAAGGACAGATCCTCCAGCAGCTTTTCCAAAATCGTATGCAATCTTCTTGCTCCGATATTTTCGGTATTCCGATTCACTTCTGCTGCAATAGATGCCAGCTCATGAATGGCCTCATCTGAAAATTCGATTTCAATGCCTTCGGTTTGCAGCAGTGCTGTGTACTGCTTAGTCAGCGCGTTTTTCGGTTCCTTCAAAATGCTCACAAAATCGTCAAGCGTAAGCGATGTAAGCTCCACCCGAATCGGAAAACGGCCTTGCAGCTCGGGAATCAAATCGGATGGTTTCGCAATATGGAAAGCACCAGCAGCAATAAAGAGCACATAATCCGTTTTTACCGGACCATATTTTGTCATAACCGTCGAGCCTTCAACGATCGGCAAAATATCACGCTGCACGCCTTCGCGCGAAACGTCTGGGCCATTGCCACGCGAGGAACTCGCAATTTTGTCAATTTCATCGATAAAAATAATGCCTGATTGTTCAGCACGTGTAACCGATTCAGAAATCACATCATCCATATTGATCAGCTTGTTTGCTTCTTCCTGAATAAGCACTTTACGCGCTTCCTTAACCGGCAGCTTGCGCCGCTTCGTTTTTTTCGGCATCAGTTGTCCGAACAGCTCCTGCATATTCATGCCCATGCCTTCGGGGCCTGGACCGCCTGCTAGCATGTCCAGCATATTCGGAGCAGCATCTTCAATCTCAACCTCGACCATTTCATTTTCCAGCTTGCCAGCAGCAAGATCTGCCTGCACCTGAGCGCGTTTCTGCACAATCGTCTGATCATGCTCTGGCTCTTCAGCTTGCAAATTGTCGTTTTGCTGGTTGCCAAACAACATTTCGAACGGATTTTTTTGCGTCTTTTCCTTTGCTTTCGAAGGAACAAGCAGCGTCACCAGCAATTCGTTTGCCAGCTTCTCCGCTTTATCTTTAACCTGCTCGGTTTTTTCCGTTTTCACCATGCGGATCGCTGTTTCAACCAAATCGCGAACCATGGATTCAACGTCACGCCCTACATAACCTACCTCGGTGAATTTAGTCGCTTCCAGCTTCACGAAAGGCGCTTTTACAAGCTTTGCCAATCTGCGTGCGATTTCTGTTTTACCAACGCCAGTAGGCCCGATCATCAAAATGTTCTTCGGCACAACCTCATCACGCAACGCTTCATCAAGCTGACTTCTGCGATAACGATTGCGCAAAGCGATCGCGACCGAACGTTTGGCAGGCTTTTGACCGACAATATACTTATCCAGCTCCGCTACGATCTCTCTTGGTGTTAACGCTGCATTTGCCATATTAATCTCCTCCGCTTAAGAGCCGATTTCTTCGACAATAATATTGTGATTCGTATAGACGCAAATATCTGCTGCAATTTCCAGAGCCGAACGTGCCATTTCCTTCGCATCCAGATGAGTGGCATGGCGCTTGAGTGCTCTAGCTGCCGACAAAGCAAAGCTGCCGCCCGAGCCAATGGCCAAGAGGCCGTCATCCGGCTCAATAATTTCGCCATTTCCTGAAATCAGCAAAAGTCCCGTCTGATCCATAACCAGCATCATTGCTTCCAGTTTGCGCAGCACGCGATCCGAGCGCCATTCCTTCGCCAGTTCTACAGCTGAGCGCTGCAAATTGCCATGATGCTCTTCAAGCTTCGCCTCAAACTTCTCAAAAAGCGTAATTGCATCAGCAACCGAGCCAGCAAAACCTGCGACGACTTGCCCGCGATACAAGCGGCGTACCTTTTTCGCTTTATTTTTCATAACCATGCTGTTGCCGAATGTGACTTGACCATCACCTGCAATCGCGCCTTTCCCCTCGTGACGGACTGCGCAAATCGTCGTTGCATGAAATTCCATTTCCATCTCTTCGCCTCCTCTATGCAAATGCGCCTGTACTGATCAAAATCTTCAAAATAGCTATGTGACCATAACTAGCTGTTTACCAAATGAGTGAAATGCTCCTGCTTAAATTTCTCAACACCAGAAAGCGCACGGTTTGCAATCGCTTCATTCTTTTCCTTCTTGCTCTTCAAGCGTTTTTCAAGCGGCGGGAACAACCCAAAATTCGCATTCATAGGCTGAAAATGTTTGAAATCCGCCGTCGTAATATACTGCGCCATGCTGCCAAGCGTCGTGTCTCCAGGAAGCACAAGCGGTTCAAGATTGCGCGCAAGCCGGGCAGCGTTGAATCCAGCGATCAGACCGGAAGCCGCTGATTCCACATAACCTTCAACACCTGTCATCTGGCCGGCAAAAAATAAGGTAGGGCGATTTTTAAGCTGATAGGTCGGCTCCAGCAATCGTGGCGAATTTATGAACGTATTGCGGTGCATAACACCGAAACGCACAAACTCGGCATTTTCAAGACCCGGTATTAGCGAGAATACCCGCTTCTGCTCGCCCCATTTCAAATGCGTTTGAAACCCAACCAGGTTATACAGTGTACCAGCAGCATTGTCCTGACGCAATTGAATAACGGCATGTGGCAGCTTGCCCGTATGCGGGTTCACAAGTCCAACTGGCTTCATCGGCCCAAACAGCACCGTTTGCTTGCCACGGCTCGCAATAACTTCAATGGGCATGCAGCCCTCAAAATAAACTTCTTTTTCAAAATCTTTTATTTCCGCTTTCTCGGCATTAACGAGCGCATCATGAAAGATTTCGAATTCCTCTTCCGTCATCGGGCAGTTCAAATAAGCGGCTTCCCCTTTATCATAGCGGGACGCGAGATAAACCTTGCTCATATCGATAGAATCCTTCTCCACAATCGGCGCAGCAGCATCATAGAAATAGAAATATTCTTCACCCAGCAGCTCGCGTACTTGCTCGGACAAGGCTGGAGCTGTAAGCGGACCCGTCGCAATAATGACGATTCCGTCCGTTGGAATTTCCGTAACTTCCTCATTGCGGACTTCAACAAGCGGATGCTCATGCAGAAGACGCGTTACTTCGCCGGAAAATCCATCCCGGTCAACTGCAAGCGCTCCGCCTGCAGGTACCGCATGACGATCAGCGCAGCCAAGAATGAGCGAATCCAGTTGGCGCATTTCCTCTTTCAATACGCCTACGGCATTTGCAAGTCCATTGGCACGCAAGCTGTTGCTGCATACCAGCTCAGCAAATTGATTCGTATGATGGGCTGGCGTTTTCGTCTCAGGCCGCATTTCATAGAGTACAACTGGGACGCCTTGGGATGCGATTTGCCAAGCCGCTTCGCTGCCGGCTAGGCCAGCTCCGATAACGGTGACTTTTGGATAGGATGATGATGACAATGAACTTACCTCCAAATCATAATACGCGCTTCGCGCAAATAAATATCATTTTTTTCATGAAATTTCGGGTCAAACCTACAGGACGGATAAAGCACAGCTGTCCTCCCTATACAGGGAGGACCGGGTCCACAAACATGTGGAGCTGTGCACAGCATCATGATGCTGCTCTATGCTTCTTCGTGTTCTTCATCCTGCAGCTCTTCTGAATAATCGCATGTAGGACATTGCAACTTTGCACCGCTGCGATTGCGTTTTTCTACGAGCATGCTTTCGCATTTCGGACATGGTTTGCCTGAAGGCTTATCCCATGAAACATAATCGCAAGCCGGATACGTATCACAGCCGTAGAAAATCCGGCCTTTTTTACTGCGTCTTTCAATAATTTTGCCTTCCTCACATTTCGGGCAAGGCACGCCGATATCCTTAACGATCGGCTTCGTATTGCGGCAATCCGGAAAGCCGGAGCATGCGAGGAATTTGCCGAAGCGTCCCATTTTATAAACCAAATGACGACCGCATTTTTCACAAATTTCATCGGAAACCTCATCTTGAATTTCAATTTCCTTCATTTCCTCTTCCGCTACTTCCAGACGCTTCTCAAACGAGTCGTAGAAGGTTGCGAGCACTTTGACCCAATCCTGCGAGCCTTCCTCCACATGGTCGAGATCCCCTTCCATGTTGGCTGTAAATTCAGCATTGAGAATTTCCGGGAAAAACTCTTCCATCAGCTGAATAACAAGGTCACCAAGCTCAGTCGGCACAAATTTCTTCTCTTCTATCGCCACATATCCACGCTTCTGAATCGTTTCCAGCGTCGGCGCATACGTACTCGGCCGCCCTATGCCGAGCTCCTCAAGCGTTTTCACGAGTCTGGCCTCCGTAAAACGCGGCGGCGGCTGGGTGAAATGCTGTTTAGGCTCAATGGCTTCTGCTGGGATCATATCTCCTGGCTCGATTGGCGGGAGGAACTTATGCTCTTCCTCTGCCCCATCATCATTGCCTTCCACATATACTTTCATGAAGCCGGCAAACTTGACTTTCGATCCATTCGCACGGAACTTCACTTCGCCAGATAACATATCAACGGTCATCGTATCAAGAACGGCCGAGGACATTTGGCTGGATACGAAACGTTCCCATACCAGTTTATACAACCGGAACTGATCACGGCTGAGAAACGGCTTCATCGTATCCGGATCACGCATAATTGCCGTTGGTCTGATCGCTTCATGCGCATCTTGGGCATTGCTGTTCTTTTTCGCATAAACGCGAAGCTGCTCTGGCATATAAGGAGCGCCGTAGCGTTCCGTAATATATTCCTTCGCTTCTTCCTGCGCAATCGGGGATATACGAGTGGAGTCCGTTCTCATATATGTAATTAGACCGACCGTGCCTTCCTTGCCTAGCTCTACACCTTCATAAAGCTGCTGGGCAACCGACATCGTCTTAGACGCCCTGAAACCAAGCTTACGGGCGGCTTCCTGCTGCAGGGAGCTCGTAATAAAAGGAGGTGCAGGATTGCGCAAACGCTCTTTTTCCTTCACTTCCGCTACTTTAAAATCGGAGCCGCTTTCCATCGCATCCAGCACGGCTTGCATTTCCTGCTCGTTGCCGAGCTCGCGCTTCTCGCCGCCGATGGAATGGTATTTGGCCTCAAATGGAACACCGTTTTGCGAAACCTTTGCAGTAATCGACCAATATTCTTCCGGCACAAATTCATCGATTTCATTTTCACGGTCAATAATCAGCTTGACGCATACAGACTGCACGCGGCCAGCGGAAAGGCCTTTTTTGACTTTTTTCCATAGAAGCGGGCTGATTTTGTAGCCGACAAGACGGTCTAAAATACGTCTGGCCTGCTGCGCATTAACCAGATCCATATTGATTTTGCGCGGCGTCTTAAAAGCATCCTTAACCGCCTGCTTCGTTATTTCATTAAATACAACGCGGCAAGTATCCGAGGCATCAAGCTCCAAATAATGGGCCAAATGCCAAGCAATAGCCTCCCCTTCGCGATCCGGGTCAGCCGCCAGATAAACATGCTTCACTTTTTTGCTGGCGCTTTTGAGTTCTTTCAATACGCTGCCTTTGCCGCGAATCGTAATATATTTTGGATTGAAATCATTTTCAACTTCGACGCCAATCTGACTTTTCGGCAAATCGCGAATATGGCCCATGGAAGCCTTAACAATATATTTGCTTCCTAAATACTTGCCTATTGTTTTCGCTTTGGCTGGTGATTCGACGATAACTAATGAGTCTGCCACGTTAGGCGCCCCCCTCTCTACTGCTTACTACAATGCTATATATAGCGATCCAGACTGCTGCTCGATCCTACGTTTTATACATAAATTTATCAGAAGAGCGCTTAAATGTCCAAAAGGAACCGCAATCAGCTGGTGTAATTCATTAATGGATAATGGTCGCTCTCGCAGCAGTGCGATAATTTTTCGTTCATCAGCGGACAATTCCTTGTCCGATTGGCGCTGTGAAGAGGCAGAAGAATGCGAATGTTTAAGCCATTCATCGCCAAGCCATGCGTATTCTTCGAAAATATGCTCAGCCGCGCTAACTAGCTTTGCTCCTTGGCGAATAAGCGCATTAGGCCCTTCGCTTTTGGGAGAAGAAATCGGGCCTGGCACAGCGAATAAATCACGGTTCATATCCAGCGCTTGCGCCGCAGTAATCAAAGAACCGCTGCCAATTGCACCCTCTATGACGAGTGTGCCAAGGGAAAGTCCTGCGATAATCCGGTTTCGCAGCGGAAACATGCCTGGATGCAGCGGTGTGCCGATTGGCGTTTCCGAGAGCAATAGCCCCTCTTCCGCTATTTGGCGGTACAAAGTTCTATTCTCTGAAGGATAACAACAATCTACGGCGCATGCAAGCACAGCTATCGTGCTTCCAGCTCCACGCAGAGCCGCTTCATGCGCCTTGCTATCGATTCCACGGGCTAAACCGCTCGCAATAGTCATTCCGCCTGCCGAAAGCTGCTCAGTGAGCATAGAAGCAGTATGACGCCCATATGCGGTAGGATTGCGCGTTCCGACGACTGCTACAATTGGACGCTTCAACAGCTCCATCCGGCCAAGCGCATACAACACCCACGGCGGCTGCGGAATTTGCAGCAAATATTTTGGATAAGCCGCATCAAGCGATGTAATCACTGCTGCTCCTAGCTGAGCCGCCTTTTCATAGGAAGAGCCTGGAGCAACAAGTCCTTGCCCTATTCTCTTAACAGCCGATCGTGCCTGCTGGGTGCTGAAGCCAGCCTTAACATAGGCTGCTTCATCCTGACCGCCGCACTCTCGCCACGCGCCGCTGGCTACTGCCTTCTGAATCGTGCGCCAGCCAATGCCTGGCACTTCGCTAAGCATAATTATTATTTGTCTGCATTCGTCATGATCACGGTCCATATAAATCGGCCTCCATTATAATGAGGCACGCCCTTACATTCCTTCCTATTGTGCGTTACATGGCTGAAGAATGCAAGTCGCCCTCTCATCTTCATAAAAAAAAAGCAACCTTTCAGCTCCCGCTAGCGGGAATCGAAAGGTTGCTTACCTTTTTTAAAACTTTATTATTTTGCAGCAGTTGTACATTTTTCTAACAGGCCTTGCTCTTCAAGCACCGATACGAGCGTGGAGCCCATATCCGAAGGGGTTGGTGCTACTTTAATTCCGCATGCTTCAAGCGTAGCGATTTTTTCAGCAGCTGTTCCTTTGCCTCCGGAAATGATCGCGCCAGCATGGCCCATACGTTTGCCTGGAGGCGCTGTTGCGCCGCCAATAAAGCCTACAACCGGCTTTTTCATATTGGCTTTAACCCATTCTGCCGCTTCTTCTTCTGCTGTACCGCCAATTTCACCGATCATAATAACCGCGTAAGTATCAGGGTCGTCATTGAAACGGCTCAAAATGTCAATAAACTCGGAGCCTTTCACTGGGTCGCCGCCAATACCGACTGCAGAGGATTGTCCAATGCCGCGAGTCGTCAGTTGGTGAACCGCCTCGTAAGTCAATGTTCCCGAGCGGGAAACAACGCCTACATGGCCTTTCGTATGAATGTAGCCTGGCATAATGCCGATTTTACATTCGTCTGGTGTAATAACACCTGGACAGTTAGGGCCGATCAGCGTCGTTTTGCTGCCGTCCATATAACGCTTAACTTTGACCATGTCCAGTACCGGAATACCTTCCGTAATACAAATAACAAGATCAAGACCAGCGTCAACCGCTTCAAGAATCGAATCAGCTGCAAATGCTGGCGGCACATAAATAACCGAAGCTGTAGCGCCTGTCGCTTTTACCGCTTGTTCAACTGTGTTAAACACTGGAAGCGATACCGTTGAACCGTTTTCAAGAGTAATGTCAACGTTAGTTCCGCCTTTACCCGGCGTTACTCCGCCTACCATTTGCGTACCGTAATCGAGTGCGCCTTTCGCATGGAACAAGCCTGTTGCGCCTGTAATCCCTTGCGTAATAACTTTAGTATCTTTGTTTACCAAAATGCTCATCGAATCTCACATCCCCGTCCATGAATTCATACGCGTATTTATTTCACGAGAGCGACAATTTTTTGTGCGCCGTCTGACATAGAGTCCGCTGCTACGATGTTCAGTCCCGACTCGTTCAGCATTTTTTTACCCAAATCAACATTCGTGCCTTCCAGTCTTACGACAAGCGGACGATCCAGGCCAATTTCCTTAGCTGCCGAGATAACGCCATCCGCAATAACGTCACAACGCATAATGCCGCCAAAAATATTAACGAAAATACCTTTAACATTTTCATCGGACAAAATGATTTTGAAAGCTTCTGTTACTTTCTCTTTAGTTGCACCGCCGCCTACGTCCAGGAAGTTCGCAGGGTCGCCGCCATAATATTTGATAATGTCCATTGTCGCCATAGCAAGGCCTGCGCCATTAACCATGCAGCCGATGTTGCCATCAAGGGCAATATAGCTGAGATCGTATTTGGAAGCTTCGATTTCTTTCGCATCTTCCTCTTCCAAATCGCGCAATGCGACAATATCCTTGTGACGGTACAGGGCATTGGAGTCAAAATTCAGCTTCGCATCCAGTGCCATTACTTCACCATCGCCAGTTACGACAAGCGGATTGATCTCGGCAATAGAACAATCTTTCTCAACGAAAGCGTTGTACAAGGAGATCATGAATTTAACAGCCTTGTTAACAAGCGGAGTTGGAATGTTGATTGCATAAGCAAGCTTACGTGCTTGGAACACTTGCAAGCCTACAGCTGGATCAACGATTTCCTTGAAAATTTTCTCAGGGGAATGCTCGGCCACTTCTTCAATCTCCGTGCCGCCTTCCTCTGAAGCCATAATGACGACGCGGCCTGTGCCACGGTCAAGAACAGCACCGATATAATATTCTTTCTTGATGTCGCAGCCCTGCTCAATAAGAAGGCGCTTAACTTCTTTGCCTTCTGGACCTGTTTGATGCGTAACGAGCACTTTTCCAAGGATTTCTCCTGCATATGCGCGAACTTCATCCAAGCTTTTTGCGACTTTAACACCGCCAGCTTTACCACGGCCGCCCGCATGGATTTGTGCTTTTACAACAACAACTTTCGTACCAAGCTCTTCTGCTGCTGCAACCGCTTCATCAACGGTGAACGCAACTTTGCCCTCAGGCACAACTACACCATACTGTTTCAATAACGCTTTGCCTTGATACTCATGGATATTCATTGTTGAAATCCTCCATTTCATAGACCAAAATCAGTCGTATGTACACAAACATCTATTATCATAGCATTTTTCCTCTGATGTTACCTTATATTCGTGCAAGAAGACTTCGGCTTTTTTGATATGGGTTCAATCTCAATTTGAGATTAAACGTCAAAATCCGCTAATTTACAGCCTTTTGCTCCTCACCGCTACCCTTTCATTCAATATTTGACAAAAATGGACAGCGCCCATTATGATTAGTTTGCACCAAGCAGGCTTTTGCTACTCCATAAGAACATTCAATGCGGCATTTCATTTAAAATCATACACGCAACATACAGGACGTAAGGAAGCACCTTCATCCCACTAATTGGAGGTGCTTTTTGTTATGTTCAGCTTAATGCAGAGCGCGACTGTTTATGGCGTCGAAGGCAAAGAAATTGCAGTTGAGGTTGATATTGCAAGCGGCCTGCCGCAAATTGCGGTAGTTGGGCTGCCTGACCCTGCTGTGCGGGAATCCGTCGAACGGGTAAGGGCTGCCATTAAAAACAGCGGCTTCACCTTCCCGATGGAGCGTATTACCGTCAACCTCGCCCCGGCCGATTTACGCAAGGAAGGCACGGCGTTTGACCTTGCAATTGCTGCTGGCATTTTGGCGGCTAGCGGGCAATTAAATGCGGCCCACTTTCATCACACGATGATGCTCGGCGAGCTGTCGCTTAACGGCTCTATTAGGCCGGTTACGGGCGTGCTTGCGATGATCGAACAGGCCAAAAAATCAGGCATCCGCCGCGTGCTGCTACCGATCGCCAATGCTCCGGAGGCTGCCTGGATAGCCGGTATGGAGCTGTTTGGAATCACGCATTTAATGGATTTGCGTCCACAAGGCAGCGAGGGACTGGAGGCCATTCGCTACACTCCGGAACAACGCAGTGGCAGCAAGAGCTATTTAGGGCTGTTGGCTGAAAATAAACCTATGCTTGCGCCTGACTGCGGCGACTACAGCGATGTTATCGGTCAGCAGCTAGCCAAGCGTGCGCTTGTTATTGCTGCTGCAGGCCGGCATAATGTGCTGTTTTCAGGCCCGCCAGGCACCGGGAAAACGATGATGATTCGCAGGCTTCCAAGCATTCTCCCGCCTCTTTCCGAGCAGGAAGCGATTGAAGTGACCAAAATATACAGCGCTGCCGGCAAGCTTTCTACTGACAATCAAGGCCTTATCGCGGCTGCTCCTTTCCGCGCCCCGCATCATACGATTTCTGCAGGCGGACTTGTAGGCGGCGGCTCTGTGCCAAAGCCCGGCGAAGTGACGCTCGCCCACCATGGAGTGCTGTATTTGGACGAGCTGCCTGAGTTTTCTCGCCAAACCCTTGAGGTGCTAAGGCAGCCATTGGAAGATGGCATTGTGACGATTGCCCGCTCTAGCGCCGTCTTTCATTTTCCAGCGCGACTGATTTTAGCTGTGTCCTTTAATCCATGCCCTTGCGGATTTTCAGGGCATGAAACATCAGATAAACGCTGCACGTGTACAGACGCCGTTATTGCCCGTTATAAAGCCAAGCTGTCCGGTCCGCTTCTCGACCGGATCGATATTCAGCTTGAGGTTCCGCAGCCCATTGACCTTGGCAGCACGATAACGGATCGCAATCGAAAACCTCTGTCTTCTGAAGTGATGCGCTATCAAGTGCAAAGAGCACGTGAACGGCAGAAGGAACGTTTTGCACAGCTGAAAATCATCACGGATGCGAGCTTGTCCGGCTCAGCTCTGCACCGGGCGATGCTGATTCGTCAGGATGCTGCTGAGCTGCTTGGGCACGCGCTCCAGACGCTCCCTATCAGCATGCGTGCCCATGACCGCATTATGCGCCTTTCGCGAACTGTAGCTGATGTTGAAGGCAGCCCTTATATCGAGATAGAGCATATAGCAGAAGCTATTCAATATCGAAAGCTCAGCTTATGAGGGTAGCGCCTACTTAAACAAGTAATCAATCAAACTACAAAAGGAGCATCACCGCCTATTGCGCGGTGATGCTCCTTTCATTTTTAGCAGAAAGGCTTCCAGTATCTAATTGATGGGACTCACACGGCACGTCAAAGGTTTTCAATTGAACGATACTCCGTTAAAAGGCAGCTGTTATATGCTTCAGCTCACTTATGGCATCATCGTGCTCCAGCGTAATAGCAATGACATCGAAGCGTATGCTGCGCTCTAGCTGCCGAGTCAGCTTTAAATAGACTTGTGCTGTCTCCGCCACCTGTTTTTGCTTGCGCCAATCGACCGACTCAGCAGCTGTCCCGAACCGCCCGCCTGACCGGCGTGTACGCACCTCGACAAACACCAGCTTGTCTTCCCCGCACACAATGAGATCCAGCTCTCCCGATCGGCAGCGCCAGTTGCGCTCCTCAATCGTATAGCCTGCATCCAGTAAATAGGCTTCTGCAGCAGCTTCCCCAAGCTTTCCGGTCCATTTGCGCTTGTCCGCCCGCTTGCTGCTCGTTAGATCAGGCTGATCTGGCTTTCTATTAGTCATTCAAATCCCTCGCCTTACGATCGGAGCGATAAACAAAGCTGAGTATTTCCGCTACCAGCGTATAGAGCTCAGGTGGAATCGTCTGATCGATATCAAGCTTTGACAACACCTCTACAAGCGAAGCATCCTCCTGCATCGGTATGCCGTTTTCCTTCGCCTTTTCTATTAGCTGCTCTGCTAAATAGCCTTTGCCCTTCGCAACGACGACAGGCGCTGTTCCGACGCCCGGCTCGTATTTGAGCGCAACCGCCCGCCGTATCGGTTCAGGCTTATTATTTTTGTTTTCTTCTGTGCTCATGCTTTCAGGTCAACCCCTTTATAACGGCCGGAAAGAAACGTCCTCGGGGCAGTTATATGTCCTTCTGCTGCTCCCTCAGCTGCATTTGCTTCATTCTCAACAATCGGGGAGGTTCGCAGCGACAGCAATTGGTAGCCCGCCTGATTCAAGCTGTCTGCTACCTCTGCTCGGGAAGACTGGGCTAGTCCATCCATTGCCGGATGATTGTTCCACAGCGTCAAGCTTACTATTTTGTCCACAACATGGACATCTACTACCGTATCTCCTAGCGTTTTCATCGATAAATCAAATAGCAGCCGGCAATTATCCGCATCCAGCTCGCCTTTGCGGCCTCGGCGCGTTTGAATATGAACCGATGCCGTCTGATTGCCGTCATCCCCCTTAAAAGGAACAAAGACGGTGAGATGGCTAAAAAGAGCGCCATTACGCTCAGGCGACATTAGCAGCTGCTGGCCTGTAATATGCTGCACCAGCTGCTGCGCCGTCTCTTTAAGCGCGGCCGGCGCGTCATCGGAAGTGGACAGTGCGAGCAGCACGCTTTTCAGCGATTCTTGAATGCTCTGCTTATGATCTTGAGCAAGTGCTGGCAATGGCTCAGCTTTGTGCCCTTGCGTCGTATTCACCGAAGAATCGGCTTTCAGCAAGTCAGCGCTAAGCTTGCTGCCTTCTGGAAGCTTGTCGCTCGCTGCTGCTGCCTGCTGCTGCGCTTGGGCGGCTGCTAGAGGACGCTCAGCTGCCCCTGAACGCTCTTGCAGCTGAGCCGAGCTTGCATTGCGCCCAGCTGCGTTATCACCACGCAGTGCCTGTTCTGCGCCGCTACGGGCCTGATTGGCAGCGCCCGCCTCTGGTTCTGCGGCCCCTTGCTCAGTCGAGCCTGCTGCTGGCTGTGTCTGAATGCCAAGCAGCTGCTTTCCGAGCTGCTGCTCGTGATCGACACCGAGCCACTTCATCATCTGGCCAAGCCAGTTGGCCGGGCTGACCTCTGCCTTGCCTGCCGCTCCTGTCAGAGCGGCGGCACTGCTTCCAGCAGCAGCATCGCCTTTGCTCGCTGCCACAGCCGCTTCAGCCCCGCTCATCTTCGCGGTCTGCCCACTGCCTGCCGTCTCCGCCGCTCTCGCCGCGGCAGCTCCTGCTTCTGCTCCGCGCGGCTGCAGCGCATTCGCGCGCCCGGCTTCGCCAGCGGCGGCTCCCGGCTTCTCGCCGCCGCCAAGCCCCCGCAGCAGCTCTGCGCCTTCGCCGAGCAGCGCTTGCAGCTTGCCCAGCTGCTGAGCCAGCTGGGACTCCTTCCCGCCCGCCTGCGCCTGCCCGCCGGCGGCTTCCTTGCCGCCGGCTGCAGCCGCAGGCGTCGCCAGCTGGCTCAGCTGGTCCAGCAGCTCATGCGCCGCTGGACCAAACATCACCTGCTGCAGCGCACTAATCGTGGCAGCTGTCACAGGCAAACCACGCTTGAATGCAGAGGCTGCCGCCTGCATCCATTGCTCCGTATCCGCGCCGGCGGGCATAGCTGCCCCCGCTTGCTGAAACACCTGCGCGGCATCCTTATTCAACGGGATGCCTTCCTGGTTTAAGTTCTTTATGATTTGCGCCGCCCATTTCTGGTCAGGCAAAGCAAACTGCTTAAGCAAATCCTTGATTGACTGCTCCGGCAGCTCGGCAAGCGCGGCGTCTATTTGCTTCAGCATAATAAGGCCGCCTTCCGCCTGCGCTCCAACCTGAAGCATCGCTGCTTGTCCAGCGGCTAACGGCACCTCAAGCGTGGCCCTTACCTGCACGCCGTTGATCTGCACTAATGCCTCATTGTTATCCGATACCTGCAGCACCAGGGCGCGTACCGTCTGTCCCGGCTTAAGCTCAGCCGAGCGTATATCCGTTCCCGACGCTTCGCCCAGCATGCTTCTCATCATTTGTCCAATATTCATTGCCATCGCTCCCGTTTTACGATGAAATTCAGCTTAAGCCTGTCAGGCTTCATCCGGCTTCGCTAACAAAACATGCTTTATTACCTTTATCGGCTAGTCGCCTTCGTATGATGAATCAGCTTATATGCTGCCGGCTCAATCTACCTTGTATAACCTCAATTATACAAAAAAGACGGCATATGCGCTGCACCAGCAGCATGCCGTCTTTCTTTAAATATAAGAATTTATAAGTTTCCCCTTGTAAAAAGGCTTATATTTATCGCGAATCGGCTTTTGCCACCAGAGGACGGCAACAGCCATTTACGCTTGTCAAAGCAAGTCAAGCAATCGCCAGATCGCTTCATTCTATCATCAACAACTCGATTTGCTCATTTAGAATAATTGCTGCTGCTCCGCAAATATTTTCCCAAGAAAGGTTTTGCGATGCAGCGGGCTCGCACCATACTCTAGCAGACGCTCGCGATGCAGCTTGGTTGGGTAGCCCTTATGTACCGCTATGCCGTATTCTGGATACTGCTGCTCCCATTCATCCACACATAAACGGTCGCGTGTCACCTTCGCCAAAATAGATGCAGCAGCAATCGTCTGGCTGTTGGCATCTCCTTTGATGATCGCAAGCTGCGGCTTTGGCACATCCACTTTCTCCGCGTCAATGAGCAAATAATCAGGCTCTATCGCCAATGATTCGATGGAAAGCTTCATCGCAAGCCTAGCCGCCTGCTTAATATTAATGCGGTCAATTTCAGCAGCTTCTACACGGGTAACCGACCACGCGATACACTTTTCGATAATGATATCATAAAGCTGATCCCGCTTTTTCTCCGAGAGCTTCTTGGAATCATTTACCCCTTCAATGACCAGATCAGGCGGCAAAATGACTGCAGCAGCGACGACATCGCCGAACAGGCAGCCCCGACCGACTTCATCCACACCAGCAATCGCCTGGCAGCCTTCACTCCACAGCTTACGTTCATACTCCAGCATATCCGCCTAACCCCCGCTTCAAATCCTCAGGCATACGAGGACACTCATACAATCAAAAATCTAGCTATTTCGCTTCCACGGTGCTTCAAGCGAAATATGGCCGAACTTGCCTGCACGCAGCTCCCGCAAAATAATGCCCGAAACCTTCTCCAGGTCAACACGCGCTCCGCTTTGCAGACAACCCCGCTTGCGTCCGATTTCCTCCATCACCTTGACGATTTCATCAGACTCATTCGTATCCGGCTGCTCCATCGTGATTTCGAAGCGCTCTTTCACACTTCCCCAGTAACGATCAACCAATTCCTTCAACGCAAAAAATGCAATATCCTCGATATTCAATACCTGCTCGCGAATCGCGCCTGTCATCGCAAGGCGATAGCCGACAAGCTCGTCCTCAAACTTCGGCCACAAAATACCCGGCGTATCAAGCAATTCTATGTCCTTGCCTGCTTTTATCCACTGCTGGCCTTTTGTTACGCCTGGGCGATCGCCAGTTAGCGCAATATTGCGACCTGCCAGACGGTTGATCAGCGTCGATTTCCCAACATTTGGAATGCCAACAATGAGCCCACGCACCGCTCTCGGATTAATTCCCTTTGCGATTTGGCGGTCAATTTTTTCCTGCAGCAGCGCTTTCGCTTTCACCGGAACCTCGTTTACCCGCGTTCCTGTTGAAGAATCGACCGCGATGCATTCATGGCCTTCTCCCTTAAAATACGTAATCCATTGCTCTGTCACCTTAGCATCTGCTAGGTCAGACTTGTTGAGCACGATCAGCCGCGGCTTGCCACCCAAAATTTCATCGACAATCGGGTTACGGCTGGACATTGGAATACGCGCATCAAGCAGCTCGATCGTTACATCAATCAGCTTGAGCTTGTCCTGTATTTGTCGTTTCGCCCGTGTCATATGACCGGGGAACCATTGAATCGTCAATTTCTCACCTCATTCAAATGCCAATTAATGCTTAATAAAGCTCAGCTTGTTCAGCGGCCAGAAAATAACTTCCGCCCGGCCTACAAGCTCTTTATCCGAAATATAACCAAGGGCACGGCTGTCCTGGCTGTTGCTGCGATTGTCGCCCATTGCGAAAATCGTATCCTCCGGCACAGTCGCTTCCGTTATTCGCTCATTAGGAAAATCTGATTCATTATTATAAAGCTGACCATTTGCCTGAGCCTGCTTAATGGCATCCGCAATATATGGCTCTTCCAATTTCACATCATTAATGAAGACATCATCGCCTTGAACCTTGATTGTATCTCCTGGCAGTCCGATGACGCGTTTAATAAAATCTCTGCCTTGTTCCGGAACATGGAACACAACGACCTCGCCTCTGTCAGGCTCACGGAATTTGTACAATATTTTATTCACAATGAGACGCTCGCCAGTTTCAAAGTTTGGATGCATCGACTCTCCTTCAACCATAAACGGCGCAAACAGAAAACTGCGAATAATGACGACCAGCACGACCGCTATAGCAAGCGCTTTGATCCATTCTACCGTTTCTTTCATCGCTTTAGCTTTTTGGCTAGGCGCTGCTTTGTCAGACTCAGCAGATGGAGTAGCCGTTTCGGCGCTATCTGATGTGATTTCAACTTCATTTTCATCATTACGTGATTGCTGGTCCATAAAAACGCCTTCTTTCCATCTTCGAATTCATCCTTGCTGACAAGCTGTAAGAATAACGAAAGGGAGCTTGTTTAACCAAGCCCCCTCTTGTTTATTCGACTTAACGAATTTCTTTAATTCTAGCTGCTTTACCACGAAGGTTACGTAGGTAGTACAGTTTAGCGCGACGTACTTTACCACGACGTGCCACATCGATACGATCGATTTTAGGCGAGTTCAACGGGTAAGTTCTTTCGACGCCAACACCGTAGGAAATTTTACGTACTGTAAAAGTTTCGCTAATACCGCCGCCACGACGTTTGATTACAACGCCTTCAAATAGCTGGATCCGCTCGCGGGATCCCTCGATAACTTTAACGTATACTTTCAACGTGTCACCGGGACGAAAGTTAGGAAGGTCTTTGCGAAGCTGCTCTTGCGTAATCGCTTGTACGAGATTCATCTTGGATTCACTCCTTCCACCATAGACGTTCTTAATAGCTCTCCAACTTCCCATTTGAAATTGGGTCATTACCATTAGCGGACCGTCCGATTAATACGAACAACATTTGAAATCATACCATATTCAAACCCAAATTTCAACAACTTTTTCCGGGCTTGCCAACATTATCGCTTAAGACTGCTGTTTGTCCAAAGAAGCAAGCCATTTACGCTCCTTGGCGGTCAATTCAGCCTTCTCCAGCAGGTCAGGACGTCTATTCCGTGTACGAAGCAGCGATTGCTCGCGGCGCCATGTCTCGATGCGGCTGTGGTGACCGGAAATCAGCACCTCCGGCACCTCCATATCACGAAATACAGCAGGTCTTGTATAATGCGGATGCTCCAGAAGGCCTGTGCTGTATGAATCCGTTACTGCTGACGTTTCATTGCCAAGGACACCGGGAAGCAGGCGCGCTACACTGTCGATGACAACCATCGCAGGAAGCTCCCCGCCAGTCAGCACATAGTCGCCAATCGAAAGCTCATCCGTTACTAAATGCTCACGTATACGCTCGTCATAGCCCTCGTAATGGCCGCAAATCATAATTAGATGCTCTTCCTTCGAAAGCTCCTCAGCCTTCTGCTGGGTGAAGGTTTCCCCCTGTGGGCACATTAAAACAACACGCGGACGAGCCCCTGTTCCGACCTGCTCCATCAAGTGCTCAACAGCCGAAAATACAGGCTCTGCTTTAAGCACCATGCCTCCTCCACCGCCATACGGATAATCGTCTACCGTATTATGCTTATTGCCGGAGTACGCTCGAAAATTAATGGCATTCAGCGATACTATGCCTTTTTCCTGTGCCTTGCCAAGAATACTGGCGCCAAACACGCCATCGAACATTTCAGGGAAGAGCGTAAGCACATCTACTCTCACGCTAAATCAACCCTTCCATAAGATGAACGGTTACTGTCTTCGCAGCAATATCTACGTTCAGCAACACATCATCAATAACAGGAATAAGCACTTGGCTTCCTTTTCCTTTAGGACGGTCGACGACCCATACATCATTGGCGCCTGGTCGCAAAATTTCAGAAATGGTGCCCAGTTCCTCGCCCTCGTCTGTCACAACGCGACAGCCGATAATTTCGTGGAAATAATATTCCCCTTCATCCAGCTTTCCAAGCTGCTCCTCTGCTACCTTCAGCAGCCAGCCCTTGTACTTCTCCACTTCATTAATATCATTATATCCCTTAAGCTTAAGAATATAATTGCCCTTATGCTCACGGGAAACCGCAATCTCTACATCCAGCTTGGTGCCATGCTCTTCATGTATCATAGCGAGCTTATTGCCGACTGCAAAACGCAAATCTCCAAAATCGGTCTGGGAAAGCACCTTCAACTCGCCGCGCAGACCATGCGTATTAACGACTTTTCCAACTGTAAACCATTTGCCGCTCATTATTCATGTATCCTTTCTTTGCTATATAAGTTGAAATTTTCTTTCGTCCCACTTATATAGTTTTCTTTTTTATGATCAGGATTTTGCATAAATCAATAAAATGCAGAATGCTATTAGGCTGTTGATCTGCCATTCAAGGCCATTTATGCAAATTCCTCATGATACACGCATAAACGGCTGTCGCCGGCCCGAAAAAAGGCGGCAGCAGCCGTTTTGCGTAAAACAGAAAAATATCCATTACGAATATTATTCTGTTTTTATGTTTCAAGGTGAAACGGCTGTCGCCATCCTCTGGCGGTGCCACGCGCTTCATTTCGAGAAATATAAGAATGTATAAGTATGAAACTTATACATTCTTATATTTTGAAAAAGGGTTAGGATAAACAACCCTAACCCTCTCCGAATTCGTTTTACGATATGATGTCCACGATAACCCGCTTCTCTGATTTGACAGCTGCAGAGGTCACAACTGTACGCATCGCTTTCGCAATGCGACCTTGCTTGCCGATAATTTTACCGACATCCTCCGCATGAACCGACAGCTCATATACGATGCCGCGGTCATCGTCTCTTTCCTTCACGCTTACGTCTTCCGGATGATCCACTAACGCCTTTGCTATGACAAGAATCAATTCTTTCATTTATAAAGGCCCTCCGCTGTTCAACAGTTATTTCTGTTGCTTAAGCTCATGGAACTTTTTCATTACGCCTGCTTTAGAAAGCAAGTCGCGAGCTGTATCCGAAGCTTGCGCTCCGTTTTGCAGCCATTTCAAAGCTTTTTCTTCGTTGATGGATACTTGAGCCGGTTGTGCAACCGGGTTATAAGTACCGATCTCCTCGATAAAGCGACCGTCGCGCGGCGAACGGGAGTTAGAAACAACTACGCGATAAAAAGGGGCTTTGTGAGCACCCATACGTTTCAAACGAATACGTACTGCCATGTGAAATTCACCTCCTTCAATTAATAAACCTATTTAAATTAAAATGGAAACTTCATGCCTTTGCCTAACATGCCTTTCAGGCCCTTCTTGCCGCCCTTAAGGCCTTTAGGCCCCATCATGGACGAAAACTGCTTCATCATTTTGCGCATGTCATCAAACTGTTTGATCAGTCGATTGACTTCGGCAACCGATGTTCCGCTTCCGGCAGCAACCCGTTTCCGGCGGCTGTGGTTGAGAATTTCCGGTTTCGTCTTTTCTTCCTTCGTCATCGAGCGCACGATCGCCTCAACACGGCCGATTTGCTTCTCATCGATTTTCATATCTTTAAGCCCTTTGACCTTGCCCATTCCTGGAAGCATATCCATCAGCTGATCAATCGGCCCCAAATTCCGCACCTGCGCCATTTGCTCCAGAAAATCATCAAATGTAAACTCAGCCGTGCGCATCTTGCGCTCCATTTCGGCAGCTTTGTCTGCATCAATGTTCATCTGTGCCTTCTCGATAAGAGAAAGCATGTCGCCCATGCCGAGAATACGCGATGCCATCCGGTCTGGATAAAACGGCTCAAGCGAATCGATCTTCTCGCCCATAGCAGCAAACTTGATAGGCTGGCCCGTTACAGCTTTAACGGACAATGCCGCACCACCGCGAGTATCGCCATCAAGCTTCGTCAATACGACACCGGTCAGTTCAAGCTGCTCATGGAAGCTTTGGGCTACATTGACCGCATCTTGACCTGTCATGGAGTCGACAACGAGCAGCACTTCATCAGGCTTAACTAGTTGATGAATTTGTTTCAGCTCGTCCATCAGCGTTTCATCAATATGAAGCCGGCCCGCTGTATCAATAATGACATAGTCATTATGATTTTCTTTTGCATGCTGCAAGCCTTGCTTCGCAATTTCTACCGGAGAAGCTTGATCGCCAAGCGAAAACACCGGTGCACTGATTTGCTCGCCGAGCACTTGCAGCTGCTTGATTGCAGCTGGACGATAAATATCGCAGGCTACAAGCAGAGGCTTATGATTGCTCTTCTGTAGAAGCTTGGCAAGCTTGCCGGACGTCGTTGTTTTACCTGCGCCCTGCAAACCGACCATCATAATAACCGTTGGCGGTTTATTCGCTTTCGCCAGCTTGCTTTGCGTGCCGCCCATCAGCTCGGTCAATTCTTTATTAACGATGTTAATAATGACCATCCCTGGAGTAAAGCTTTTCTCCACTTCCTGACCAATAGCTTGTTCCTTTACTTTGGCGATAAAATCTTTGACGACTTTAAAGTTAACGTCTGCCTCAAGCAGCGCAAGACGCACTTCACGCATCGCCTCGTTCACATCAGCATCGGATACTTTCCCCTTGCCCTTCAGCTTGCTAAAAACGTTTTGCAATCGGCTTGACAAGCTTTCAAATGCCGCCATGATCCATCACCTCCGTTATTTCCTTACCTGTTGTTCGTCGTTATTAATTGCTCAATTATATCTAGAATTCCCTGCTTGGCATCTGTTCCAAGGGAAAGCTCTGTTACGCTACTTTCCAAATGTTCGGCAAGCTGCTGCAATGCTTCATGCTTCTCCAGCAAGCGAAGCTTGCCTTCGTAGCTTTCAAGCACCTGCACCGCGCGCTTCACATGCTCATAAACCGCCTGCCTGCTAATGCCGGATTCCGCTGCAATTTCCCCAAGCGAGAAATCATCGTGAAAATAATATTTAAGTGAAGTCCTCTGCTTCTCAGTAAGCAAGGGCTCATAAAAGTCAAATAATAAATTAATTCGGGTCGTCTTCGCAAGGGCGTCTGGTTCACTAACATTCATGACCTTTGCTCCTTCCCGTCAAGGGTAAATCCTTTACACCTTAAGCAACGTCTCTTATCTTACACGATTGAAGCAGGCACTGTCAAGCTTTCAACCTTGTCAGCTTGAAATACATGCATTTCAGGCCAAGCGTAAACGGCCGAAAGCCGTCCTCAGGTGGTAAAGCTAACGTTTCGCGGTGAAATATAAGCGGAGTATAAGGGGAAACCTATACTCCGCTTATATTTTCAAAAAGCTGATTTATTGCTGCGTTTCAGCCTCTTCCGGCTCTTCTTGATCTTTAATTAGACCAGCAAACAAAGCGTGAACAAACTGCTCCGAATCAAACTGCTGCAAATCCGTCATCTTCTCGCCCAAGCCAACCAGCTTGACAGGCAAATTAAGCTCATTGCGGATAGCAATGACGATGCCGCCTTTAGCCGTACCATCAAGCTTCGTCAATACGAGGCCGGTTACGCCGCTTTTCTCGCCGAACAGCTTCGCTTGGCTGAGTGCATTTTGACCAGTTGTCGCATCGAGGACGAGCAGCACCTCATGAGGCGCATCCGGAATTTCACGCTGAATGACGCGGAAAATTTTATTGAGCTCTTCCATCAAGTTGGACTTGTTTTGCAGCCTTCCAGCGGTGTCGCAGAGCAAAATATCTACGCCGCGCTGCTTCGCCGCCTGCACCGCATCGAACATAACCGCCGCGGGATCGGAGCCAGACTGCTGCTTAATGACGTCAACGCCTACGCGCTGGCCCCACACCTCAAGCTGCTCAATGGCACCGGCGCGGAACGTATCGCCCGCCGCCAGCAGAACGCTTTTGCCCTCATTTTTAAACTTATGAGCCAGCTTGCCAATCGTCGTCGTTTTACCAACGCCATTGACGCCAACGAACAAAATAACCGTAATGCCGCTGCCTGACATGCGAAGGGCAGTTTTCTCATTGTCATCACCCTTGAGCAGCTCAACCAGCTTTTCTGACAATACCGGCTGCAAATCAGCCGCATCTTCGATTTTGCGTTTTTTCACTTCCGCGCGCAGCTCGTCAATCAGCTTCATCACGGTATTGACGCCTACATCGGCACCGATCAAAATTTCCTCAAGCTCCTCGTAAAACTCCTCGTCAATCTTTTTCCGGCGCGTAATGAGCTCTTCTACCTTTTCAACAAACGCTGTACGGGTTTTGGACAACCCTTCTTTAAATATCGTCGTGACCGCTTCCGTCTTGGAAGCGATGCTTTCCTTCAATCTTTTGAAAAAACTCATCGCGATTGCTCCTCCGTCTTCGTAACTATCATGTATTCTTTCCTCATTCTTAAAGCCGCAAGCTACGCGGTAGCCTGCTCCGCTTCCTCCTCCAGACGCACCGATACGAGCTTCGATACGCCGCCTTCCTCCATCGTTACGCCATACAGCACATCCGCTTCCTCCATCGTGCCTTTGCGGTGGGTAACGACGATAAACTGCGTCAGCTCGGAAAACTCACGCAAATATTGGGCAAATCTGGATACGTTAGCCTCATCAAGCGCTGCTTCTACCTCATCCAATACACAGAAAGGCACGGGCTTCACCTGCAAAATAGCAAACAATAGCGCAATTGCCGTAAGCGCACGCTCGCCGCCAGAGAGCAGCTGCAGGTTTTGCAGCTTCTTGCCAGGCGGCTGAGCAACAATGTCTATGCCTGTATCAAGCACGCGATCCGGCTCAACCAGAACAAGATCTGCCCGGCCGCCGCCGAACAGCTTTGCAAACACAATGCTGAAGTGGCCCCTAATTGCTTCAAATGTCGTTTTGAATCGTTTCGACATTTCCTCGTCCATCTCGCGAATAACTTGATAAAGCGTCGTTTTCGCTTCCACCAGATCATCCTTCTGCTCCGATAAAAACTCATAACGCTCCTTGACGCGCTCATACTCGTCAATAGCGCCAAGATTCACATCGCCAAGCATCGTAATTTGACGTTTCAAATCACGAACCAGATTTTGTGTGCCAATGACATCCTCAGGCACAGGGTACTGCTCCCTCGCCAGCTCAATGCTCAGCTCGTATTCCTCGCTGAGCTTGCGCAGCAAATTGTCGAGCTCCACATCAAGACGATTCGCGGCGATTTCATTTTGGCGCAGCTGCTCCTCGATTTGCCGGAGCTGCGTGCGCTGCTCCTTCGTCTCGCTCTCGCCATGTTCCAGCTCTCGAATTCTGTCCGCTCTCGCCGAGCGCTGCAAATCCGTCTGCTCCGAGCATTCCTGCTTCTTAAGCTTCAAATGATTTAGCTGCTCCACCTGCTGAACGCTTTCCTCCGCATGGCGAGTAATCTCCTCTTCCTGCTGTGCAAGCAGGGAACGGACATTGCCAAGCTCCTGCTTCGCCCTTACAATATCAGCTCGAACACGGGCGGCTTGGTCTTCAAACGACTGCTTCTCTTGATCCGTCTTGGCTGAGCTGATTTTCAAATCCGTCAGTTGGCCTTGCAGCGCTTCCTTCGCCGTTTCGCTCGCTTTGCGGCGCTCCTCAGCAAGCTTGATCGCCTCCTGCAGCCTAGCCTCGTCTGCTACCAGCTTCTCAAGCTTTGCCTGCGCCTCCTCGGTTGTAGCCTGCATCGTTTGCTGCTCCGCCAGATGGCTGCTGCGATCAGCCGAATACAGCTGTTCCTGCTCATTAAGCTGCTTTTCCTCAGACAGCATCTGTTGAAGCTCGGCCCGCACCTGCTGCTCGTCAATACGCGATTGCTCCGAACGAGAACGCAGCTCCTCCATATTTTGCGATCGGATCGATTGCTCCTTGCGAAGATCGCTGAGCTTGTCGCGAAGCTGCTTCATCGTGGCCTCGGCTGCCGTAATTTCCTGATCGAGTCCTTCAATTTGCCGCTGCCGTCCAAGCAAGCTTGCGCCTTTCTTCTGCAAGCTTCCGCCTGTCATCGAACCTCCGGCATTTACAACATCGCCCTCTAGCGTTACAACCCGGTAGCGATATTGGCATTTAGAGGCAATACGGTTCGCCTGCTCCAAATTTTCTGCAAGCAATACATTGCCGAGCAAATTTTGAATAATAGACTTATATTGCGGGTCGCAAGAGACTAAATCGGCCGCAACGCCTACAAAACCTTCTGCGTTTTCAGCCAGGCGTCTGTCATGCTCAGGCACTTGCCTTGCGCGAATGACATCGAGAGGCAGGAAGGTAGCTCGGCCCAACTGACGCTGCTTCAGAAATGCGATTGCCGCGCGAGCTGTCTTCTCATCCTCCATGACCACATGCTGAAGTGCCCCGCCAAGCGCCGTTTCAACCGCAACCTCGATCCGCTCTGGCACGCGCACTAGCTCGGCTACCGCGCCATGAACGCCGCTAATGCCGCCGGATGTGCGGCGCGATGCTTTGAGCACTTCCCGAACGCCGTGCATAAAGCCGTCGAGTGCATCCTGCATTTCCTTCATCGTATCGCGACGGGAAATGCTGGCATCGATTTTTTGCTCCCATTTGCGAATAGCTGCAGCCGCTTCATCCACATACTGGCCAGTCTGCTTCGCTTTTTCAGCCTCATCTATGTATTTGTTACGAGCACCATTGATATCTTTCAAAATCGATTCCAGCTGTGCTTCCAGCTGCGCGCGTCTAGCCCCACTTTTCCGCTTCTGCTCTTTCCACTTCAGCTCATCCTCGCCAAGGCGCTCCATCCGCCGACCAACAGCTTCCTTCTGCTGCTGGGCATAACGAATTTCATTGCGCAGCTCCGCCATCGCGCTAAGCACATCAAGCAGCTCGCCCTTCAGCGTCTCCTCAGCATCAGGAGCAGCCCCGCCAACAACACCAATAAGACGGTCTTCCTCCTCAGTCAGCTTTGCTTTCAAATCGGCCAGCTGCAGCTCCAGACCAGCCGCACGGCTGCGGAATTCAGCTTCCTCCTGCATCAGCGTGCCAATGCGGGCATCCTGCGACGCAGCGGATTCCACAAGCTGTGCCTTGTTATGCTCCAGATTGCGTTTGCGCTCCTTCAAAACCTCGCCGTAGCCTTCGCATTTCTCATAATCCTCGCTGTATTGCAGCATCGCTTCATGAAGACGGTCAAGCTTCTCCTCGATTGCGCGCAGCGCAAGGCGATCCTTCTCCAAATGCGCATCATGCTTGCTCACAACCGTTGACAGTTCCAGCTCGCTTTGCTTGAGCACCTCAAGCTTGGCATTCGCCTCCGACCAAGATTTATGGACCGAATCAATGTTATGAACGTACATGGAAATTTCTTTCGTACGCAGCTGCTCTCGCAGCGCTTTATAATGAATCGCTTTCTCCGATTGCTCCTTGAGCGGCCCAACCTGGTCCTCAAGCTCAGTAACCAAATCGTGAATGCGCAGCAGGTTCTGCTCCGTCTCATCAAGCTTCTTCTGCGCTTCCCGCTTGCGCGATTTATATTTAACGATACCGGAAGCCTCTTCAAAAATACCACGGCGGTCCTCAGACCTTGTACTTAGTATTTCCTCAATTCGGCCTTGTCCGATAATCGAATAAGCTTCCTTGCCGATTCCCGTATCCATAAACAGCTCGGTAATATCCTTGAGCCGGCATGATTGCTTGTTAATCATATATTCACTGTCACCGCTGCGATGGACACGGCGGGTTACTGTCACTTCATTGTACTCCAGTGGCAGTGCTCCATCCGTATTGTCGAGCGTCAGCGACACTTCACCATAATTGACTGCTTTGCGCGCGTCGCTTCCGGCAAAAATAATATCTTCCATTTTGCCGCCGCGAAGACTTTTGGCGCTTTGCTCGCCCAGCACCCAGCGGATGCCGTCGGAAATATTGCTTTTGCCGCTGCCGTTGGGACCGACGACTGCCGTAATCCCCGTGACGAATTCCATCTCCGTCTTATCGGCAAACGATTTAAAACCTGCTAGTTCAATACGCTTAAGGAACATAAATTGTCTTTCACCTCACCCGCTATTGTACCACAAAATACAGACGCCGGATAACCTCACTTTAAGCTCTCCGCTACCATAGCCCCATCCTCTCCTTCCAACCAAAGTGAGACGGGTAGAGTCGTCCTTTAGAGGCGCGTTGCATTATGAGAAAATAAGGCACAGGGTAGAAAAAACTGATCCTTACTTACATCATTATGCGTTCTTGGGCATGGACGCCCCGGTACAACAAAGCTGGACAAAGCTTCGTTGCCTTTTACCTGTCTGGTTCTATCGTGCTGGACAAAAGCCCGACACAGTTTCCCTACCACGATAGCAAGGAATATAAAAATACAACGTCGAATAATAAGGAATATAGATAGGAGGAGTCGCTTTAATGACACACGCATTGCAGGCCATTATCGAGCATTATTTCCCTTTAGATATTGTAAAAACGGAACCCGTGCCCTTCGGGCTAACTAATACAACCTGTTTCGTAACGGTAAACGACCAAAAATACGTAGCACGTCATTATGACCTTTATACCAAGACTCCAGAAAGCTTGCACTTAGAAATGGATGTGACATCTTTTTTATTACGCTCAAATCTTTCCTTTAATATCCCTTCGTTTCTGCCAACACAAAATGGACACTTGTATGTGACGTTATCAGACGGATCATTAGGTGCTCTTGTAACCTTTCTTCAAGGAACAGCTCCGCCAATTCAAACACCTGATGATGCTTACTTATTTGGCCGCGTCGTCGGTGAAGTTAGTGCAAGGCTTAGTGAATATGAACGACCAAAGAATATTAAATATGATGGAATTCCATTTACTAACTTGTATCAGCTACATCCACTTGCTACGGAAGAAATTACAGCTTCTTTCTGGAAAAAACCTCCTTTCCCCGTTACAGACGAGCAAAAACATTATTATAACGAAGCACTGATTTCAGTTGAGACAAATCGTAAGGCTTTATTATCCTTACCCCTGCAGTTGGTCCATCACGACTTATTAGTATTCAACTTATTATCCGTAGACCGCTGCATTACGGGAGTCTTGGACTTTGATTTCCTCGCGGTCGATATCTCATTTTTGGAATTTGTAATTAGCCTCAACCATGTACTCCAGATGTCTGGCGGTTCACTTGAAATGTCGGCAGCGTTTATTGAAGGGTATGCATCGTTTCGGACCTTGTCATCTGAGGAATTGAGCCAACTACGCACGTTAACCCGTTTGTACCATATTGCGGTCCTACACATATATATTGGACAAAATAGGGCAGGAAAGGACATTTCTACCGCTTTTGCTTACATCGCGAATCAATTAATTGAGCGAGATAATTGGTTGGAGCGTAATGAAGGTCATCTAAGAGGGTTGTTAGCACCTTATACATAGTCATATTTAAAGAAGAGGCTACCGGGATTTGTAACAATCCCAGTAGCCTCTTCCTATAGCATCCTCTTTACGGCTGAGCGGAAAGGGAGTGCCACGCTTCTTCCGCTGCGCGCTGCTCCGCTTCCTTCTTCGTCCGACCGCTGCCGCTGCCGCATCTGGCATCACCCAAAATCACTTCCACGACAAACTCGCGATCATGCGCCGGTCCGCGCTCCTCGGTAATCCGGTATTCTACCGTACCGAGCCCATGATGCTGGGCGCGCTCCTGCAGCTTGGATTTGAAATCCTTCACGAGCAGGCCATAATCGTTCGATTCAATGAATGGAAACACATGCTCTTCGAGAAAAGCACGGGCCCGGTCCATACCTGCATCGAGAAAAATCGCACCGACAAACGCTTCAAACAAATCCGCCAGCAGCGCCGGTCTTTGTCTGCCGCCAAGCTGCTCTTCGCCTCGTCCCAGCAGGACGTAGGCGCCAAGAGCAAGCCGCTCTGCAAAAAGGGCAAGTGACGGTTCACATACGACCGAGGCGCGCATACGCGTAAGCTCGCCCTCTGGCCGGCGTGGATAGGAGCGAAACAGAAATTCTGAGACGAGCAGCTGCAATACCGCATCGCCCAAAAATTCCAAACGCTCATTATGCTCGATTGTGCCATGCTTATGCTCATTTACATACGACGTATGCGTGAAAGCTTGCTTCAGCAGCCTATGTTGTTTGAAGCGTAGCCCCAGACGCGACTGCAGCTCGCTTAAGGAATCATGCTTCATAAACTTTCATCACGATCGTCGCATTATGACCGCCAAAACCGAAGGAGTTGGACATTGCGATACGAACATCCGCTTTGCGCGGCTCATTCGGCACATAATCCAAATCACATTCCGGATCTTGGTTGTCTAAGTTAATCGTTGGTGCAATGATACCGTTTTGCAGCGTCAAGCCTAAAATAACCGCTTCCACTCCGCCGGCCGCGCCAAGCAGATGTCCCGTCATCGACTTTGTCGAGCTGACTGCCACTTTATAAGCGTGGTCGCCAAATGCTTTCTTAATCGCTTTCGTCTCTGAACGGTCGCCTACTGGCGTTGAAGTGCCGTGAGCATTAATATAATCAACCGCTTCTGGAGCAATTCCAGCATCTTTGAGCGCTTTCACCATACAGCGCGCTGCGCCGTCTGGATCTGGCTCTGTCATATGATGCGCGTCGCCGCTCATGCCATAGCCAATAATTTCAGCGTAAATCCGTGCCCCGCGTTTTTGAGCATGCTCGAGAGATTCCAATACGAGCACGCCTGCACCCTCGCCCATAACGAAACCATCCCGGTCTTTATCGAAAGGCCGGCTTGCCTTACTCGGCTCATCATTACGAACGGACATGGCGCGCATGGAGCAGAAGCCAGCCATGCCTGTTGGACGGATAGTCGCCTCAGCACCGCCGCACAGCATGACATCAGCGTCGCCGCGCATAATCATTTTATACGAATCGCCAATGGAATGAGTACCTGTCGCACAAGCGGTAACCGCTGTGCTGTTCGGACCTTTCGCTCCTGTAAGCATCGATACTTGACCAGATGCCATATTCGCGATCATCATTGGAATAAAAAACGGGCTGACGCGCTTCGGGCCTTTCTCCAGCAAAATATTATGCTGATCTTCCCAAGTGCCTAGGCCGCCAATACCGGAACCAATCATAACGCCAACGCGTTCCTCATCAGCATTCTCACCGATTTTCAAATCCGCATCCTTAACCGCCAATTGGCTGGCTACAGCAGCGAACTGCACGAAGCGGTCCATACGGCGCGCTTCCTTCTTGTCCAATCCGAATTCCTCCGGACTGAAGTTTTTGATTTCTGCGGCAATGTACGTTGGGTATTCCGAAAAATCGAACGCTTCCACAACGGACACACCGGACTTGCCTGCGAGCAAATTGCCCCAAAACTCCTCCAGCTCATATCCGAGGGAAGTCATAACTCCCATACCTGTAACGACAACTCTTTGCTTCATTTCGATTCACCTCTATGAACTGCAATATACGCTGCTGCGCTGTATCTTTTATATATAAATAGCTCTTACGCTCATTTATTCTTCTAAATAATCACATGCCCTAGATGGAGAGAAGTCCCGTTTGTGACAACGGGACCCAGGCTTCCTTAGTTAAGAGATTGTATGTACTTAACAACTTCTCCTACTGTTGTGATTTTCTCTGCATCTTCATCAGAGATCTCCATATCGAACTCGTCTTCAAGCTCCATGACCAATTCCACGACATCGAGCGAGTCAGCGCCGAGGTCATCTTTAAATGAAGCTTCAAGCGTTACTTCCGCTTCGTCTACACCTAGGCGGTCTACAACGATACGTTTTACGCGATCTATTACTTCGGACATCCGGTTCACCTCCTCTTTGGTATTATACGAGAATTAAAACTAAAATGCCATACGTAACCGTTTTAATTCCCGGCAAAGCCCTTGCGTCCCTATATTACATGTACATGCCGCCATCTACATGAACGGTTTGACCCGTCATATAGCCTGCTGCATCAGACGCCAGAAAACGTACAGCTGCTGCAATATCTTCCGAGCTGCCAAGGCGCGCAAGCGGAATTTGAGCAACAAGCGATTCCTTCATTTCTTCCGGAAGCTTGTCCGTCATTTCAGTCTGAATGAAGCCTGGCGCGACGCAATTGACCGTAATGCCACGCGAAGCAAGTTCCTTCGCGCTAGCTTTCGTTAGGCCAATAACGCCAGCTTTAGCAGCAACATAGTTAGCTTGTCCAGGATTGCCAAGCACCCCGACGACGGAAGAAATATTAATAATGCGGCCTGAACGCTGCTTCATCATTGAACGAGTAACTGCCTTGATGCCATTGAATACGCCCTTTAAGTTCGTCTCAATAACTTGGTCAAATTCCTCTTCCTTCATACGCATAATCAGGTTGTCTCTTGTAATTCCGGCATTATTCACCAAAATATCAATAGCACCGAACTGCTCCAGCACATCCTTGACCATAGCATCGAATTCAGCTGCCTTGCCTACATTAGCCTGCAATACAATGGCACGGCGTCCAAGCGCCTCTACAGCTTGAGCTGTCTCAGCGGCTGCCGCCTCGCTGCCCGAATAGTTAATGGCAACATCTGCCCCTGCTTCTGCCAGCGCGATCGCAATCGCTCTGCCAATCCCACGGGAAGCGCCCGTTACAAGCGCCTTCTTGCCTTCCAAATTCGCGAACATGATAAAACCTCCCCTATTCGGCTGCTTGCAAAGCATCTAATGCTGCGATGCTGTTAAGCGAAATCACCTTGACGGATCTATCGATTTTTTTGATCAAGCCAGCAAGCACCGTGCCTGAACCGATTTCCACGAAAGTATCTACACCTTCAGCGATTAAATAGCGAACGCTGTCTTCCCACAATACTGGCGAGTAGACTTGCTCGACCAGCAAGGCGCGAAGCGCTGCCGCATCCGTAACTGCACTAGCTGTAACGTTAGCTACAACCGGCACAGCTGCATCGCTCATGCTTACGCCTGCCAATACGCCGGCAAGCTGCTCAGAAGCAGGCTTCATAAGCGATGAATGGAAGGGGCCGCTAACCTCAAGCGGAATGACCCGCTTGAATCCGGCTTCCTTGCCGCGCTCGACAATGGCCCCAACGCCTGCTGCGGAACCGGAAACGACGATCTGCCCTGGGCAGTTCACGTTCGCAAGCTCAACAACATGGCCTTCTGCCGTCACCATGTGACATAGCTCGGCAAGCGCTTCACGCTCTGCGCCAAGCACGGCTGCCATAGCGCCATGTCCACCAGGAACCGCCTGCTCCATAAAGAGACCGCGGGAACGCACCGTACGAACGGCATCCTCAAAGGATAATACGCCAGAAGCTACTAGCGCGCTATATTCCCCCAGGCTGTGGCCTGCTACATAGTCCGCCTTCAAGCCTCGGCCTTCTAGCGCTTGCAGCAGCGCGACGCTTACGGTAAGCAGCGCAGGCTGTGTATTGGCCGTCTGCTTGAGCGTGTCCTCCGGCCCTTCAAAAATAATATCGCTCAGCTTAAAGCCAAGCGCTTCATCCGCCTGTTCAAAAATCTGGCGCGAATCCGCGAATGCTTCATAAACATCCTTGCCCATCCCTACAGCCTGAGCACCTTGTCCTGGAAATACAAAAGCGGTTTTACCCATCCTGCAATCCCTCCGTTACCAAATCAATACAGAAGCTCCCCAAGTCAGTCCGCCGCCAAAGCCGACGAATACGAGAGCGTCTCCTTCTTTTACCCGGTTTTGTTCAACCGCCTCTGCCAGCGCCACCGGAATCGATGCTGCCGACATATTGCCATAGTTGTTCAAATTAATCATGCATTTCTCCTCTGGCAAATTCAAACGGTTAAGCGCCGATTGAATGATTCGGATATTCGCCTGATGCGGGATAAGCAGATCGATTTGATCCTTCGTCATATCCGCTTTGCGAAGCGCTTCCTCTGCTGCACTGCCCATAATGCGCACCGCAAACTTGAATACATCATTTCCAGCCATATGGATAAAATGCTGCCGCGATGCGACACTTTCCTCCGTAGCTGGCATGCGGGAACCGCCGCCGCTTACTTTCAGCAGCTCGCCGCCGCCGCCATCTGCTCCGAGCTGGAAAGACTTAAAGCCTCTGCCTTCTGCTACCTTACCAAGCACAACTGCTCCCGCACCGTCACCAAACAAAATGCATGTATTGCGGTCTGTGTAGTCCGTAATACGCGAAAGCGTCTCCGCGCCAACAACAAGCACATGCTTATACAAGCCGGAAGAAATCATGCTCGTTGCTGTTGCAAGGCCATAAATAAAGCCCGAGCAAGCTGCGGAAAGATCGAATGCTGCCGCCTGTTTGGCTCCCAGCTTCTCTTGAAGCAGACAGGAGGTCGATGGAAATGCCATGTCTGGCGTTATCGTCGCCACGATAATGAGATCGATATCCTCTACCGTAAGTCCTGAAGCTGCAATTGCAGCCTTGGAGGCTTCATAAGCGAGGTCCGACGTCGCTTCTTCGGGTGCAGCCATCCGGCGCTCGCTAATTCCTGTGCGGGTAACGATCCACTCATCATTCGTTTCAACCATTTTTTCAAGCTGCTGATTCGTTATAATACGTTCAGGCACATATTTGCCTGTACCAATAATGCCTACAGGATGCAAAATCACCACAACACACTCACTTCCCGCTTATTTCCGCTGCAATCGATTCGGTCAGCTTGCCTTGAATGGCAATTCGCGCCTGGCGAATCGCACTTTTGACAGCTACCTCGTCGGAGGAGCCATGGCATTTCATGACGAGTCCGTTCAAACCGAGCAGCGGTGCGCTACCATGTTCTTTATAGTCCATTTTGTTTTTGAGCTTGCGCAGCTTCGGCAGCATAATCGCTCCGGCCAGCTTGGTAAGCAGCGTTTCGCCAAAAGCGTTTTTGATGAAGCCAAACAGGGAGCCTGCCGTGCCTTCCATCGCTTTCAGCATAATATTTCCAGCAAAGCCGTCGCAAATAAGAACATCACAGCTGCGGCTTAGCACATCTCTTGCTTCAACATTCCCGATAAAATGAATCGGCGCATGTTCAAGCAGATCGTACGCCGCCTTAGTCAGTTCATTGCCTTTGCGAGCTTCCGTTCCAACGTTGAGCAGCCCGACACGCGGCTTTTCCATTCCATGCACTTTGGAGCGATAAATGCTCCCCATAATAGCGTATTGCAATAAATGCTCTGGCTTTGCATCCATATTGGCACCTAGATCGAGCGCCAGCATGCCGACATCGTCCATCGTCGGAAGCATAGGCGCGAGCGCCGGGCGCTCAATGCCATCCAGACGGCCGACAACGAGCAGTCCTGTCGTCATCAATGCTCCGGTATTCCCGGCAGACAGCATTGCGTCTGCGCGTTTTTCACGGACGAGCTGGCCCGCAACGACCATGGAGGCTCCTTTTTTACGCCTAACAGCCTTTACCGGCTCATCATCTGGACCGATGATCTCATCAGCATGACACAGACTGATATTGGCTGGCTTATTGCCGCCCATCAGCTGCTCGATGATGGCAGTATCTCCTACCAGTACGAGCTCCGTATCCGGCCACTCATGCGCGGCTTCAAGCACGCCCTTCACAATGAGGCCAGGCGCATTATCTCCGCCCATAGCATCAATGGCTATCCGCATGTTCGTCCCCTCCTTCATTCTCCGCCTCCCCCGCGGATCGGAAAATCACAAAATTCCCTTGAAAAACCATTTCTTCACCAACATACGTGAAAATTTCGACCTTCGCTTTGGAGCGTTCGCCGGAAATCGACCTCACATAGGCTTTCGCTATGCATTTTTCATCTAATTTTACCGGGCGAATAAATCGAATGTCCGCCGTTACCGTTAAAGCGATAGGATTGTCGATAATGGCGACGGCCAGCGAATTGGCTTGGGCGAAAACGTGATGGCCCCGGGCAATGCCGGTTCGCGAGAAAACGTGCTCCTCACGTATTTCAAAGATTGAAATTCCGCTTTTATTCAGCTGAAGATCAACAATATCACCTATAACTTCATGAAGCGGCAATGACCGTACCGTATCGTACGAACGCTCCGCCATCAGCTTCAGCCGCTCGCGCAGTTCGGGAATACCAAGTTCCATCCGATCCAGGCGGATCGTTTGGATGCTTACCTTCAAATGCCTTGTAAGCTCCCGGTCTGTCATGAACGGATTTTCCTCCATTAGTTTGGCAAGCAGCTGATGCCGCTGCCGTTTGGGCATTCGTTCGATCGTCGGCACCACCTTGGACTGGCGTGTAAGCAGGCGCAAAAAATGCTTTTTGACCAATCATATATTTTATAAAAACGTCGGTCCAACAGACCAACGTCTGCTATTATCACCTGGTACTAAACTTCTCTATAAAAAAAGCCTCTGTAAGCAGCGAGTCAAGCCCAGACGGTTACTTCCGCCTGGTTAAAGGCGGCTTCGTCCCGCGAAGAAACGGAAAGCGCTGCTATAAGGAGCTAAACGTGTGCAAAAAAACAGCACCTCACCAAGCGATGAAGTGCCATTGTGAGATCCCGGAAATTATTGAGCAATAATTTCTTTCGTTTTGTAATATCCGCACACTTTGCATACGTGATGAGCCAATTTCAGCTCTCCGCATTGCTCGCATTTTACCATACCTGGTACAGCCAACTTAAAGTGAGTGCGACGTTTGTCGCGGCGAGTTTTGGACGTTCTTCTTTGAGGTACTGCCATGTTTAACACCTCCTTCACAATATTCGCGAAGCGATACACTATTGATCCTTGAACAAATCCTGTAGTGCTGCAAAACGATGGTCAAGCTTCTCGTTGTTGCAACCGCATGTCTGTTCATTTAAGTTTTGTCCGCATGTGTGACAAAGTCCTTTACAATCACTCTTGCAAAGCGGGGCAAACGGCATAAACAGTTGAAGCGCCTCTTCCACATAAGGCTGCAAATTCAATCTTTCACCGGATACCGCAATGAAGTCGCTGTCGTCGTCCTCTTCCTGCTCATCCTCGTCTTTGCCACGTTTCGGCGCAGGCTCGAACTGCTCGGAGAAAGGAATGACTGTATGCTCCTGAACGGCTTCCAAGCATCTGGAGCAAGCAAGCTCCCAATCGATAGTCATTTCACCATCAACCAAGATAGATCCTGCATTTCCTTCTACCTTAAGCGCGACATGGAGCGGACCTGTGTTAATCACATCAGCCCGTCCTTCAAATAGAGGAGCAACATCAATGGATTCATTGATTGTATGCTTTAACCTCTTGGACATCGTTTCTTCTACATGAAACTGCATATTATCACCTCAAACAAACAAAATTTATTATAGCTATTTTATAAGGGTTTTGTCAACATTTTCACAGAGGATTAGCTTTTTTTGCTTTCAACGGTTGAAAATGATGGCTCCGATTTTATCTTAATCATAGCTATGTTATTCTTAAAATATAAGCAATGATAAGTTTTACACTTATAGTAGGCTTATATTCCACCAGCGAAACGGCAGCTTTGCCGCCAAGGATAGCTTAAGCCGTTTACGCTTGTAATGCAACCATTTTACAATTGAGGAGCACGGTTATATGCGTACGGTAGGATTAATTGTTGAATATAATCCATTTCACAATGGCCATCGCTATCATTTGGAGCAGTCGCTGCTGGCAAGCGGCTCTGATGCCGTTGTCGCTGTAATGAGCGGGCATTTCCTCCAGCGCGGCGAACCGGCCGTAATGGACAAATGGAGCCGTACGGAAGCCGCGCTGCGCGGGGGCTGCGATCTCGTCATTGAACTGCCAGTAGCCTACGCAACACAGGCAGCGGAATGGTTCTCCTACGGCGCCGTTGCGCTGCTGGAGGCAACGGGCGTCGTCGATGGCTTCTGCTTCGGCACGGAAAGCGGCGATTTGGCTCCGCTTATGGAAGCCGCCTCCGTCATCGCGCAGGAGCCGCCCGCTTTTGCCTCGCAGCTAAAAGAGCTGCTGGCTACAGGGATAAGCTACCCGAGCGCCTACAGCAGCGCGGTAGCCGCTTATTTGGGCAGCATAGGAAAGCCAGAGGCTGCTGCGTTTCCTTTTGCCATGCCCAATCATACGTTGGGGCTGCACTATTTGATTGCCCTTGCGCGTCTAGGCGGGCGAATGGAGCCTTTTACCATTCGCCGCGAGAAAGCGGCTTATAATCAGGAGGACGTTACGGACAGTGCCATTGCCAGCGCTACCGCCATTCGCAAACAGCTTTTGCTGGAAAGGCATATTGCAGGCATTAAGCCGTTCGTGCCGGCCACAACCTATGACGTATTGGCGCGTGAATGGGATGCAGGGCGAAGTCCCGTAAGCTGGGACAGCTTCGCTACTCCTCTCCTGCACGCCATCGTCACCCGTTCAGCGCAGCAGCTGGCCGAACTGCATGAAATAACCGAGGGGCTAGAGCATCGCATTCGCAAAACGCTGCCACGGCTGAAGCAGCTTCAGGTGGAGCACCTGCTTACAGAGCTCAAAACGAAACGTTATACCCGAACGAAGCTTCAGCGGTCTCTGCTCTCTATTTTGCTTGGACATGCCAAGTCGGATTTCACACCGGACAAGCTGCGCAGCGGACTGCAATATATTCGCGTGCTTGGCTTTAGCGAGAAAGGCAAAGGACTGCTGCGAAAAATGCGCACAACCGCGACGCTGCCTGTCCTGTTAAGCGCGTCGGCTGCTGATCAGCCCTACCGTTATTTAGAGCTTGATACGCAAGCTACTGCTGCCTATATGCTCGCTCATGCTGGAGCCCAGCAGCCGAGCGCCTTATTTCGCGACTATTATGCCAAGCCGATCATGCTATAATTCAAACCGCCTATTTTTCGCTGATATACTGCTCAATCATCTGCTTAGCCTCGCTGAGACTAGTCACGCTGACGACCTTCATGCTCGCCTTGATGTCCTTCGCCTTGTCCGCAGCCTCCTTGTAATTGGCGGACGGGGCGAGAAACAGCTCTGCCCCCTCGCGGCTTGCCGCAATGACCTTGAACGCAATGCCGCCAATTTCCCCAACCGTCCCATCGGCTGCGATTGTACCTGTTCCAGCAATAATCGCTCCCCCCGTCAAATCCTGCTTGTCGAGCAGCAAATCAAGCGACTGCAGAGCAAACATCAGCCCCGCGGAAGGGCCGCCAATGGCTCCTGCATCGATTTGCAGCTTAAAGCGGCTATCGTCCGGCTTCAGGCTGCGAAGCTCAGCAAGCTGAATACCGCCAAGCGCGACAGGAAGCTTATCAGGCGTTAGAGGAGCCTCATAGGCGCCCAGTGTAATCGCAACGTCTTGCTCTGCTCCTGCCCGCTTTACGGTAAATACGGCCTCATCGCCTGGCTTATGGGCACCAAGCTCGCTGACGATTTGCTTGGCATCCGCAAATGGCTTGCCGCCTTTTAACGAAACGAGAACATCTCCGGGCTCCCAACCGCTGCCATCACTGCCCTGCAACACATCGGACACCGCAATGCTGTCGACCACTGATTGATAGGAAAGATGGGCGAAGCGATATGCAGCTTCAATGGCTTGATTTTGCGAGCCTTGCATGACGACGGTCATTCGCTCCGCGTATTCCTGCTCCGTATAGCCGCGCAAAATCGATGAGCGGCTGTAAGTCGCTATATCCTTATCCCATGCAGATGACAAGGTTTCCCACCAATTCGCATCCGATAGCCTGACAGCTGTCATCAGAAAAGCACCTTCTTCTGGCTTCGAAGCGGGCGATGGGCTTGCTGAAGGCTTCACCGCTACATCATCATCCTGCCCCTCACCCAAACGAACCATTGGCTTCGTCGGAGCAGCAAGCCCAGGCTCGTACATGACATAGGGTGTTGGTGCATACAACAGCATATACATGAATAAAGCGGTCGCCATCATAATAAAGCCTAACTGCCTTACTCCCGACGATTTCAAGGACAAATCGCGCCCCTTTCGTTGCTCATAAACCTTCTTCATCCCTTGTTCTAACAGGCCAAGGGGCTGCATACATATCGTACAAGCCGCTATACTAGCTGCCATTTGCCATTTCCCGGCGCTCTCAAGCAGCCTTTGTATTGCAAAGCTCTAATTGACGGGCATGCAGGCGCTGCAAATAGCCCATATTTCCATACGCGCAGCTGAAAATTTGTGTGTGCACTTATCGAAATCATGCAATTCCCTACGATGACCTGAAATGGAGTTGATCGTCCAGTGGCTAAAACCTTGCTCGCAGCGCTAGCGTCCATTCTGCTGGTCGGAGCTGTTATCTACCAGTCAGAAGCAGCCTTTCAAGCTTCCCTTCAAGGATTGACCCTATGGTGGAATATTGTTTTCCCTGGGCTGCTGCCTTTTCTCGTCCTATTCGAGCTCATTACCGCCTTTGGCCTCGTACATGGAATCGGCGTGCTGCTCCAGCCGCTCATGCGCCGCTTATTCCGGCTTCCTGGAGAGGCAGCGCTCCCCCTGCTATTCGGCTGGCTATCCGGCTTTCCCGCCGGTGCCGAAACGACAGCCGTGCTTCGCAGGCATGGGCAGGTTACGCTCCAAGAAGGCCAGCGGCTGCTCGCCTTTTCACATATGCCGAATCCCATCTTCATGCTTGTCGTTCTCGGCGCAGGCTTTATGCATCAGCCGGAGCTGGGGCTGTTGATCGCAGCAGCCGTCTGGCTGGCTGCGCTTTGGACAGCCTGGCTGCTGCTGCTGACCAGCAGGTCCGAGGCTTTGCCGGCCCGCGCCGCCCAGGTGCAGGAAGCCCGCTTATTTGAGCGGGCGGCCAAGGCCATCACCGCCGCGCGGGAAAGCGACGGCCGCGGCTTCGGGCGGGCGCTCGGCGAAGCCGTATCCAGCGGCGTGCAGAAGCTGATGCTGATTGGCGGCCTGATTATTTTCACCGCTGTCATCGCCCGGCTTATGCAGCCGCTTTGGCTTTTTATAAGCTCAGGAGGCTGGTGGGAAGCGCTCTTCCTGCCCGCGCTGCTGGAAAGCCATATTGGCACCTACACAGCTGCCGTGCTGGAAGCACCGAGCCTCGCACCTGTGCTGAGCGCCGCTATCACCGCCGCGATACTCGCTTGGAGCGGCATCAGCGGCCTGCTGCAGGCAGGCTATTCTACAAGCGGGACAGACCTTAAGCTCCTCCCGCTCGCTGGAGCCAAGCTGCTTCATGCCGCCCATGCCGCTTGGTTCGTGGTGCTATTGTGGAAGCCGGCACAGCTGCTGCTCGCCAGCGCCCCTTTTGATTTTTGGCGGCTAGCCGCTAGTGCGCTGCCAGCCGTTTCATCAAACGGGGCGTGGATGAACAGCCCGGTTCCGGGCTATTTTCACACGCAGCATTTCCCTAATCTGTGGCCCTACACTTTGGCTGCATCAGCGCTGCTCATGCTTCTGCTCGCAGCGCTGTATATGCTGGCACGAAGAGAGGCTGACATACCCAAATAATGCTCAGCTTCAGCTACAGAAATAGCTTTGCTGAGCGATTAATATCTACTGCTTCGACTTGTACTTCTCAGTCAGGCGCTTCTCCACCGCGGACGGAACGAGCTCAGACACCGCACCTTGAAACTGCGCGATCTCTTTCACAATACTGGAGCTGAGATAAGAGTACTTCGGATCGGTCATCATAAAAATCGTATCAATGTCCTCATCAAGCAGCCGGTTCGTCGATGCCAGCGTAAGCTCATACTCAAAATCGGTTACAGAGCGAATGCCCCGTACAATCACGTTGGCGTTGCGGGACTTCATGAAACGCACGAGCAAATCGCGGAAGCTTTCAACCGAAACATTCGTCAGATCCGATGTCAACTCGGTGATCATTTCCTTGCGCTCCTCCAAGCTGAAAAGCGGGTTTTTGCTCGTATTATTCAGCACCGCTACTATTAAATGGTCGAACTGCTTCGCCGAACGGCGGATAATATCCAAATGCCCAAAAGTGACCGGGTCAAAGCTTCCGGGGTATACGGCTACGCGAATCTGGTCATTCGTCTGCATCGTTAAGTCCTCCATTTTGAGCTTCATTCGGCTCGTAGCGATAAATAGTTACTGCCGTGTCGCCGTATTTGTTTTTTTTCAATTGAAAAAAGCCGCTCCACTGCTCCTCATAGGTATGGGCTGCGTCATGTTCAACGACAATAGTTGCCCCATCTTCAAGCATGCCGTGGTCAGCCATGTAAGTCATGAGCTTGTCCGCCGTTATGATTCGGTATGGCGGGTCCAGAAAAACAAGCGAGAAAGCGATTCCACGCTTTTCCAACAACTTTAATGCCCGCTCCGCATCGTTGCGGTAAATTTCCGCTTCCTGCCCCATGCCGGCCGCCTGCGTATTGTGGCGAATGATGTCGATGCTATTTTTCTCCTGATCGATAAAAATCGTCCGCTCGGCCCCTCTGCTCCAAGCCTCTATGCCAAGCCCTCCGGTTCCAGCAAACAAATCCAGCGCAACGCCCCCGTCAAAAAAAGGCCCTATCATGCTGAAAATCGCTTCCTTCACCTTATCGGTCGTAGGTCTTGTATTGTTGCCAGGCACCGCCTTCAGCGGTCGTCCCTTGGCTGCGCCCGCAATGACTCTCACTGCCAAATGCCCCCTTTATTCGCTATCCTCGCCTATCGTACCATAATTGCCATGGGATATTAAAGAGGTTAAAGCTTTTGTTAAAAATGCTCGGCTATCACCAATTTACAGCTTCTGAAGGAATAAAAAACCACAGCCCGCAATTGTTGTTGACACCAAGTGACTCGGGACACAGCCTGCATATTTTGTAGGACTGAGGTTCCGCTATGCTGGCTTTTAATCCGATTTTATGCCGTATGCGGACAGGAAATTCGTTATGACCCTCATTAACCTGTCAAAATGGCTATTTGCAGCGTATTAACGTCCCCTGAGTCCGCCAGCTTGCCTAAACATGTGATTCTGTCAAAATAGCGGCTGCTGTGTCCGCCAACTATCTTTGTGCAGGGAGTAAAACCTGGAAGCGAAGAGTAGGTGGATTGATAAAAACTACTATACTCTCTACTTCCTCTTCCACATCTCGCCAAAACATCTCTTTTGTAGTATATTGGTGTCGAAACAACGATAAAGGGAGCGGACACATTGCAAACGAGAAAAACATTTTACAAAAAGATCAGTTATGGCCTAATAACGGCGGTCGCTCTTGGCGTTCTGAGCGGATGCTCATCGGAAGAAGTCTCTACTGCATCACCTAGCCCTTCGGCAACGATTGAAACCTCAGCATCTCCTTCACCGGAAACCGAGGCAACTGCCGCACCGACCGCCGAGCCTGAAAAAGACTTGAACGTAAGCGAGCAGCTTACGCTTGGTTATATTAACTCCTACTATAATGAAACCGATGTAGAAGCCAGAAAGAAATTTGCCCAGGAGCATATGCATCCTGATGTTCAAAGCATATTTGTATTTGCCGCATCTGCGGTTATTGATGAGAAGGATCATTTTTTGAATCCGAAAGTTGTGGAAACGGTCGACTATGAAAAAGACGGAACGAAGGGTACCCTGACTTTGGTAAAAGGAGACGGGGATAAAGAATTTATCGGCCTTATTATAGAAGATAAATTCAGCTTTGGATTCATTTCAACCGCAGCTAGCGATGATATGAAAGCTGCTTTTGAAGGGGTTCGCGAGCAATTCAAGTAATTTTTAGTATAGGAGTCGTTACAATTGAAACGAAGAAAGCTGTTGTTCAATCAGACCCGATTTATCATTGTCGTTCTCTTGGCAGGCAGTGTGGTTGGGATCATTTATACAGGGAATAAAGATCAGCAAATAGCGGATGGGGTGCCAGCTCCCCTTTCAATAACAACGAGTGCGGAGCAACTGACATCCTTTTCCCCTTCTCCAGAAGTGCAACTGCCTGTTTACGAAATAACGGATGAACATATGGATGACTCTGGTATTTGGCATGTTACGCTCAGTACGCTGACTGCCAATCAACAAGAGCTTAAAAAGCTTGTGCAGCATGCCTGCTCAATCGCACTTACTAAATCGCAAATCGTCAATTCGGTGTTTGTAGATGTCGTCAAGAACGAGAAGGCTTCCTCTAAACTCGCTACCGGTAAAATGGCATTAACGAGTACAGGCGAAGCCCAAACCGGTTCGAAAAAGATGGAAGTCACCTTCCAGTTAAACAGTTGAATTTATATCATTTTATACACAAATATACGATAGGAGCATGAACAATGAAGAGCCAGCCGTTTTATAAAAAATGGTTGTTTTGGGTAATCACCGTCATCCTGCTTGCCGGTCTTGTAAATGGCCAGCTGCGCGATGAGGATGCCGCAGGCAGCGCCTCGGTGAAAAGCAATGAAAGTCAGCTAGAAAAGACATCGTCCAAGTCGGAATAGCTGCACAGAGCATAGAGAGATCATAGGGGGATATGAACATGCAGCAAAGAAAACCGATTTATAAAAAATGGTGGTTCTGGGTAATCATCGTCCTATTCGTAGGAACTGTAGGTAATTTGAATAAAGATACAAGCAATACTCCAGCCGCCACAAACGCAGAAAGTTCCAAAAATGAAACCAAAACCGCATCTGAAACAGCGAGCAATGCAGCAGACTCTAAGAAGGAAGAAACTTCTAAGACCGAAAAGGCAAAGGCTGAAGGTGTCGTGGCTCAAGATGTAGAGAGCTTCCGTAAAGCTTTCAATAAAGCATCAGAGGCGCTCGGAGCCAAGTTTACCGTTAAGTCTTTGAAAATAGAAGGTTCCGGCTTTCAGCATCAGCTCACAGACTCCATCTACCTTAATGGGTTTGTAAATAAAGATACAGGAGCTATTAAAGAGCTTCTTATTATGGGTTCTGGTGATGGAACTGCTCAATCGGGCGCTAATTTGATTTTGTCATTCGGAGCTTTAATCGGGGCAACTAATCCTGATCTGGAAACCAATGAAAGCGGAAATATTTTTGAGGAGCTGGGCATGATGGACAGCAATGTTGATATGTATAACTTAAATAAATCTACTGAGCGCAATGGCATTGTATACACCGTTAAATCCTCGCAGGAAACAGGTGTATGGTTTATTGCGCAGGATGCTTCTGTAAAATAAAACACAAAAAAATCGAGCGCCCCTTTCGGGACGCTCTATTCATGGGAGAGGAGAAACCGGACGAAGAGCTTATGGGGAACGTAAGTCTTCTCCGCGGTTGTCTACGACATCTTGCGACGCCGATAATTTTATTTTGTCCGTTTTGCGGATGTTTATACCTTCACGACAAGAAAAAGGTTGGAAGATGGCCAAAAGGCTGCGGACATCCTGTATAATTCAAAGTAAGAATTAAAAAACTTACACCAATTTAAAGGGGATGCACCATGGACTTTGTGGCAATTGACTTTGAAACCGCCAACTCCAATCGCTCCAGCGCCTGCGCGGTCGGCATCGTCGAGGTGCAGGGCGGAAAAATCGTTTTCGAGCAGGTTTGGCTCATTAATCCGCAGCAGCATTTTGACCGGATGAACATCGAAATTCACGGCATCACTCCGGCTATGGTGGCGGACAGCCCTACTTTTTCCGAGCTATGGCCTATACTTGCGCCATTATTAAAAAATAAGCAGGTAGTCGCGCATAATGCTTCCTTTGATATGAGCGTCCTGCGTTATTGCCTAGATGATGCGGCCCTGACTTATCCGGCCTTTCATTATTATTGCACCTATCAGCTTAGCAAAAAACTGCTGCCGAACATGCTTTCCTATCGTTTGAACGTGTTAGCTAGTCATTATCAAATTCCGTTAAATCACCATGATGCGCTTGATGATGCGAGAGCGGCTGCGTTAATTTTAGCAAGATTGCTTGAGCAGGAGCAGCAGCTAGGCCCTACCGAGCTTGCGCTCGCCAAAGGCTATAAAATCGGCAAAATGCATGCTCGCGGTTACACGCCTTTCTCAACAACGGCTGCTAAAAGCAAAAAGCAAGCAAAGCCATCAACCTCTGCCAGCACTAAACGAACCCAAGCTAGCGCAACAGAAACAGCAGCCGAAAAATCTGGGCTGCAGGTCATCAGCGGACAACAAGCCGATATGATCCGCCGTTTGGGCTTGAACTCATTATAACGACCGTGATATCGGGCCAGCCTTACTCCCAGCTGTCATATCTCAAGCCTTCAATGATCTGCGGTCGTTTCGTAATGCCCGCAGCGGCTTGCAGGGCAATTTTGCCTTTGCCGCTCTTCACCAGCTCAAATAGCTGCTCCGTATGGAATACACCGCCTGGAAGGCCGCCTTCATACACAGCGGTGGCAACAGCGGTCGCCACTTTAGCGGTCGCTGCCGCCTCATGGGAACCGTCCACCAAATATTGAACATGCTTCTTCGCAGCATTTTTCATTCCCCAGCCATCTACTTTAACCGCATAGCCGTCTGAGCCAAATCGCATCATCCCAAAGCTGCTCACAGCGGCAGAGCGAATCCATTTAACCTTCAGCAGCCGGAATAATCCCGTTGCGCGTATCCATGCGACCAAGCGGGTCACCACACCTGAATCGAAGCAGAGCCTTGTCGATACGGTCGGCACTTTCAGCGTTCTTGGCAGCGACTGCTGATCGGAGAACGGGAAACGGTAAGCCATGCGGCTGCCCAGCTCCTTGCCAAAGTCGGTGCGTTTGCCGCCGCTAAAGCTGACCGTCTGCGTGACCCCGCCATTTTCAACAATGGAAAATGCACGGCCAATGCTGTCTACCGTCCACTCTATCGCCGCCTTGCCATGCTGATCGCCGAGTCCAAGCATAATCGCGATATCTACGCTATCCAGCTGATCCAGCTCCTGCTGCGCCTTGCGAGCAAGCAAATTCGTTACCCCTGGCGCTAGCCCGACACTCAGCACAGCTGTCGCCTGTGCCTGTGCAGCTTCCTCTGTATGCTTCTCTAAGCTGGTCAGGAAAGGACCATACGCTGAAATATCCACATAATGCGTTCCACTCCGCAGACAAGCCTGTACAAAAGCATCATCCGTCTGATCCATGCACATGACAACGAGCTTCACTCGTTCGAAATCCATCTCTTGCTTCCAGTTGGTTAAATTAAATGCCATTGGTTTCACCTGGCCGCCCGTTTGGTCCGCGAATTGCTTCGCTCGCTCTAGGCTTCTGCCCGCCGCATACACTTTTCCTGGAAAATTTGCTCCGAGCTGCTTGCTTATATCTCCGCCCACATGGCCGTAGCCGCCTATAACAACGATGTCTTGTTTCATTTGTCCTGCCTCTTCTCTTCTATGTTGTGCTGCTCATCTGCTTTGACAGCAAACCATCCTGTAATAAGGTAGGAACCGAAAAATTTTGAAATATGGCTAAAGCCTGCTTCCCGAAGCAGCTCTTCCACCTGCTCTGGCGGCACGGGATCTGATTCGGCACCGAGAGAGGCGGCAAATCGCTCCCAATCCTCAAGCGGAATGCCATTATCCAGCATGTGGCTTTGCCAAGCGCTCATTTGGACGGCAAAAGCTTCTTCCTGACGATCACAGCTTATTGCAGCAATAAATAACGGTGCTCCCGGCTTCAAACGTTCGGCTATACTGCGCAGCAGCTCCCTTTTCTGATCAAGCCCCTTTATAAAATGCAGTACCAGCAGGGAAGTCGCTGCATCGTACAGCTTGTCCTTCGGCAGCTCGTCTGCCGTTCCCTCGTGCAGCGTTACTCCCGCTTCCAATCGCTCCATCAGGATGCGCTGCTCTGCTATAGCCAGCATGCGCGCAGACGGATCAACCCCGGTAAAGCTCCACGCTGGATGCGCACCGCCAAGCGTCACAATCTCCTGCCCGCCGCCTGCACCAACGACTAATATGTCCTGTTCCCTTTCAGGGCCAAGCATCGCGTTCATTAAACGGTCCGTCATATCATATAGCATAAAATAGCCTGGTATTTTCAAAGAAATCGTTCGTCCGTATCCCTCCACTTGGGGATCATTCCAACTCATCGCCTTCTGCTGCTGCTTCTCATTCATCGGTACAGCTCTCCCTTCAACTATGTATATGGTTCGCTCTTTTCAATTCGGCGGGTATTCTGTAAAATGTAAGCTGTAATTAATGTTAATTATATCGGGCCGCCTCAAAATCACTATCCCATAAATGTGGGTAATCAGGAGAGCTGGAATGAACAAGCAAAGAGAAAGTGTACGGAAACAGCTCGCCAAATTAGAAGAAGCTAACCTTCGCTCCAGCGAATACAGAGAGAGGCTGCTTGCAGAGCTGCGAACGACGATGCCTTTTGCAGCCGCATGCTGTACGCTTGTCGATCCGCATACGATGCTGTCTACTGGCGCAGTTACGGAGGAAGGCGTAGAGGCCATTCATCATCTATTGTTTGAATATGAATATTTAAGGGAAGATTTCAACTCGTATGAGGAGCTTGCCAAGCTTGCGGAGCCTGTTGCAACATTAAGCGGTGCAACCGAGGGCGATTTAAGCCGAAGCCTCAAATCTATGAAGGTGCTGCAGCCTGCCGGCTTTGGAGATGAGCTTCGTGCAGCACTTACGGTGGATGGAGCTTGCTGGGGGTATTTGACGTTATTTCGGCTGCTCAGTGAGCCGTTTTTTCAAGAAGAGGAGCGCTTATATATCGCTTCCTTAGTGCCAAGCATGGCCCGCACCTTGAAAAAAGCCAGCTTGCTGCTGCCAGGTAGCGAGGGCGCCGCCTTTCATGACGATCCAGGTATTCTAATATTGTCCGAGCAGCTGCTGCCACTATCAAGCAATGACGCTGCAAACAGCTGGCTGTCGGAGCTCCGCGAGTGGGAGTATATCGATGAGCAGACTCTGCCTAGACCGGTCCGCGCTGTATGCTCGCGAGCTTTGGCTGCCAATGCCGCGGACAAGCAGCTACAGAACGCTGCAAAAGTATGTATCCGGATTCCTGATGGCCCCTACTTATCGCTGCGGGCAAGCAAGCTCCAGACTGCTGATCGCTCGGTTCAGCTTGCCGTTTGGTTCGAGCTTGCGAAGCCCGGCGATATTTTGCCAATCATTGCCGAGGCTTATGCGCTGACCTCGCGCGAGAAGCAGCTGGTCGAACGGTTATGGCGAGGCCTATCCACGAAGGAACTGGCCAGTTCCCTGCATATTTCCTCGTATACGGTGCAGGACCATCTCAAATCTATTTTTGCCAAAACGGAAGTATCCAGCCGCAGAGAGCTGATTTGGAAGCTTTTTTCCCGTTACAATCTTTATACGAATGAATGAGTGAGTGAATCAATAACGAATGAACAAGCAGGCAGCTTGCCGCTTACGATTCGGTTGTCTGCCTCTGAATGCCAAGCGGGGTAGGCAGCCGATCGAGGCTGTAGCTGTTTTTTTCATTTTGATAGACTGCAAGCTTCTGATCACCTATATTCTCCGCCCAATCCTTCAGTTGTTCCCGCTCGCCCTGATAGTCATAAAACGGGATGCTGAAACCGCACGCTGTCGTCACCTTATGAATATTTAGCACAATCATTTGCCTAGCGCCTGGCAGCAGCTCAAACCTTCCAATCAGCTCATTCCAGCGCTCGGTTCCTGGCAATATAACATTTCCTGTGCCAAATAGCCGCATAATAACGGGCTTTCCCTCCATGGCTACAAACATAATCGTCATCCTGCCATTTTCCAGCACATGCGCACTCGTTTCATTGCCGCTCCCCGTCAAATCGAGATACGCGACCTCCTGGTTCGACAATATGCGAAATGTATCGTAGCCTTTCGGAGATATATTCACATGGCCCTCCGCCGTCAGCGGAGCCGATCCTACAAAAAACATATGCTGCAGCCCGATAAACTCCTCATGCTCCGGCAATAATTTTTCAAATGCTCTCCCCATTATGTTCAACCCCTTCTTATGTAACTCTATCCCTATTATATCCCAACTCCAGCAGATGGAAAAATGAATGATGCGGAAGGCGGATCTTGCAGCGAGAACCGTTTCAGCCTTTCCACATCGCTTATTCCGCTGTATAGTTATAGAGAACGGATCAGCCTGCTATACGAAGATGATGCTGTAGCACCATATAGAAGGAGAGAGATAATAATGACTACCCTTACCTTGCTTGATGCTTTGAAACAAAGACGCGCAGTTCGCAATTATTTGCCGCAGGAGGTAGAGGAAGAGAAAATTGCCGCTTTGCTGGAAGCTGCAACGCTCGCTCCTAACGACCGCCTGCGGGAGCCTTGGCATTTTTATGTCGTTCGCGGCGAAGCGAAGCAGCGTTATGAGCAATTGGCGCGCACCTATCTGGAGGAGCGTTTCCCTACCAAGCCGCATTTAGTAAAAGAATCTATTAAAGTGCTGGAAACGACGCCGCTTGCCATCGTCGTAACGGCCGATATCGTTGAAGGAGACGAAGCCTCCTCCAAGGACAATGAATATGCTGCAGCCTGCGCCATTCACTCTATGTGGCTGACCGCCGAAACGCTGGGACTTGGGCTTGTATGGCGTACACGCGGCATCGGCCTCGTTCATGACGAGCGGATGTTTGAGTTTATCGGAGCCCCAGTGGGCAAAAAAATAATTGGCACCGTCTTCATCGGCTATCCGCAAGGAGAAGCGCCTGCGACTGCACGCAAGCCTTATTCCGAGAAAACGACCTGGCTGTAACGCATAATTTCGCGCAGCTCCTATTTTTCATGCAACCAGCTAAAGACTGCTTCGTATGATAAGGGATGAGTTCCTTATGGTAGGAGGTGCGCAGTTTTATGAATACTTTCGGAAGAGGCTGTCTGTATATTATAATCGGCTTCGTGCTGTTGTTTATTTTCGCTTTTGTTGCTGGCAGAGCCATTCACATTCCTTGGTTTATAACGATTCCGCTGATTGTGCTTGCTTTCTGGGCAGCCTCCCAGCGCAAAAAATAGCTGCCTCGCCCTTATATAATCGTCACGGTGCGTGTGCTTTGCTCCCATTCGATTTTTTTATTCATGGAAGCAGCCAGCGCACGCATCGTTACATACCCCGTTCCTTCATCCAGCAGCGACTCCAGCTCCTGGCTATTTACCGTTACTTTTGAACCCGTCCAGCCAATTTTCCCGCCGAGGCGACTGCCAAGAGCTCTCGCTGGCACCCATACGGTGCCGCTACGCTCGTAGCCAATTACCTCCACCATCCCATTTTGTAAAATTGGAACCGTCTTCGCTCCCTGAAACACCGTCGTCTTTACAGCTGCCGAAGCCTGATCATCATATTGCCTCAGCCCATTGCTATTTATGATAGCAATCAGCTTGGCCGCATAAGCCGGATCGGTTGCATAGCCGCAGGTCAGCAGCATTTGCGCCTGTTCCTCTGGCGTCTTCGCAAGCCTCACCCGATCATATCGCGTTTTCATAAACAGCAGATCCTGATCCTTCATAAAATGATACACGCTGCTGTATGCGCGAAAGGCCGCGCTCGTATTTATATTTCGGCCATCGATATGCTCCCATGTTCCTTTAACGACGGCTTGCCCCTGCCAGTAGGCATTCGGCGAAGCTCCTCCTACTTTAATGCCCCCTAAATTGTACCAGGAATGAATGACACCTCCGGTTTCCAAAATATATTGCGCCAGCCGTACAGAAGGCAGCATCGGCGAGCCCTCGCGACGTACTTGTAGGACGGCAGGCACCAATGCCGCAATAAATTGCTGTCTTGTCATAGCCACCATCGCTCCCTCCCCCTTCTTTTTCGCAAGTTGTCCATCTATTATTTCTTATGCAGCAAGCCTCTATTGCGGCACGGCCTGCGCACACTGTCCCGCGCTCTTTGTGGAAAGCAACGCGTCCTCGATCGGCATCTCTCCTCTATTGCCGTTCCTGCTTCTAGTCATACGCCGCTTTTTACTATCCATTAGGTCATTGTCCATGAATCTGAGGTCCATCGTGAATACAATATAGTCAAGCGCGTATCCGCTAACGATTTATCCACATGCAAATGACGAGAAAGGAAGGAAACAAGTGGCCAAATCACTTAAGCGCAAGCGACATCAAACGTCCGCCAAACGCAAGAAGCACAGCTCTTCCAATAAAACGCTGCTGGCCAAACGCCGTAAACGCAAAGCGGTCAAACCGCGCGCTAAACGGCGGGCCGATCGCAGACGTAAAAGCAACGGCAGCCTTCGAAAAACAAAAAACCGCTCGTCCTCTAACCTATCGCAACACGCCAAACAGTCACGGCAGGCTGAAGAGCATCCTGCTGCCGAAGAGGTACATGATCCACAGCCTTGGACCGCACAGGGCATCAATCTTGTCGGTTTTATTCATGCGGAAATGGGCATTGGCGAATCGGCCAGACTCGCGGCGCGAGCGATTGAACGAGCCGAAATTCCATTCGGCATTTTAAACTTCCCGCTTCAGGTCGCCACCCGGATGTCGGATATGAGCTGGGAGCATAAGAAAACGGAAGAACGCTCCTATAACACCAACCTTTTTCATATGAATGCGGATTATATGGCTCCGGCTAAGGACCATTTTGGACATAGCCTATTCCACAACCGCTACAATATTGGCTATTGGCACTGGGAGCTGCCTGATTTTCCCGAAGAGTTTGTTCCAGCGTTCAAGCTGGTGCAGGAGGTATGGGTATCCAGCCGCTTCGTGCTTGATTCGGTTGTGCAGAAATCTCCCATCCCTGTCGTCATCATCCCTCATGGCGTAGAGGTTGAGACTTCTCCAAAGGTTACGAGAGAATCGCTTGGCCTGCCAGAGGGCCGCTTCCTGTTCACGATGATGTATGATGTACAGAGCTATACGAATCGTAAAAATCCACAAGCCGCCGTAGAAGCCTTCCGGCTCGCTTTTCCGAAAAATGATCCAACGGTCGGGCTCGTACTCAAGGTCAACAATACGAACTTCCGGCCGGAAGATATGGAGGCGCTGCGTCAGCTCGCTGCCGAGCATAACAATATTTATATTATTGATCGGATTTTCTCCCGCGTGGAAGTCAACTCGCTGCTGGGTGTCACGGATTGTTTTGTCTCGCTGCATCGCGCCGAAGGCTTTGGACTGGGCCTCGCAGAAGCAATGTATTTGGGTAAGCCGGTCATCGGCACGAACTGGTCCGGCAATACCGACTTTATGAACGAGACCAACTCCTGTCCCGTCAATTACGAGCTGGTTCAGGTCGGTACCGATTGGGGACCGTATCAGGGGTATCAGATTTGGGCCGAACCCGATGTGCATCATGCCGCCTTGTATATGCAAAGGCTTTTGCAAGAGCCAGAGTGGCGCGCAGCCATTGCAGCGAAGGGGCAGCATACGATTCACACTTCCTATTCACCGCAGGCGGTTGGCAGCATGATTCGGGCACGCCTGACCGAGCTTGCGCTTCTATAATAACTGGAAAATTAAACGAAACACGGACTGCCTCTGGCGTGAATGCTGGGGCAGTTTGCTTTTTCCAGCCGTTCTCTCTCAGGCCTACTTAGCAAAAACATAGCAGCAGCGTAATAATACCCTCTGAACCTCTATCAGACAACGATTAAGCTATCGTCCGATTTTCCGTCTAGAGGGTATGAACTAAAAAGCTCTCCTAGCGCGTGCGGTATGCAGCAAGCTTGGGTCATCCTGCGCGCAGCCTAACCTAATTCCGCCCGCCAATAGCTCAGCAAATCCTGCATCGTCTGCTCAAAGGGAATTTCCGGACGCCAGCCTGTACGATGATGAAATTTAGAATAATCGCCAATCAGCTCCGGTACATCCGCAGGCCGCAGCCGTGCCGGGTCCTCCTGAATCGAAATGGTGCTGCTGCTAAGACCGACCAGCGTCTGCAGCATCTCCCTAATCGCCCGGGAGCTTCCCGACGCAATATTATACACTTCTCCAGGCTCGCATTTTTCAATGGCCAAGCGGTACGCTCGCACCACATCGCGCACATCGGTAAAGTCACGCTTCGCCTCCAAATTGCCTACATATAGAACGGGCGGCTTCAGTCCCCGCTCGATTTCAACGATCTGCTTTGCAAAATTGGAGGTTACAAACTGCTCGCCGCGCCGCGGTCCTGTATGGTTGAAAGTACGCATGCATACAATATGCATGCCATAGCTGCGATAATATTGGTAGCCTAAATAATTTTGCGTAATTTTGCTGACGGCGTAGGGACTGAGCGGCCGCAGCGGCGTCGTTTCTTTAATCGGAATATCCTGCTTTTCTACCTGGCCATATTCCTCGCTGGAGCAGGCGAGCAGCAGCTTGCAGTTAATGCCTGCTTTTCGCACCGCTTCCAGCAAATGAATTTGCCCGGCAATATTGTTGTATATCGTCGCCAGCGGCGATTCCCAAGACTTTGGCACGAAGCTTTGCGCTGCTAGATGAAAAATCATGTCCGGCTTAACGTCCGCTATCATTTTTTCCACATCGGCTTCATTAGTCAGCTCGCATTCGTATAGCCTGACAGACGGCAGCAAATGAGCGATATGCTTAATACTGCTGGTTTTCCTGACGGTGCCTGACACTTCCATTTGATGCGCCAGCAAATGCTCTGCCAAATGGCTTCCGGCAAAGCCGGTTATGCCTGTAATCAATGCTTTCACGGCATGCCTCCTTCCCGATCAGCATCCATCGCGGCTATCGCTTGCTTAACCGCCTGCTCCTGTGTTTTATGACAAATCAACAGTCCCTCGTCTGTCGATACGACGATTAGATTATCAATGCCAATGACCAGCACCCGCTGCCGCTCCGTATAAACAATACTGTTGGTCGTTGCCGTAGGATAGACGCTGCCCAGCAAAATATTGCCCTCGCTGTCCTGCCCGAATATTCGTTCAAGCGAGGTCCACACGCCAACATCGTCCCATGTAAAAGCAATCGGCAGCGTGTACAGGCGTTCCAGCTTTTCAATCAGTGCATAATCAATAGAAAGCTTTGGCAGCTGCACATACGCATGTGCCAGCTGCTCCCCTTCAAGCTCAAAAACACGCCACATATCCGGCTGGTACAGCTGCATGTAGCCTGCAATAGTTGACGGCTTCCATATAAAAATACCGCTGTTCCAGTACATATTCGGTATCGCAATCAGTTCCTCCGCCCGCGAGAGCGTCGGTTTCTCGATAAAAGCTTTTACCGTCTTAATGCCTGGCCCATATTTGCCATCTTCATGCTCACCCGCTTCAATATAGCCGTATCCCGTCTCTGCCCTTGTCGGCACAATCCCCATCGTTACAACAACGCCTTCATCGCGCGCCGCTTGCTCTGCTGCCCGCAGCGCCTCCATCAGCTCGGCAGCATCTGGAATATATTGATCCGAGGGAGCCGTTACAATCACTTCATTTAAGCCCCGTTTCTGAAAAAAACTCGCCGTCAGCGCAATGCAAGGCGCCGTGTCCCGCTGCTCCGGCTCAATAATGAGCTGTTCCTCGCTAAGCTGTGGCAGCTGCTCCCGAACAAGCGGCAAATAGTTGCGGCTTACTGCTACATATACATCCTCCTCCGGCATGCAGCTGCGAAAACGGCTGTACGTTTCCTGCAGCATTGTAGCCTCGCCAGATGTTAAGGAAAGGAACTGCTTCGGCTTTGCCGTCGTGCTTCTCGGCCAAAAGCGCGTTCCTTTTCCCCCTGCCATAATGACTGCCTTCATACCGGTTCACCCCAAAATAAATAGCTTTCTATTATACATGTGCGTGTAGCCAATATGCAGCTCCTTCCTACCATAGCCGGCTCCGAAAGTATAGTATCGTCTCTTCAACATCGTATGCTTTGCTAGAGCTTTCATAGTGGACGAATTGCCTGCCCTTGCTGCAAATCGGGCATTTATCGCCGCCTGTATTGCAATAGAAGGAGGAGTGCGGAGGTGTGTGCTTTTTTTCGCGGTATAATCTATCAATTTAGAAAATATACGATTATCCTTGGACAAATACCGTTGCTATCTCTATCTACCAACATATGATGTGGTATACGATTGAAAGGAGATGAATCAATTATGGGTGAAACTGGATTAACTGGTTTAACTGGACTAACTGGTCTTACAGGACTTACTGGTGCTACTGGTCCCACCGGACCAACAGGACCTACGGGTGCTACTGGTCTAACGGGATTAACTGGCCCTGCTGGCCCTGGTTCTGCTGTTGTAGGTATCCAAGGTGCTGTTCCGACTTCTATCCCAACTGCTGCTACTGCTGTCACTGCCGCAACTCTGATTGTTCCGGTAACGGCCACTTCCAACCAGGTGATTATTGAAGGTACCGTTAATGTATCCATTAACTTTACTGCTCTTCTGGTTGTAGCGCTCAACCCAACCATTACAGTCGACCTGCTGCAAGATGGCGTCATTGTAGCTACAGTAACAAGCTCCGACTTGCTTGCGATTACGCTGCTCGGATTGTTCTCTTTAGAAAGAGCCATTCCGATCACGTACTTCAACGGCGGTCTAGCAGCTGGCAATCACACGTACGCACTGCAAGTTACAGTATCGGGCATTGTCATCGCGGTAGGCACTACTGCAGACATCACTTACTCGTCGCTTACTGCTACGATTGGCACTATTCCTTCCTAAGCTGCTGCGGCCATTAAAGCAAAACAACCGTCCCTCACGGGACGGCTACATAAAATTGGCTGCCTTCGATTTAAGCCTGAATCGGCGCTTCCCCTTTGACGATTGAATTAGCCATATGGCCGAAATCAATCGCAGCCCTGCCCATTTCTGCTGCGATTGCATCCGCAAGGATGACAGCCGCAATGCCTGCTGATACTAACGCCAGTTCAAAATCATGCTGTCTGATTTCCCCCATCGCCCGGTCCACATCATGGATTCCCTGAACCTGGGCTACAGCTCCCACAACCGTTACGCCGCTCTCAGCAAGCACTTTGGCTAGCGGCTGCGCCAAATTCCCAATGACAAGCACTCTCCGTCCTCTCATCAAGCGGGACAAATGTCCTTCTTGATACAAACGGTAATTGACGAGCGAATCTGTCAGCACCTTACTGCGAAAATCAATGCCATACGTTTGAAAAACGGCCGTAGCCAGCCGTTGGTAGTTCGGCTGCCGCAGCTTTGGAATGCCGACAATGTCGGCCCGCTTTACCGCTGCCAGCAAGCGGTCGCGGGCGGCAATGTCCGGCACCTTCACTCCGGCATACTCTAAAAAACCGCCCTCGTGGCGAACCTGTTCAGTTGGCAGCACACTTTCCTGTGCTAGCGTCAACAGCTCGCCATCTCCAAGTCGCACGACAGATAGCGGCTTGCGCTGCTCCAGTGCTTCCATCAATCGCTCAGCCACCTGCTGCGCAGTCAAAAGGTGGACGATGCGTTCTCCTAGCGCAGCGATGCCTGATGCAATAACCTGCGCTACGGATGTATCTGGGAGTACATGTGCTTCCGGCAGCTGCTCATCGATGATGGCGTCGCCGCCTTCGTAGCGTCCGATTTTCAGCCCTTTCTCGTAGCCTGCCCTCTCGGCCGACTCCCAGCTGTGCGAGTGGTCTTCCCTTTGTCCCTCTGCCTGCTTGGTTCCATCTTCGTAACCTCTGCTATATCCTTCTTCATGACCGATTTGATAACCATCCTCATAAGGTTCCTTAGCCGCCTGCGGCTTGGCGGACTTTGCGGAGCGATTTTTCCTCTTTGAAACGGCACGTCTCTTCCGCCGCTTAATCGGAAGGCTGGCCGTTTTGCGTCTTCTCGCCATTTTCATGCTGAACACCTCCTGCATTGGTGCATAATTTGCATCTGGTCAAGCGTAAACGGCTGAAGCCGTCCTTCGGCGGCAAAGCTTCCGTTTCGCGTAGAAATATAGAGAAAGGATGGAATAATCACATACTTTCCTATATTTCAAGGTGAAACGGCTGTCGCCATCCTTTGGCGACGCGGCGCGTTTCATTCCGAGAAATATAGAGAAAGGATTACGTTTGCTTATCCTTTCCTATATTTCAAGCGTAAACGGCTGAAGCCGTCCTTCGGCGGCAAAGCTTCCGTTTCGCGTAGAAATATAGAGAAAGGATTACGTTAGCCTATCCTTTCCTATATTTCAAATAAACTGCTGCGGGTCCACGCCCCATTTGTCTGTAAACAGCTTCCGGTTGCGGGCGAGCAGACGCTCTACAGCATCCTGGCCCTCCTGCTTGAAGCTTGCGCTGCCATGATGAAATACGAATGTATCCTTAACCATCAGCAGACGGTAACCTGCTTGCCGCGCACGGTAGCAATAGTCATCATCCTCATAATGTCCTGGCGAGAAACGCTCATCCAGCAGACCAATTTGATCCATCAGCTCCCGCGAAAATAACAGGCAAAAGCCAACCAATCGGCTGACCTCCTCATAATCGCCTGCGGACTCTGCGGCGAGCTGCTCCGCCATCTCCTTATAATTGCCGCGCATTTCAATTTGCTGCTTGCCGCTTACAAAGTTGGACATCGGCCCCGCGATGCCAATCTGCTTGCTGCTGCCTAAAGCCTGTCGCAGCTTGCCCAGCCAACCAGGTGCCACCAGCACGTCATTGTTCAGCAGCAGCAATTGATCACCGCGGGCCAGACGCAGCCCCCAATTGCAGGCGGCGGGAAAGCCTTGATTGCGCGGCAGACCGATGAATGTGATTTGCTGCTCGCGCAAATATTCAATCGTTCCGTCTGTTGAGCCATTATCGACGATGATTAGTTCATGGTCTTCCGGTGTACTGCTGCGAATGGAATAAATCGCTTCCTGCAGCAGCGGCAAACGGTTGTAGGTCGGAATAATAATACTGGTCAGCATCTATTACCCTCCTCGGCCAGCACTTTTGCGATCCCTTACTACGTCCGCATATTGCAGACGAGCATTTCCCGCTTTCATCATCCACTCCAGCGCTTCCAAATGGTCGCCTACGATGAGCCTCGCCACATGATTGCCCATGCCTACATTTCCCGGACGCATCCGATTATGTCGAATGACATCTACCATGCTCGCTGTACCTACCTTAAGGCCATATCGGAGCGCAATCGCCTGCGCCTTTGGCGGAACGGCCAGTTGGGCTGCTCCAATAGCCTCAATCGCTTTACGCGAGAGCGCATGCGGAACGGCAGTCAAGGAATTAACGGTAAGATCGGGCCGATTCACCGAGCGGTTCACGAACTCCTTCATCATCATGACTTCATCTCTACCTGAGAAATTCCCCATATAGGAAGATAAATTATTGAGCACCATATCCGTCCCTCCAGCGACTGCCTCAATAAAAGGCAGCAATTGCTCCGCAGCAACCGGAATATCCGCATCGACGAACAGTACAATATCCGAGACCGTTGTTCTGGCGCCTACCGCCCGTCCCACATCATGACCGAGTGCCCCAGCGTAATGAATGAGCACGGCTTTGCCGCTCTCCCGCACTTTGCTGGCCGTCGTGTCGGTTGAGCCGTTCACCACGACGACGATTTCATGTAGCGGAAGCCTCTCCAATTGCTGAATCATGGAGGCCATGGATTCCTCTTCATTCATCGCCATCACCACTGCCGCAACGGCCTGGTTCGTCGGCAGCAGCACCCAATTCGGCGCCGGGGTTCCCGTAGCGGCAAAATATCCTTCTATGAAGGCCTTCATACAGGCCAAATATGCTGATTTGGAAGCTGCCCCGCCCGTCGCCAGACAGTAGCTATGCCATAGCCGCTGCAACTGCTGCAGCTCATCGGCTGGCTCAGGCTCCTGCCTCGCCGTTAAACCCGCTGCGAGCCCGCCATTTCGCGCTTTTGCACACTGCCCTCGGATAATGGCAGGCTGCAGCGCCCCTCCACGCCTCGCCTGGCTCCTGCGATGTCTGCGCCCGCGGGTCGCAAGGCGTCTGGCTGTGCGGCGGCGAATGCCGCCTTGTGAGCTGCGCGGGCTTCTTTTCCCCGCACGGCCGCTTTTTCTGCTGCGGCTCCTCAACCTATTCCACCTCGCATCCATTCGGATATATTCGTTTATGTTGTCATTGTATGTAGGGATAAGGCGGACGCAACGGCGGCTGTACGTCTATGAGAAGGAGAAATGTGCGCTTTTACTTGGCGCAACTGCCCTATCCTATCTGGCAAGCTCCACATAGGATAGTGTAGTTATGCTTCTATTTTGCAAGGCAGGAGGATGTTATGGACTGGACATTTTACAACCCGAAATTTATTGCAGATGCGGCACCTGAGCTGCCCGCAAGCTTTATGGCAGGCGGAGCCTGGTCCGGGCATCGAAAATTTGCTTATGATCTTGTCCGTTTTGCCCGCCCGAGCCTGATTGTAGAGCTGGGGACGCTGTACGGCACATCCTATTTCAGCTTTTGCCAAGCGATTAAGGATGCTCAGTTGAAAAGCGCATGTTATGCGGTGGATACTTGGATGGGTGATGCCCATACCGGAGCTTATGGCACGCTGGATGATTCGATGTACGCTGCGGTCAATGCAGTAAGCGCCCGTGAATTTCCTTGTATCGGAACACCGCTGCGCGGCACCTTTGATCAGGCGCTCGCCGCCTTTCCCGACGGTTCGATTCAACTGCTTCATATTGACGGCTACCATGTGTACGAGGCTGTTCTGCATGACTATACGACTTGGCTTCCCAAGCTTGCGGAGGGTGGCATTATTTTATTTCATGACACCGTGGTTCGGCTCGCAGATTTTGGCGTTTACCGGCTCTGGGCGGAGCTTTCGGCGATGCCTCACCTGCATTTCGAGCATTCCAACGGTTTGGGCGTTCTGTTCCCTAAAGGCTGCCCAGCCAGCTTCCAGCCGATCATTAAGCGGCAGCAGGAGCTGGCTGATCATTACGCTTAGCGATGGAAGCATATTTAGCAATTTCAAGCATTATGCAGCGCGCAGAACGATACTTCGCACCAGGTGCGCTGCATGATCCGGATTGAAGGAGGCGATCCCTATCTACACTATCCCTCAGCAATTTTATGAGAAAACAAGAGATTGGGCGCAGCAAGCGGCTGTCCCTCCCGATCTGCTTTCCTATTATTATCAGGTCATTTACCCGGCTGAAACGTTGACGCTCCCCGCCGGCAAAGGCATCGATCAGCCACGCTGGGTGACGGCTTCTGCCTTTGATGAAGCTTTTGTAGCGGCCATTCCTGGCGGGCGGCTGGTGACGAGCAACGCATATGTAGTTACGCCGGACAATAAGCGGCTGCGTGATGTCGAGCTCGACTGCCCGCTCATTGATTTCACGCAGCTTCCGGAGCCGCAGCATTTCAAGGGAACGGTCGCCACGCTCATTTGGGGCTGGAACATGCCGCATATCAAGGCATGTACGCAAAACATTTTCGGACATTGGTTTTTCGATCTGCTGCCGAGGCTCCATTTGCTGGAGAAGAGCGGCATTCCGATAGACAAATATGTCATCGGCAAGCTGTTTCACCCTTTTCACTATGAATCGCTTGCCATGCTAGGCATTCCGCTCCATAAGTGCATTCAGGTCGAGGATGCGGACTTTCATCTGCTCGCCGACCGCCTGATCGTGCCGGCGGTGCCGCTGATGGTCGGCAAATGTCCGCCGTGGGCGTCGCATTTCATGGCCAAGCGGCTTAAAGCTGACCGGCGCGTAAAAGCCAAAAAAGGCTTCGAGCGCCTCTATATTACCCGTAAGGATGCCCAGGCCCGCTTTGTCGCCAACGAGGAAGAGGTTCTCCGTTTTCTGAAAGGCAAGGGCTTCAGGGAAATCGTACTCACTCCGCTCTCTACCGCAGAGAAAATCGCGATTTTCTCGTCAGCGCAGCATATTGTCGCCCCCTTCGGGAGCGGCAGCATCAACATTGCCTTCTGCGAGCCGGGCGCAGCTCTTTTGGAGCTTGCTCCTTCCACCTTCGTCGACCCCTATTTCTGGAAGCTATGCGCACATGCTGGCGTAGACTATTATGAAATCGTATGCGAAGTGGAGCAGCCTCCCAAGCCTTTCGTCGGAACGGATAATATTGTCGTTAATATAAATAAGCTTGAACATGTGCTTAAGCTAGCGGGCCTTTAGCCCGCTGCCTACAAATCCTGCGCCGATGCTGCGAATAACTGCCCGCGCCCCCACATATATTGAATTCGCAAGCGCAACATTTTTCATAATTCACGGAGCAACGGCTGGCATCCTTCCTGTTAGGCAGGAGACAGCCTCGCCCTTGGCAGGAGGTTTGTAACAATGCGGATTCTTGTATGGTCTGTCCATTTTTCCATCGGCGGCGGGATGAGACTGCTCCATAATTTGATTTCGGCTATGGCCAGGCAGCCAGATGTGGAGCAGATCAGGCTCGTCCTCTCGCCCGATTCCCTTATTCGCAACGTCGCGGAACTGAAAGCATTAAACAAGGTTGAGATGGTATCCACCCAGCACAGCATCGATTCCGACCAAAATTCCTATTTGCTCGCTGGTATCGACGTCGTCTATTACTACTGGCCGCACACCCACCCCTACCATGCCCTTGATCGTCCAACCGTCTGCACCTTTCACGATACGACGATGTTCGATTATGTCCCGCCTTTTACAAATGGCGAGCAGCTTAAGGGCCACTGGATTTTATCGAAAAAATGGCTGGACCACGTCACGTCCGTCGTCGTTTCTTCGGAGCATGTGAAAAATCGCCTCATTGCTCATTTCGGCCCTCGCCATCAATCGGCGACTGTCGTGCCCCATGCCATTACACCGATTGCCGCACAATATGCAAGCCAGGTCTCTCCTGCCACCGCTGCCCGCATTCCGTCCAAATACATCATTTATCCATCCAATACATCGCCGCATAAAAACCACAACAATCTGCTCGAGGCCTTGTCCCATTGGAAGGGGCGCACCAAATGCCCGCTAGTACTCACTGGCTATCTAACCGACACGCTGCGGCAGCCTTTTCCGGATTGCACGCCGCAGCACAGTTGGATTCCAACGCTCATCTCCACCATTCGCCGAACAGGCCTTGTCGTTAATCGTGATCTTTACCCGCTCGGCTTTGTAGGAGATGAGGATATTCCCGCGCTCATTAAAAATGCCTGGGCGCTCATTATGCCCAGCCTTTCGGAAGGTGGCGGGAGCTACCCGGTCGAAGAAGCGCTTCGCCTCGGTACTCCGGTGCTCTGCTCGGACATTCCGGTCATGCGCGAGCATTTGGCACGGCATAGTGCCAAGATTGCCTGGTTCAACCCCCAGAGCCCCGATTCCATCGTTCAAGCGCTTGAAGATTTGACTGCGAATTATGATGAATACAAAAGCTCCGCCATAGCGGGCATTCATGATCCAGCGGAAAGCTGGGATGATGTAGCAAAGCGTTATTTGAACGTTTTTCGCGATACGTATTGGCGGTATTACGGCAAGCAGCTGCCCTAGTCGGCAGCTGCTTGCACCTCTTCAATGACGTTTGCATAATCTCCTGCGACATCCAGCCATCTCCTGCTCAACGCGCCGCTAAGTGCGGCCTGCTGACGCGGGACAACCTCTTCTCCCTCCCGTGACAGCCGTGCAATAGCGTCCGCCATCTCCTGGATATTATGCGGATGGAAGGTTGCGAAGCAGCTCATGTCGCTAATAACCTCCTTCACCACCTCCAGCCTTCCGAAGGCGACCGGCGTATTCATCAGCAGCGACTCCAATATAGGAAATGGGCAGCTGCCCTCGAAGAGCGTTGGAACGATTGTGCCTGCGGCATAGCGGTATAGGGAAGGCAAATCTACTGAAGCTATGCGCCCCATAAACACGATTGAACTGCGAATAACAGGATCGGCAATTTCGTTCAGCGCTGCCAAAATTTCCTGCTGCCGCGGGCGGTTCCCAAGATCATCTGTAAAAACAAGCTTCATGCCAGATGCTCTTCCTGCTTCCGTCTGCTTGAACAGCGCAAAAGCTTTGATGAGGCCCTCATGATTTTTATGCAGCCTTACAACCGACGGGAAGGTCAAATATGGACCATCCAGCTTGTAGGCGCTGCGGAACTTCTCCTCGCTATGCGTTTGAAACACCGCATATTCCTCATGCGGCGCTGCAAAGCGCACGACAGCCGTTTTGTGGACAGCCAGCTCGAGAAACTCCAGCCCCTCATGATTGCGGGTAAACTCCGAAGCGAAGACTACCTTCGCCGCTTTTTCCGTCACCTTTTGCGCTACAGAATGGATATATTGATAATGCTGGGTATACGCGCTGTACAGCTCAGGCAAATGCAAATATACGAGATCATGCAGACAAACCATATAAGGTTTTTCCAAATATTGCGCGAGCGCCATCCCAACATATGGCACAATCCATATGTCCGCAGGCACGCTGCGGTTCACCGTATCCATGCTGTCCGTGCGGTGCAGCTTCAAACGATCGCCATAAGCCGCGCGCAGCGGGGCATACACAGCCGCAGCCTCGGCAAAATTCGCTTCCGTTGTCGCTACATGTAGGGTAAAATCATTCTCCAGCGCAAGCAAGCCTTCCGACAAGCGGACGATGAAACGACCGATGCCTTCTCCATCCATCGCAATTTGCACCCCAAAGCAAAGGAACATGCCGATTTGCCGGCTGTTTATACGGGCCGCACTCGCCGCAAGCGGAGGCAAATACGGCGCCCCAATGAGCAGTCCAAACTCCTCCGACATGACAAGGCTCGCTATCCATGCGCGCCGCAGCAGTCCTTGCTTCAAGGCCGTCGTGTATCGTCCTACCTTATTGCTATCCGGCGCACGATTCATTATTTGTACGTGGATGCCGTGAATAAAATCCAAATCCGCAGCGGGGAACAAATGCTGAATCAGATGGGCTGTCGTATTCGCTTCTCCAGAGGGCACTCTGGAGAAAATAGCCTCCGCCTCTGGACTCTGGATAAGAGCCGCAGCAATTACCGCCCGCGGCGTGCCATGGGCCAGATGGCTGCGATGTCCGTTAAAGCCTTCGTTATCCGGTTCGCGCTGGAGCACCTGACGATACAGCTCCCATAAAAAATCCTCATCCCCCAGCCGGAATACCCGGCGCAGCAGCTCTACAATTGGAGCTCCTGCGGGCAGCCCCTGACGGAACGCCGCATTATTTGCTTTTAACAGCTCCGTATCTATTGGTGCTGGAGGCGGCTCGACCGGTGCTGGAGGCTCAATTACAAGCTGAGCCTGCTCGGTTGCCTTCTGCCTGTTCCTGCTTCTTGTCGAGCCGCGCAGTTTCCTGCCGCCCCGTCTGCCTTTGCGTCTTCTTGTCCTTGCTACTTTTCCGACTCGCGCTCTATTGCCGCGTTTTCTTCGCGATATGCGGCTATGCGAGCCGCGCTTCGCTGTTCCTTGTTTACGAGCTCTTTTGCGTTTCATATCACGCCTCCAATCGCTCTGCCTTCTACATAGCGTATTGTCCCGCTCACAAAAAGCAACGGCACCTGCCCCCGCCTGCTAGGGATTTCAACTATATTTGAATAAATGGACGACTGCCCGGCTGCAAGTGAAGCAATTTTCTGCCATTTGAATATGATGGGAGTAGCTGCATCACCCCCTCATTTTATTGTTGAAGGAGCCTATACGGCATGAATGCTGTTTCTGCGAATCCTTATCGTACCGTTGTTGTTGGGGCTGGCGGACATGCCAAAGTTGTCGTTGATATTCTTCGTACCAGCCAGACATACAAGGTCATTGGCTGCATCGGCCGCGAGCCAGGCGGGCAGGTTTTGAATGTCCCCGTGCTTGGCGACGATGCCATGCTTCCTCTGCTGCTGGAGCAGGGGGTACGCCATGCTTTTATCGCTATCGGCGATAATGCGACGCGGCTGCGGCTCGCCCGCCATGTGCAAAGCCTTGGCTTCGAGCTGATTAATGCCATAAGCCCGTTAGCTTATATTGCTCCCAGCGCCACGCTCGGCTGTGGCATTGCTGTTATGCCGGGAGGCATCATCCAGCCGGATGCTCGAATTGGCTCCCTCACCATCATTAACACGGCTGCATCGGTTGACCATGATTGCATCATTGGCGAGGCTTGCCATCTGGCGCCTGGCTCCACGCTGTCCGGCGGTGTAACGATCGGCGACGGTTCTTTTCTCGGAACAGGCACTGTCGTCATCGACGGCATTCGCATTGGAGCAGGCTGCATGATTGGTGCTGGTGCCGCCGTCATTCGGAATATTCCGGACCAAACGCTTGCCGTTGGCGTTCCCGCCACAGTGAAGCGTCTTTTGAACCAAGAGCGAACGTAACACGGAGGAGGCATAATGTTGGGCGACAAATTTTATCCGGTTGCCGTTCCCATTTTTAATGGAAATGAGAAAAAATACGTCATGGATTGCCTGGATTCCACGTGGATTTCCTCGACAGGCAAATATATTCATACGTTTGAGGAAGCTTTCGCGGACTTTTGCGGGACGAAATTTGCCGTGTCGTGCAGCAATGGAACAACTGCTCTGCATTTGGCGCTGCTGGCTCACGGGGTAGGCCCGGGAGATGAGGTCATCGTCCCAACGCTAACTTTTATCGCCACGGCAAATGCCGTCACGTATTGCGGAGCCACTCCCGTCTTTGTTGACAGCGAGCCCGATACGTGGAACATGGACCCTGAGCTGCTGGAGGGGCTGATTACGCCACGCACGAAGGGGATCATTCCCGTTCATCTATACGGGCATCCTGCCAATATGGACGCTATATCAGAAGTTGCGGAGCGGCATGGATTATTTGTGCTGGAGGACGCTGCGGAAGCACCCGGTGCAAAATACAAGGGCAAGCGGACCGGCTCGCTGGGCCATACGGGAACGTTCAGCCTATTCGGCAACAAAATCATTACGACCGGTGAAGGCGGCATGATTACGACCAATGACGAGCAGCTTGCCCGCAAAATGCAGCTTCTGCGCGGACAGGGCATCGATCCCGCCCGCAAATATTGGTTTCCCGTCATTGGCTACAACTATCGCCTGACGAACTTGCAAGCGGCGGTTGGCTGCGCACAAATGGAAAACATCGACTGGCATGTCGGCGAACGGATACGCGTCGCCTCGCTTTACTGCAAGCAGCTTGAAGGAAACAGCGCCTTCACGCTGCCTGCCGAGCAGCCATGGGCCAAAAACGTTTACTGGATGTTCAGCATCCTGCTAAACGGCTATAACGAAGAGCAGCGCGGCGCTTTCATGGAGCGCCTGAAAGAACGCGGCATTGAAACGCGTCCGTTCTTTTATCCGATGCATGTGCTCCCGCCGTATCAAGGCATGCAGCGCAGCGAGGAATTTCCCATTGCAAACCGCATTGCAGCGCAAGGACTGAATGTGCCGACCTACGGCGGCTTAACCGAGCAGGATATCGCCTACATTTGCGATTGCCTGCGGGAAAGCCTGTTATAAAGCGGCTGATTGCGGGCCCCTCTTCAACCCTCATCCATTCTGCTCCAAGACAATAGGCTTCCGGCTCCACACTTCGGGTGGGGTCGGAAGCTTATTTGTTCAGAAATGTTCGTTCAATTCCCTAGCAGGTAGGGAATATCTTTTTCTTATCTAGCATTCATAATAATGATACACTGCCCAAAAGCTAAAGTATCAGGAGTACATTGCTTATCGTTTCAATCTCACAAATTATGGATTGGATTAAGTTATGAAACATTACACATTATAGTCGAGGCAGAAATTCTCCTGCCTGGAACAGAAGCTTAAAATCTTACTCAGAAGGTGACATTAGCTGATGCATGATGAAGTAACCTTGTATTTGGTCCGACATGGACGCGCTACTGGAAACCAGCTAGATGCTCCTCTTAGTTCAGTCGGAGTAACTCAGTCTGAACAACTGGCAGATGCTCTTGCAGGCATGGACAGCCTGCACATGGAGAAGTTTATCTCCAGCCCTTATTTGCGCGCTTGGCAAACAGCGCAAATTATTGAAAAACGGCTGAACCTCAAGCTAGAGCCAGCGGAAAACCGTCTTCGAGAGCAAGGAGTACCCGGTATCGACAAAGAGGAAAGCGCACAAGAAGTATCTACGCGTGTTGTTGCCTTCACAAACGAACTATTGAAAAGTGACGCTCAAACGTTTCTTCTAGTCAGCCATCGGTTGACCTTAACGCTGCTGCTTCAGCATTACGTGCCCGATTTCACCGATCAACAGGGCGAACAAATGACAAACCCAGATCTTTATGAACTCCGCTTTAAAAACGGAACAGCCTTTCAAAAACGACTATGGAGCCCTGAGGCTCACCATTTGATCAACACTTAGGTCGATGGAAGACTTCTGTTTATAGCACTTAAACCTAGACTCTCGATGCACGTCTTGTTCAAGGCCGTCTCAAGAAGTGTTGGCTCTTATAACTCAGGAGGTAATCTAACTATGCAAACAACACTTGAAAGAAGCCGCATGGCTACCCATGTAATGCCGGATATCACCAATTTGCCTGCATGCATTCAGGATGTGAAGAAAGCTGTACTTTCTAACATTCAGGGGCCGCCTGATCCGACGGATTATCATCAATTAAGGGGGAGGCTTGAGGCAGCAAAGAGCAAGCTCCCGATGCTGTATCAACAGGCGGTTGCCGTTCCTTTTATCCGCACCTTGGATAATCTGGGCCAGCAGGGCTTCATGGAAATTTTACTACGGGACCCAAATAGAAATAATACAGCCAGACTCATGCTGGATATCGCCCATAGCATTCTCCAGAATGGCGAAGGCTTTCATGCACTGGCAAGCGATGGCTTTCAGGAGATGGTCAGCGATCTTTATGACGGTTATCTAAGTGCAGGTGACCGGATAGGCATCAAGCCACCGGATCTCAGTGTTATTACGGCCTTGGTAAAGTGGGGAGAACCCGAATCTGGCCCTTATACTTGGCCTATCGACGCTACATCTGTGTTTGGTTTGGAAGCTGCGATTGTCAGTCTCCCTCCTGCCCATGCAGCAACTGGCTTGCTGGCATGGTCCAGCATCCCTCATGAGGTGTGTGGCCACGATATTCTGCACGCAGATGTTGGGCTGTTGGAGGAACTGGCAGATGCTGTTCGCACCAGCTTGACCCAAGAAAATATCGGCCAAGGCCTTCCCGATTACTGGGCATCCCGCATGGACGAAACCGCTTCGGATGTTCTAGGCATTCTAAATTTGGGACCTGCTGCGGCCATTGGTCTTGTCGGTTATTTTCGCGGCATGAACGCCGCTTTTACCGGACAAGCCCAGCTGCGAAATGAAGGGCCTTCTGGTGATCCTCATACAGCTGACATTTTACGTGGATATTTAGGTGCCTATGCTTCTGGCCTGCTTGCATTCGATCATGCAGGTGATTGGGAGAAAATCATTGAAGCAGAATCTGACAAGGATCTTTCCGATATTCAATTAGGCGGCAGCCGAATTGATGCTGATACAGCTAAACGCTCTGCCCGAGTAGTCGCTTGGACAATTATGAAAACCAAACTTAGAAGTCTTGAAAATCACTCGCTCGATGAAATTCAAAATTGGAGAAACAAGGATGAACGCATTACCTCTTCATTGCGCATCTTGATGCGCACTACAGGCTCGCTTTCCGACGAATTCCGCTCTGGTTATTACGCTGCGCATATCGTAGCGGCAGCCTTAACCGAAGGCTTGTCTAGCGAAGCAGATGTCCAGTTAGTATTTGATCGCATGCTTTCACTGCTCAAGCTGATGCATGATACAAATCCTTCTTGGGGGCCGCTTCTCGTGCAGCATCCTGGCGATATTACACGCCATCTTGTTTATCACCCAATTGAAAAAAATCTGAGTCTCCTCTAATCGACTCCTCAAAATCAATAGCCCGCCGGAAGCTGCTGACTTGCTGCAGTGATCCGGCGGGCTATTGTCAATCTATTCCAAATCCAAACTTACATCATAGCCCAGCTTGCGCAAATCCGCTACACGCTGCGTCTCCTCCAAATCGGCGGCGACCATATCCTTGACGAGATCAGCAAGGCTGCTGGCTGGGGTCCAGCCAAGCTTCGCCTGCGCTTTTCCCGGGTCGCCAAGCAGTAGCTCCACCTCGGTCGGGCGGTAATATCGCGGATTAACCTGGACGACCAATTGGCCAACTGGAAGCTGGTATTCCGGACGCTTGCAGCTGACCACATGGCCCAGCTCATCCGCTCCTTCGCCGGTAAAAGCGACCTCGATGCCTGCCTCGGCAAAAGCGAGCCGCACAAACTCACGCACCTCTGTTGTCTGCCCAGTGGCTATGACATAATCCTCCGGCTCGTTTTGCTGGAGAATGCGCCACATCGCTTCTACATAATCTCGCGCATGCCCCCAGTCGCGCTGGGCCGACAAGTTGCCCAGCTCCAGCGTCTGCTGAAGGCCAGAGGCAATGCGGGCGACGGCACGGGTTATTTTTCGTGTGACGAACGTTTCTCCACGTACCGGGCTTTCGTGGTTGAACAAGATGCCGTTACAGGCATACATGCCGTAGGCTTCCCGGTAATTGACCGTAATCCAATAGCCATACAGCTTGGCGACCGCGTAAGGGCTGCGTGGATAAAACGGTGTCGTCTCGCTTTGCGGAACCGCCTGCACAAGTCCGTACAGCTCTGATGTGGATGCCTGATAAATTTTCGTTTTATCGGTCAGACCAAGCAGCCTAATGGCTTCGAGCAGGCGCAAAGTACCGATACCATCGGCATTCGCCGTATATTCCGGCATATCAAAGCTGACATGCACATGGCTCATCGCCGCCAAATTATAAATTTCATCCGGCTGAATGTCCTGCACCAGCCTCACCAAGTTCGTTGAATCTGTCAAATCCCCATAATGTAGATGGAGCCGCTGCTCTACACGATTCGCTTCGTCCACAATTCGGTCGATTCGCCCCGTATTCGCCAGCGAGCTGCGCCGTCTCAAACCGTGAACGATGTATCCTTTCGCCAGCAGCAGTTCGGTTAAATACATGCCGTCTTGTCCTGTCACACCTGTAATGAAGGCGACCTTATTCATGGCTCCCTCCGCATTCTCTCATATTTGGATAATGGCTATCCTATTCCACTATCTTATGAATACAAGAGGAATGTCGGCATCGGGCAAAACACCATTTTTCACAAAAGTATCCGAACCATAAAAAGGCGTGACGCCTTTCGCAAATGCCAAGGTGAAACGGCTGTCGCCGTCCTCTGGAGGCGCGGCGCGTTTCAGTCCGAAAAATATAAGCCTATTTATAAGGGTGAAGCTTATAAATTCTTATATTTGAAAGTAAGCGTCACGCCAGCTTTACTTCTTTTCTCGACCTAACCGGCTTTAATAATTTGCACGCCCCACGGCGCAAGCGTAAGCTGCTCGCCGCTGCTAACCGCACGGCCCTCCAGCAATTCTTGCCCCGCAGCATGTGGATAAACGAAGGATACCGGCTCAGCCGAATAGTTGAAATAGTAACGCAGCTGTGCTCCCTGCTGATTAACCCCTTGCTTCACGATGATCGGGAAGCTGACCTGCTGATCTTCCCCCCATAATCCCGCCTCTTGAACGGTGCCCTTCAGCACCTCATGCGCCGAAGCTCCATCCGTCAGACAGCCGATGTAAGTTGCTGTACCTTTGCCGTAGCGGTTGCGGGTAATGGCCGCATATTCGCCCCACTGTGGATGGTCGTAATGCGCCAGCACTTCGACGTCCCCTGTGAGCGGAGTCAACAGCTCCATCCAGCTTGTAACCGTTCCTGGCGCTGCCGCAAGCCCCGCACCCTTCAGCCCGACATTTTTTGGATCAATAAACAGGCTGTAGCCGACGCCGCACGCCTGGCCAATAATACCTGGCTGCTGCGAGGTCCGTACTTTAATCCGCTCGTCCGCAAAGCCGCTTTTGAACGAATAAACGGCATGTCCGCCCTGCTCCACAAAAGCATTTAGCCGCTCAAGCGCCAGATCCGGTACCGCATACAAAGCCGGAACAACAACCACTTTGTAATCATCCAGTTGCTCGCAAGCTGGCGTAATAAAATCGCAGCCGATGTTCATTTTGTACAGCTCGTCATACAGCCAGCGCACAACATCATTGTACAATTTGCCGTCCGGCAGCTTGAACCATTCCATCGCCGTCAGCGCTTCATTGCTCACCATAACAGCAACGTTGTTTTGCTTGCGCAAATGCACCAGTTCATCGCTCAGGCGGGCAAAATCCCGTCCGATCGTTCCGGCTTCGTTATAAACCGGATTAGGCAGAAAATCATGGCTGAGCAGCCCTTTCCAATACGTTTCAAATGAGTTATGGATCGAGTGCCAGTGCCAATAGGCGACCATATCTGCTCCGGATGCCACATGGCTGAACGCCTGCAGCCGCAGCTGCCCTGGATAGGGCGTCCAATGCGGGAATGCCTGTGCCTGCGTTTCCAGCACCAAATAGTTGCTGCCCTTCAGCGAACGCGTCATGTCGCCGCCGAAGGAAATTTCAATGCCCGTCAGCTCATCCTGTGACGGATGATAGATGTCTACGCCAGCAATATCGAATGGCACCGCCGCTTCGAAATGGTTGACCGAAGGCTGCACGCCAAAGGAATAACCGCGCCATTCAAAATCGAAGTTTTGCGTCACGAACTGCCCCGGCTGCTTGTATTCATTGACAAGGCCTACCTGCCATGCAAGAAACTCATTAACCAGCCCGCGTTGAAACTTAGCGAACTCTGCTCCTAGGCTGCCGTTAATGGTCCCGACAACCGATGGGAAGTCCTCCCAGCTGTTAATGCGGTTGCTCCAATAATCGAGACCGAACAGCTCATTGACGCGGCCGAGCGTCTCGTAAGTATCACGCATATATTTGACGAAGCGCAGCTGCACATTCGGCCCAGCCGTGCCATAATGCTTCGTCTCATTATCTGTCTGATAGCCGATAACCGCTGGATGCTTGCTGACGCGCTCAATCAGCTTGCGAATGATCCGCTCAGCATGGAACAAGTATACCGGATGCGTAATGTCCATAATTTGACGCGCGCCGTATTTGCCTGGCCCCGCCGCCGTTACCGCAAGCACATCTGGATGCTCCTTGACCATCCACGTCGGAATCGCATACGTCGGCGTGCCAACGATAACATGGATACCCGCCTCATGCATGGCATCCAGTACGCGGTCTACGGAGCTAAAATCGAATACGCCATTTTGCGGCTCATGCGTGCTCCAAGTCGATTCGGCAATGCGGACTACGTTAATGCCCGCTTCCTTCATCATGCGAATATCTTCATTCAGTCTGTCGTATGGCATATATTCATCGTAATAAGCAACCCCATATAATAATTTATCCATTAGCCCTTCACTGCTCCTTCTGTAATGCCTTCCATAATAAAGCGCTGGAAGAAGGCATAAATAATAATAACAGGAATCGCCGTCAATACAAGCGAAGCGAGGATGAGCGTCCATTCCTTGTTGTATTCGCCAAACAATGTGTTCGTGGACAAAATGAGCGTATAATGATCCGAATCCGTCAGCATCAGCATCGGCAGCAGGAAGTCATTCCAAATCCATAGGAAATCGAGAATGGCAATCGTCACCGTAATCGGCAGCAGCAGCGGAAAAATAATCCGGAAAAACGTCTGGAACTCGCCGCAGCCGTCCATATGAGCCGCTTCCTCCAGCTCGCGCGGAATCGATTTTACGAAGCCGTGGTATAGAAAAACGGCCATATTGACGCCTAGTCCAATGTAAATGAGTGCCAAGCCATAAGTAGTGCCCTGCACAGACAAGCTGTTCGCCATGCGGGTAAGCGGAATCATAATCGAGTGAAACGGCACGAGCATCGAAGCGACGAATAGGAAAAAGATCGCTGCGCTCGCCTTGCCTGGTGTCCTTGACAGCTTATAGCCTGCCAGCGCCGCGCAGAACACGATGCCGCCGATGCCCAGCACCGATACAATTACCGAATTCAGCGTGCTGCTAAGCATATTGATTTTGTGAAAGGCCTGCACGTAGTTGTCAAAGGTCGGCGCAGACGGCAAAGCTACGAAGGATTGAAACATTTCTCCCTGCGTTTTAAATGAATTGGCAATAGCCATATAAATCGGGAAGAAGGAAATGGCGGCTCCGATCGTAAGAAACAGCGTAATAAATAACGAGCTCGCGCTTCTGTTTCTCATGCCTCCACCTCTTTTCTTTTCATGACTGCAATTTGGATGAGTGTGAAAATCAAGACGATAATGAATAAAATGACCGATTTCGCACTGGCATAGCCATAGCGGAAATTATTCGAAAAGGCCTCTTCATAAATATTCATCGTAATCACCTGCGTCGACCGGCCCGGACCTCCGCCCGTAAAGCCATATACGACCTCGAACACCTTAAAAGCCCCGTTCAGCGTCAAGAAGAAGCAAATCGTGATCGCATGTGTAATCATCGGCAGCGTAACCTTCATAAAGCGCTGCAGCGGATTCGCTCCATCAATAATGGCCGCCTCCATCAAGCTTTGCGGCACTCCTTGCAGACCCGCCAAATAAATAATCATCATGTAGCCGACGCCATTCCAGAGCGAGATAATCAGAATGGCATAGAAGGAAAACTTAGGATCGCCAACCCAGGATTGATCCAGGAAGGTAAACATTGTTTTTTCCGCCAGCTGCGGCAGCACTTGAGTGAACACGAATGTCCACATAAAGGCGCTAATAATAATACTGATCATGTTCGGCATGAAAAATATCGTGCGGAAAAATCCTTTGCTTTTGCTCCGCGATTCAATGAGAACAGCAAGCAGCAGCGCGATTACATTTTGCAGCACAAGCATATACAGCACATATTTTAATGTGAACAGCAGCGAGTGGACAAAATCCGGGTCGTCCTTCAGCGCCTCCACAAAATTTTCGAGACCGATAAATTGATAGTTCGTATTCAGTCCATTCCAATCTGTAAAGCTGTAATACATACCGCCAAGAGTCGGAATTAGCAGAAAAATGGCGTACAAAATAAATGCAGGCGCGACGAAGGCCAGCAGCGATACATATCTTTTTAAAACACCCTTCATTGGCACGGTTGCTCACCTCTCCTAAGATGATGATGGGAAGGCATGGCAGGGTGGGAGACGCGCCTCGCGCCTTATCCACCCTGCCGCCATTCCTTCTTTCTTTATTTAATTATTTATTAACTTTGTTAAACGATTTCCATGCCTTGTCGAGTGCCGCTATAACACCGTCCTGCGACAGTTGTCCAGCGTAGTACGATTGCAGCGCTTTGCCTGACTCATCCTTAACCGCTTGTGGGACGGAAGGATCCAAATACGATTTGCCTTCTTTAACGTAAATCATTGCATCCTCTACCCAAGGATAGGTGGTGAACGAATGATTTTTGGCAACCGGATTAAATTTAAGCTCTTCGTAAAATGCATTTGAGTCTTTGTCATCGAGCACGTAGTTAATGAAGTCCAGCGCCACTTCCTTGTTCGCACTGTTTTTCGATACAACGAGCGAAATAGATGTACTTAGGTTGATCATCGTTGCATTAGGATCATCATTGATCGGCAGTGGAGCTACGCCAAATTCCATATCTGGATTCGCTTTAAGAATCGACTCGGCGAACCATGGACCTTGAACCCACATGGCCGCTTTGCCTGATGCGAAAGCTGCGGAACCATCGTCACCGCCCAGCTCCATCGCTTTATCCGTACCGTTCTGGTTGACCAGATCGATCACCTCGAACATCGATTTCAATTCGCTGAACGAGCCTTCGTCCTTGTTCATTCTTTCCACAAAATCTTTATTTGTCGTATTCGAGATAGCGCCTACTGCCAGCGGCAGGAACAGCTGCGGAATCCATGCTTCCTTGTAGGAAAGCAGGAATGGCGCTATATTGTTTTCCTTCAGCTTCGCGATAACCGCTTTCATTTCTGTTAAAGTGGTTGGCGGCGTCAAGCTAAGGTCTTTAAAAATCTTTTTGTTATAAATGTATCCCCATGACAGCGTTTCCGTAGGAACGGCAACGATTTTACCGTCTGTTGTCGTAACGGAAGGCTTCACGCTATCGAGCAGCTTGTCTACAAAAGGCTGTCCAGACAAGTCTTCTAAGTAGCCTGCTTTGTAAAAGGAAGGAATTTCATTAATCGCATGCACGGCGAAAATGTCCGGGGCATCATTGGATGCCAGTCTTGTTTTCAAAATTTGCGGAGCCGTGTCGGCTGTCGGCATTTCTAGCTGTATTTGGACATCAATGTTTTTCTCGGCTTTTTCCTTCGCTACAAATTGCGCAATGTATTTATCGTAGCTTTCTTTGAGCCTTGGCTGAGGGATAAACATTTTGAGCTTAACCGTTTTCGCGCCGCCTTCGCCTGTCGTTTCTCCGCTATTATCGGTTGCCGTACCGCTGTTCGAGCCGCAGCCTGCCAGCAGTGTTGTAATTAATGCTGCGCTTAGCGCTGATTTCCAAAGCTTCTTTTTCATCTGTAATGACCTCCCGTAAGCTTGTTTGTTTACGCTTTCATTGTATCTGATTTATGAAAGCGTTTAATTGGACAGAATTAGACTGTTCGCTTGGACATTTTTAAACCAATTTGAATGTGGTCCGATTTGTCCAATGTGCCCGCATCAATCCTCGCTGCCTCGCCGCATTTCTCCTGGGGCAATGCCGAAATGCTTTTTAAATACACGGTAAAAATACGTGACATCTTCATAGCCTGCCATTTCTGCAACGGTTTTAATTGGCAATTTTTCATCAAGCAGCCACTCCCGCGCCTTCTCCATGCGAAGCTGCAGCATATAATCGGTCATATTGCAGCCGTATTCCTGTTTAAATGTTTTACTCAAGTACTCCTTGCTAACGAAAAAAGCGCGAGCTACCTGCTCCAGTGAAATCGGTTCGGCAAACCGCGCTTCCATATACTGCCTAACCTCGTCCAAATTAAGCCGTTTCTTGAATTTTCGCTGCTGAATCAGCTGCTCCAGCGCATCCTCATAACGGGCAGCCAGAAAAGCGGCTGCATTCGCGCTCGAGGCGAGCTCCGCCCCGTCTCTGGCACTATCTACCGCATTTGCCTCCAATGAATTAGTCAGCAGAAGCTCCTTAAGCATGAGCAGCAGCTCTTGGACGACGCGCTCCAGCAGCTGCGGCTTGCCAGCGACACTGCTCTCCATATCAATCGCCAGCTCTCCGAAAAGCTCCAGCAGACCTTCGCGGTCCAGTTCATTGAACCTAGCGCGCAGCCGCTGCTTCAGCGAGGTCAGCGACAACAGCCATTCGAGATCCAGCGTTAGCAAGCGCCGGCTCTCCTCCGCAGCCGCGAGCCCCGACGCACATTTTGAAAGTACCGCGTTCAGCTCCTTCGGATCAATCGGCTTGAGCAAATAATCTACCGCTTGGCAGCGAATCGCATGCTGCATGTATTTGAAGTCATCATAGCCGCTAATGACGACAATTTGGATATGAGGCAAACGTTCATGCAGCTCATTGAGCAGCTTGACGCCATCCATGCCGGGCATTCTCATATCGGTAATAATGACCTGCGGCATTTGCTTCTCCGCAAGCCGCAGCGCCTCTTCCCCATCCTCCGCCTCGGCCACGATCTCCATGCCATGTTCCTCCCAACGGCCGAACGTCCTTACAATATCCCGTCCCCAGCTTTCATCGTCAACCAACATAACTTTAATCATGTATTTCTCCCCCTTGCATGTCGCCAGGTATATGGATGGTTATACGCGTGCCAACCCCGACTTCACTATCTATCGTCAGTCCGTACGCTTTGCCAAAATGCATTTGCAGCCTTGAGGCTACATTGCCCAGCCCAATTCGCTCTCCATGTGTCCAAACCTCTCCATCCGCATAGCTGAGCCTTTGGCGTACTTCCCTCAGCCGCTCAGCACTCATCCCTACGCCATTATCTCTAATTGTAATAATGACGTCAGAGGATGTAGCTTGAGCTACCTTCACACCCAGCTCCCAGCCTCCAGCCTGCGAATCAAGCCCGTGCATAAACGCATTTTCCACGATGGGCTGCAGCGTCAGCTTCGGAATCCGGCTTTGCAGCAGCTGCTCGTCCACCTCTAAGCTGTACTGCAGCCGTGATTGAAAACGCTGCTGCTGAATGACCATGTAATTGTTCATATGCTCCAGCTCCTGCTTCAGCGTAGCCAGGGCATCCGGCTCGCGAATGACATAACGGAACATTTCGCTGAGCGAGCGAATCGTTTCGTAGCTTTCAGCGGGCTTTTTGGAAAACAGCATGCTGCCGATCATTTGCAGCGTGTTTTGTAAAAAATGCGGATTGATTTGCGCCTGCAGCGCCTTGAGCTCCGCTGTCTTTTTTTCCAAATTCATGCTGTATTCGCTCTTAATATGCTCTCTAATGCGATGCGACATATTATAAAACTTGGTCTCCAGCAAGCCAATTTCATCCATGCGTCCACTCAACGGCTTATCTCCCTGTTTAATAAGGCTCAGCCCTTGCATAGAGCGAGCAAGCAGCACAATCGGCCTTGCTGTGCGCCAAGCAAGCAGCACGGCAATAATAATAGCCGCCGCAACCGTTATCGCTCCAACCAATATTCCATAATGCATCGTTGCTTGTGCGCTTTGGTTAATAGCGCTCATTGGAATAATTTTGATAAGCTTCAGCTTCATCGGATCAATCGTATTGTAAAATACATATTCATCCGCCTTGCGCTCATAGCCGGGCTCTGTACCGCCCTTCACGATTTCCGCAACCTGCTCGGGCGAAAGGGCTTCGCTGCCCATTCGGTACAAAATTTCTCCGTCTGGGCCGGCAATAAGCACGGTCTGGTCTTTGGCCGGATTAAGCAGCGAGAGCGTCTGGTCGAGAATCGCCCAGCGCACCTCTAGCGTTATACCGCCGAGAATTTCGCGGTTTTCGAACCGATTGATGCTGCGTATCAGCTGAAAACGATCGCCTTCCAGGCTGTTTCTAATCATAAAATCCTTTTGCTGGTTAAACAGCTCATTGTAAGGATCAGGTATGCTTTCCAGCGTTTTAATTTGGTTCTGGGACGCATTCATCGTAAACAGCTTGCCGCTTCTTTTCAAATAGAGCTCAATGCCCGAAATATAATGATTGCCCGAATAAAACAGCGAGGCCATTGCATCCTCAATGTTGCGCTGCGCTGAAAACTGGCTCGACAACCCAGAATCCTCCTCGCTGGCAATATAATCATTCAGGTTCGGGTTAATGAGAACAGAATATAACAGACTGTTCATTTGCGAAAATTGTTCGCCGAGATAAATGCTCGTCCATTTCATATTGGACACATTCGTCCCAATAAGCTCGGCCTCCATTGACTTTCGGTTATTATCCACAGCAAGCGCAGTTACGGCTACAATTGGCAGCGCCGACACAACAACCATAATTAAAATCAGCTTATTGCGTATGCTGCGCCGAAACGGGTGCAGCATGGCACGATATATTTTAGACAGCAGCCTCATTCCTTTTCCCTCCCCACTCTTTACTTTTATAACGACAAAACAAACGCCATGCTTGAGCGCAAAGGCGTTTGTTCATTGAAATTATATTTTATGCAAGTACAATCGTGTGAAAGGATTCCGGCTCCAGCTCAAAAGCATGCTCTGCTTCGCCATCGGACAGCCTTAGCTCTCTTGTATCCGTGTAAGGATTCGTGATCACGATGACTCTCGAGCCGTCTTCACGTTTGAAAGCTATGGCATGGCCGCTCCACGGACCTTGCAGCCCAATACGCTGCGAGCCTGGTGCCACAAAATGGCTGAAATGCTTCATCACGTAATATTCCGGATTGTTTATCGCCCGCTTCGCATCCGGTTCAACTGTGATCATGGCATTTTGCTCCCAGCCCCATGTGCTGCGTCCTTTCGGCTCCAACGCCATATTCCAGTAAATATAGCTGTTCACGCCGTTGCTGAAATAATGCTGGTACAGATGGAACACATATTTGGCATACGCCCATGTGTTTTTGCCATCTCCGCATTCATTTTCCGTCTGCATATAACGCAGCTCCGGGTAGCTCTGCGACGTCCGGGCGATTGCATATTTGCCTGCCCATTGATAGCCGACGCCTTTAATATATTTATAAGCTTCAGGGTCGCTCAGTACGAGACCTGCATAAGCGTCATAATCGTTCGTTGTCCCTTTCATCAGCTCCAGCCATGGGTCGGGGGCATTAATCGTTCCGAGCCAAATTTCCGTGTCCAGCCCATGCTGCTTGAAGGCAGGTCCTAAATAATCGCGGATGAACTCCCTAAGCTGCTCGCCCGTCCATACGCAGGAAGGAAACTTTTGATCGGCAACCACTTCATTTTGCACATGGACCTGATGGATCGTAATGCCTTCCTCTTGGTAAGCCTGAACGAACTTGACGAAATACAGCGCATAGGCTTCGAGAATTTCCTTCTCCCAGCGCAGCGTTCCGTAATTATAAGCCTTCGGCGTCTTCATCCACGTCGGCGGACTCCATGGCGAAGCGAACAGCTTCAGCTCCGGATTGAGCGCCAGCGCTTCTTTTATATAAGGAATCAAATACTTGCGGTCGCGTTCAATGGAAAAATGCTCCATCGCCACATCCCCGTCCGTTTCGTTCAAGCTGTACCACTCCAGTGCGTAGTCGCTGGCTCCAATAGGCATGCGGCAAATGCTGAAGCGCTGCTCGCCTTCTGGATGGAACAGCTCGTGCATGACCGCAGCACGTTCTTCCTCCGATAAGTGGCTCAGTGCAGTGAAGCCCAGCTCATTGAAGCAGCCGCCAAAGCCCTCCACCGTTTGGTATACGCTTTCAGTTATCGCCAAGTTAGATAGAGCAGGTGAAAAGGCGCGTGATTCCGTGCTTTTCTCCGTCCAGCTCGCTGTTTGTGTGCTTGAAAACCATTTTGCCGTTTGTCCCATATCGACAACCCCTATCGTTTCATCACTTTTGCTTATTGTTTATCTTACCCTCTTAGTATAAATTAAATAGAATAAATCGCCGATTGTCCAAACAACGTGAAATTTACCCAAATCAAAGGTGGTCTGCCTAATGGATGATGAAGTGACACTCTCGCCGTGGATTCAAAATGTGCGCTTTCTGCCTGCCATCGACTGGAACATTAAGTTTTTCGGCGCACATGAACAGCGTGTAGACAAGCATTGGCAGATGCCGCTGGAATCCCATATTGGCTTTGAAATGATTTTTATTCAGGAGGGTGCGCAGGAAACGATCATTGGCGAAAGCAAATATCAGCTGGGTGCCGGCGACTTTCTGCTTATTCCCCCCGGCTTTAAGCATAAGAGCCGCTGCGTTTCGGAGGAGGGCATGGCTTATTTTTGCGCCCACTTTAATGTGGATGATCCGGCTTTTCGCCAAGAAATGATTCGTAATGGCCGCCTGCTGTTTCCCGCGGGAAGCGCTGATTCTGAGCGCCTGCTGCCTATTTTGAATCCATGGATTGCGATGCTTAGGCGGGGCGGCGGCTATACGACGGCGGATCGCTTTCGGCTGCAAGCGGATTTGTTTGAGCTGTTCGGACTATTAGTCAGTACGATCTGTTTGCCGGAGGAGGAGCTGGCAGCTATGCCACCAGCATCCGTTCAATATGCCAAAGCGATTGCCGAGGCGATCAAGGGGAACTTTGACCCGCATAAGCTTCCTGGGGAGTCGGTGGCGGAGAGCGCCTTTCGCATTGAAGAGATTATGGGCTCGCTGGGCATCAGCCCCGGCTATGGGCTTGAAGTGTTTCGCAAAGTGTATGGGCTGTCGCCACGGCAGTTTTTATCTGAGCTCAAGCTTCAGGAGGCTAAGGTGCTCATTCGCCAGCCTGAGCTGTCGCTGAAGGAAATTGGTTTGCGGCTGGGCTATTCCCAGCTGTCGCATTTCAGCAGGCAATTCAAACGCTGGACCGGCATGAGCCCGCTCCATTACCGCCAGCAGCATTTTCAGCAGTAACGGTGCCCCCGCGAAAATGCGATTAGCCTCCGTAATTGTCAGTACGGACAGGATCTCTTGTAGAACCTCTCCTTTTTGGAGGACTGGAGTTCCGCTATTTGAGCTTTTTTTGTAATTTAAGTATGTAGGCGGACAGGAAATGCCTTATCGGTCTCAATATCTCGGCAAAACAGCGATTTGGGGACCATTAGGGGCTTCTGTGTCCACGAGGCATCTCCATGACCATTTGCTAGAAGAAATAGCGGATTTCGTGTCCGCCAAAACAGGTGGTCCTTCAAAGCAAAGCGCGAAGAGCTTATCGTAATAAATAAGGCGCGAAATTTTCGCTGCTGCGAAAACCCCGCGCCTTATTTATTTCCCCTCAACTGACCACAATTCTAACTGACTACCATTATAACCAAGTTCCTATAGATGTCTTTTTGTAGCCTTTTCTGCTTTTGCAGCTGTTTCAGTTCATATGACTTTTGCAGTTGTATGCTCTACCTGCTCTAACCGCTCTAACCGTTCTACCCTAGCAGTCCTTCCTGAAAGGCAACGACCTGATTATCCTTTGCCGACTCGTATGCCCCAGCCAGCAATGAAACCGTATGCAAATTGTCAAACGCACTATTTTCGGCTTCCACGCCAGTCTCCAGCCAGACGAGCAGCTGATTGAGGCCGTCAAATATCGCCTCCTCAATCGGCAGCGCGTGCTCCCATGTCTGCACCGGCTGCGGATTCCAGTTCGGCGCTCCGCTCGGGTCGCGGCGATACAGCCCAATCGTATTGGATGAAGTGCTGAGCACGCCTTCGCTGCCAAGCACGACGAGATCATTTTTATGAAACGGACTGGAGAAGCTTTGGGTAAAATGGGCGCGCACGCCGTTGTCAAACGTCATCAGCACGGTTGCATCCGTCTCCCCTAAACAATCGACCGCCTTCGAGGAGTAGGCACTGCAATAAATGGAAGCCGCCTTGGCATCCGCAATTCGGCGCATACCATCAAACCAATGAATGGCCATGACGGATAAGGCGTGACGCTGCGTATGTACTCGCCAGCCTGCATCCTGCCGATAGAACAAGGAATCATATTGAATCGACTCCAGCTTGCCGATGGCGCCTGACTTGACCAAATCGCGAATAAAATCAAATGGATGATGCTTGCGGAAATTTTGATTAATGCACACTGGAACGTTCAGCTGCTTGGCAAGCTCTGCTATTTGCTGCGCCTCGGCAAACGTGTCGGCGAAAGGCTTTTCCAGAAAAACCGGAATGCCCGCTTCCAGCAGCGGCCGCATGATGCTTCCACGTATCGTCGAAGGCGTACAGACCACTGCGGCATCTAGCCCGCTATGCGCCAGCATTTCCGCAAGATCAGTGTATCTTCCCTCAATGCCGAACTCATCCGCCCGCTCCTGAACGGCCGCTTCGCTTGGGTCGCAAATCGCAACAACCTCTACGCGATCCTGGTGATTGGCATAGCCTCTCAAATGCAGCCGCGTGACAGCCCCTGCACCGACAAATCCAATTTTATATTTTTTCATTCCGCCACTCTCCCCATACCTGATTTCATGAATGGCAAGCATTGCTGCATGCCCATCACTATCTCACCGCCGCTTTCCTCATCCGCCGACATCCAGCCCTCGTAGCCTATACGCTGTACTTCCGTCATAATCGGCTGAAAATCAATCGAGCCCTCTCCTAAAATCCGATATTCGCCAGCCGCAAAATCCTTCATATGAAAATTATTGATGAATGGCGCAAAGCTGCGAATAACCTCCGCCACATCGGTAATGCCTGACTTCACCATATGCGCCGTATCGACCGTCAGTCCAACCCCGTCCTCCGGCCGCAGCTCGCTGAAAAAGGTATCAAAATCCGCCCGATGCATGACCGGCTGATCATAATGATGATGCAGCGACAGCTTGAGTCCGCTGCTTTGCGCTTCCTTGCCCAGCTCCGCGAACAGCCTCGCAAAGCCAGCGATAGCTTCCTTGTCTAGTCCCGTCCTTGGGACGCTGTGACAGTAGACGATCAGCTCCGTGCCCACCTGCTTCCCAAAGCGGAAAATACGGCGCAGCTCCTCCTTGCTGTCATCGCTAAGCAGCGTACCTCCCGTAATAAGCGCGGAAGCAAGGCCCGGCCGCTGTCCCCAGCGTTCTATAAACCGCTCCGGCTCCTCCACGTGGGGCATATATTGATTCCATTTAAGCTGCAAGCCTTCGTAGCCCGCCGCCTGATAGCCATGAATTAACGCTTCCTCTTCCGCTGTCCCCGCTGTTGGCCGGGAAAAAGCATACCGGATTCCCACTTGTCATCCTCCCTGCTTTCTGCTTTCTGCTTTCTGCTTTCTGCTTTCTACTTTCTACGATCTACGTCGTGCCACCTGCTTGAACAAACCTATGCTCTGCTCATACTAGGTCGCCCAACGCTCGAAAGGCTGCTCTACTCGCCCACCGTTTCCCGATCGACTGCGGAATACGCAATGATCATCCGGCACGGCTCCCAGCTCGTTACCTTGGCATGATGCAGCACATTTTGCGGAATACGCAGTGCCATGCCTGGCTTCAAATGATACATTTCATCCCCTAGCGAATGATCGCATTCGCCTGACAGCACAAAAATAATTTCCTCACAGTTCGGATGCCGATGGCGTCCATTTTCCTGACCTGCATTAATGTAAACCTGCCCAAATGTCATTTGGCCCTCAGGATCGATTTCTTGTCCATATAACCATGCTATTTTGCCCCAGCCCATATCCAGCACGTGCTGCTCCTCATTTAAATCCGCCGCTTTAACCATACTGTCCCTCCTTGTTTCATATAGCCTTCAATGTTTCAACTTCTCAATTTTTCAAGATTTCAAAACTTCTAGTCTTCTAAACTTCAACGCTTCAATGTTCCAAGCACTTAGCTCAAGGTGATTGCAGGTTTATTTTAATTCAACTAAGTTGAATTATCAACAACTTTATTGAACCGTTTTCAACTCAGTCCTTTTATGATACGATAGAGGGCAAGTATGACAAATAAAGGTGTGTGACTGATGAGCCTCGGCAAAAGAATCCGGCTGATCCGCATGGAACAGAAGCGGACGCAGGAAGAAATCGCAAAACAGTGCGGCTTTACGAAGAGCCTCCTGTCCAAAATTGAAAACGATCTATCCGCTCCTCCGGTGGCGACACTGATGAAAATTGCCGGAGCTTTAGGCGTCCGGGTGTCCGACCTGATTGAAGAGCAGAGCGCCAATGCGACCGTATTCAATTCTAGCCTGCAGTACAGCGATAAAGACAGCTGGCTACGGACAGACAGAGGGTATTCCTTCTACGCGTTTGCCAGCGAACGCAGAGACAAGCTGGTCCAGCCTTATTTGATTACGGCCCGCAAAGGCGAGGTCAAGCCGCACGGCTTCTCCCATGAGGGCGAGGAATTTATTTATATGATCAGCGGCGAGATGACATATAAGGTTGGTGCGACTGAATATTCGCTGCATCCGGGGGATACGCTTTATTTCAATTCGCTGGAGGAGCATCTCCTCTGCCCCGTATCGGACGAAGTGACGTACATGGCTATCTTTACGCAAAAATCACTGGAGCAATAACGGCGGCTGCCAAAGACAAGCATTTACTTTTTCAATGAAAACGGAGGAATCAGGGTATGAAATACAGACGCGTTGGTTCAAGCGGCATTAAAGTAAGCGAAATCGGTCTTGGAAGCTGGCTCACCTACGGCACAGCTACCGAGCAGAAAGCGGCTGACGCTTGCATTCAGCAAGCCTTTGAAAGCGGCATCAACTTCTTCGACACTTCCAATGCCTATAATCGCGGCGAAGGCGAGCGGGCGCTCGGCAGCGCCCTGCGTCCATTCGAGCGCGCAAGCTATGTGCTTTCGACGAAGGTCTTCTTCAATATGGGTGACGGCCCCAATGACGGCGGCTTATCGCGCAAGCATATTATGGAGCAGTGCGATGCCAGCTTGAAACGTCTCGGTACGGATTATATTGATATTTATTTTTGCCATCGCTATGATCAGAATGCTCCGCTGGAAGAGACGCTGCGGGCGCTGGATGATTTGACGGCACAGGGCAAAATTTTGTATTCCGCTGTCAGCGAATGGAGCGCCGCTCAAATCGCCGATGCGACCGGCATTGCGAAGCGGCTGAACCTGCGTCCGCTCATTTCCAACCAGCCAATCTACAATATGTTTGAGCGATATATCGAGCAGGAAGTCATCCCTGTCAGCGAGCGGGAAGGCATTGGCCAGATCGTCTTTTCGCCGCTGGCACAAGGCATTCTGACCGGAAAATACAGAAAAGGCCAGCAATTGCCTACAGATAGCCGCGCTGCCAATGATTCGATCAACCATGTGCTGAAAAGCTATTTAAGGGACGATGTCCTTGACTGCGTAGAACAGCTGGACGGGCTGGCTAGCCAGCTTGGCGTCTCCATTTCCCAGCTCGCGCTGGCATGGGTGCTGCGCTTGCCGGGCATCAGCTCCGCGCTAATTGGCGCGAGCCGTCCGCAGCAAATCGTCGAAAACGTCAAAGCTGTCGAGCTGGAGCTTTCAGAAGATGTCGTCCAAGAAATTGAAGGCATTTTGGAGCAAGTGAAGCATTTCGCGCCGCTTAGATAATAGCTGTAGCTACTTGTGCTAAAATCTGTATTTTGCAGGATTTCTCCAAAATAAGAACCCCTCTCCTTGATCAAGCAGCGTTCGGCTTGCCGATACTGCTACTCCTCAGGAGAGGGGCCTTTTTTATTTAGAAAGCGATGTGCTTCCTACTCTTTCTCGCCTCGTTCGTCCTATTCTGACAAGCTCGCCTGCTTAAAGGTCAGGATCAATCCCTTTTGTTTCTTTACCTAGAAAAGCAACCGCCAGCGCACCGCATACGATCGCTACAAAGAAAATAATGAACACCGTTTGAATCGATGTGCCGCCTGCCACGAGCATCCCCACCATGTAAGGGCCAATGATGCCCCCAATCCGGCCAAAGGAAGCGGCAAAGCCTGCACCCGTTGCACGAACCGCCGTCGGATATTGCTCCGGCGTGTAAGCATACATCGCTCCCCAAGCGCCAAGGTTGAAGAAAGATAGGCAAGCTCCGGCAGCAAGCAGCATGCCTTCTGTCGTCGCGCTGCCGAACCAGATGGCACTTACCGCCGTCAGCAGCAAATAGGTGACAAGCACAAATTTACGTCCCAGCTTCTCGATGAAATAGGCCGCTGTAAAATAGCCCGGAAGCTGCGCCAGTGTAATGAGCAGCACATATTGAAAGCTTTTGACCAACCCGAAGCCCTTCAGCACCATCACGGTCGGCAGCCACAGAAACATGCCGTAATACGAGAAGACGACTGTCAACCACAGCAGCCACAGCATAATGGTCGAGCGGCGATGCTTCGGTGACCATATCGCAGCCAGCCGCTGGCGCAGCGGCAAAACCTTCCCCTTTTGCGCCACATAACGCGGTGAATCCTCAATCGCTCTTCGCAGATACAGCGCATACAGCGCCGGAACCGCTCCAATAATAAATGCTGCTCTCCAGCCATAAGCCGGAATAACAAAATAAGAGACGAGCGCGGCGACAATCCAGCCGCCTGCCCAGAAGCTTTCCAGAAGCACAATCGCTCTCCCTCTATCCTTAACGGGAACCGACTCAGATACGAGTGTCGAAGCGACGGGCAGCTCGCCTCCAAGTCCAAAGCCGCCAACAAAACGCAAGAGGCACAGCACGGTAAAGGTGCCCGCCAGCGCCGACAAGCCACTCGCCGCCGAGAAAATGAGCAGCGTCCACAGCAATATCGTGCGGCGTCCGTAGCGATCCGCCAGCGCCCCTGCCGCTGCCGCGCCCACCGCCATACCGATGGAATTAATCGCAGTCAGCTGTCCGATCTGCTCGGTGCCAAGCCCCCACTCTACGCTTAGCGCAGCTACGATAAAGGACAGCATGCCAACGTCCATGGCGTCGAACATCCAGCTAAGTCCGGCGCTGAACAGCAATTTGCGTTGTTTTTTGTCTTGCAGCAATGATGCCTGTTTCATTTTGTTCTAACCCCTTATGTAAGCATGTGATTTATTTATCATCGCATCTTCTGACTTATTGGACAAGCTTCATTATTATAACCACCCCGCAGAACGTTAGCCCCCTCTCCCTTTCCGAAGCCTAGTAACTATAAGTAAAACCCTCCCACCCAAGTTTTGTTGATGTTAGCTTGGAATGGAGGATATTTGCAAGGTCATAAACAGCTTATTCACTAATTGATTAAAAACCATCAATATTAGGAACTCCACATGTGTTAAGTGTGTGTACAGACAAAAAAACCAAACCGACCAATAACAACTTCCTTCTTACGGTCATCCAATATATACCAATTGGATCATGCAAAGAAACACCCTTCCGGGTTTTTTTAAGCGATCGCAGATGCATAAGTATTTCGTTCTCAATACAACGAGCCACGAACGTCGCGAGCTTCGTACCTTTTCCAGTCTGGATGCTCTCAATGGCTTTAATCAATCCAATCGTTCCGATGGAGATTAGATCCTCTAAATCCTCCCCGGTATTGTCGAATTTTTTGACATTTTGAACACGATCCAATGTAAGTTCAAAAAAATAAACCGTTCACTGTCAGAGACAGTAATCGGTTTATTTAATCTGGAGCTACTCTTCTTTCTAAGTGGAGTTCGATACTTCGTATCCACTCAGGCAGTAATATTTCATAATATCAGCCTTCAGGACAATCTCGCCTTCGGCGCTGCTATTATCTATAACAATTAAGTGATCAATAAGCTCCAAGTGCTCAAGTGAACTACCAACCACCTAAGAGGTGGCGGCTTCTTGGTCAATAGAGCTACTGCTCCAAGTTTACCCAACAAGCTTACAGGTTAGTTCCTAACCCATAGGATGCAATATTACCTTGCTAGTTTCAGAAGGTTTTGAGCAGCATTTACGTCTCTGTCATGATGCACATGACAGGCTGGACAAGTCCATTCACGCAAGGCGAGATTCTTCACCTCTGCATTTTTGTAACCGCAACATGAGCATAGTTGACTGCTTGCGTAGTTCTTAGGTGCAATAATAATGTCTCTGCCGTACCACCCAGCCTTGTATTCAAGCATCGAACGGAACATGCTCCAAGATACTTCACTGATTGCCTTTGCAAGCTTATGATTCTGGATCATATTCTTTACTCTAAGGTCTTCCATGACAATGACTTGGTTTTCGCTAATCATCTTGGAAGATACTTTGTGCAAGAAGTCTTGACGCTGATGGCTAATCTTTTCATGCAGGCTTGCAACTTTCAGCCTAGCCTTATGACGGTTATTGCTTCCCTTCTTCTTGCGTGACAAATCTTTTTGCCATTTAGCTAATCGCTTTTCAGACTTGCGAAGGTACTTAGGATTGGAAGTTACTTCACCATCTGAAGTAATAGCGAATTCTTTCAGTCCAAGAGTCATTAATCCCAAAACAAGAAAACCGGCATTTGCCGGCTTCCTTAATCCTATTTCTTCATGTATGTCTTAAAATTAATCCTGTAACTTTACTTCGTGGTACTGTAGGATCATGATACACAATGTATACCTTGGAAAATTGATTTAAATAGGAAAAAGCGCTATCAAATTCACCCATCACAATAAATCCAGCCGCTAGGCAAAATAATGTTCGGCCTCGACGATCCTCTTGCTGATTCCAATAAATCTGCCCCTCAAATTGAAAACTGCTCATATAGTTCTTGAATCGCTGTTGAATTTCAAGGACTCTCCTATTATTAATTGTGGTCTCTAGTTATAGTTGTTAGGTGCCCTCGGATCAATGTCTGGCTCATTTCTAGCACTATTAAATGTGATTTTACCTGACTCATATTGTTGGTTCAGCTTTACAAGCTCGCAGCCTTTAACATTAAATAAAAGTGATTATTAAAATGCACTTCATTCGTATATATTTTTGTCAATAAACCAATGCACTTGTCTATTATTTCCCCAGTGAACTTTTTGGACATAATGGCTTTATTCGAATAGATCCTTACTGTCTTCCAGTCATTAATAATTTGGTCCAATAATGAGTCAAGCGTATGTTTTGCATTGATATGATCAATGTTGTACTTATAGAGAGTATTTAACCTGTATTTCTCAGAACATTTTCTATAAATAGTACTGCTTAGTGTTTCTATAATCGTTTCATTTGTTATAACGAGCTCGAAATTTTCTGCCAACAACAATATATTATTCAAACTTTCCGTTATTTCATTTTGATACCTGCACATATTTTCTACAAATTTATTGATGTTTTTTTGTGCTAGCTTCTTATTGTTCAAGATATCATGATCAGCGGGGGACACTAGTGCATATTCCCAAAAGTAGTTTGGCATTTTTACGTGTTCCGAACTCAAGCACGACAATTTAAATTCTGAAAATGGTAAAGAATATTGTCTGTATTCTGTAATATCATCAACCGTATATATTTCCTCGGTAGTAAGATTAAAGCCATAGACAAAAACAGGATGCAGTCCATGTTTTTTGTTATAGTAAAAGTCTCTCCCATGTTGATAAAATAAATCAATAAAAATGGAAATCGGATTACCACTAGAAATAGAGTTTATTATCTCATCTTGTAAAGTATCTAATGCAGGAGATTTTCTCCGAATAGAGATACCCATTTCCTCAAGTATCTTATCTCCATCCTCGAGATCCAACACTTCTAACTTGAAATATCCTCTTGTTTTTATTTTTTGTTTATCAAATCTATAAATACTAATGACATTATTCAAAATCGGCAGCTCATCTTTTTTAAAATAATTTGCAAGCGTTAATAGCAAATTGTAGTCGCAATTAAAATAAGGAAAATTATGATGAGGAAACATTTTCATCATTCCGTCGAATGGTTGAAAGGTATCTAGAGAAACAATTTCTTCCATAAAGTATTTCTCCTATACTAAAATTATTGTCGATATTAAAGCTATGTTACCTCTTAACAAGGTTCATCATACGGTATTGCCGCGTTCCAGCCTTCATCTCTTCATATTTCTTCGAGCCGGGCAATGCGATGAAATCATTGATATCTCCAATATTCGTGCTCGCGTTGGCGTTGTTCGCAATCCCTTGTGTGCCAGTACGTTGCTTTGCGTTCTCATCACACGATAGAAGGACATTCGAAGTCACATCCTGATTGCGGATTACAGACAGGCCTGCTTCCTCTAACAGCCTCACGTTCTGCGCTACCTGATCTTCCAGCATCAGCTCCGTATACAGAAATACACCGCCATATCTCATTATCCGGTACACCTCTTCATAGAAGCGTGATCGATTCGGATAGGCATGCGCGGATTCCATATTCAATACAACATCGAAACTCTCGTCTGCAAACGGTATATTCTCCGCATCGCCGACGATATAGAAAGATTCAACGAATCGGGATTTGGCACTGCAATACGCAATATTCGCCGGGCAGATGTCGAGACCGACAATAGACAGAGGCTTGAAATATTTATGCAAAGCTGCTATGTTCCCTCCCCTGCCGCATCCGATGTCGATAACCTGCTGCTCCCGAATCGCCGTCCTGCCCACTGCCTCGAGCAGCAGCTTGACTGAATTTCTATTCCATACATCGTCGGGCTCGATCACCGCATGTTGCTCATTCCCGTACGAGACGTAACCATAGTTTAAAAAGGTTGCGAATCGGCCTATACCGGAAAGCGCAAGGGAGTTCGAAATCTCGCTATAATCTCGAATTTCGCCCTCTTTACGATTCCAATCGGAAGGGTGGACAAACTGCTCACACCGGTCGAGCATCGATACATAACGATTATCGATCGTATATGCCGCATCGCAGTTGCGGCATTGCAGCAATGCATCCGACTGGGCCAGCTCGCCCTTGCAGCTGGAGCATACCAACCTTGCATGCAGATGCTGTAACATGACTATCACCCAGCTGACGTATGCATTTGATTCAACGCGTACACATTGTAGTAATTTGGGATATTCAAATCTTCGTAGTAATCGATCACGGCATGGAAGCCGTTGGTTCGGAAGATGTTCTCGAGCCTGCTGATCTGCTCTCCGTCCAGTCCGTGTACCTCCATTACAATTTGCTTGATTTTGCCCCAATCTTCCGGATGGATGCCTTCCAGCACCTCGAACTCACTTTTCTCCACGTCGATTTTGAGCAGATCAATTTGGTTCAGATCGTAATAGCGGATCATTTCGGAGATCGTAGTTAGCTTGCATCGATAGATTTGTTCATTCAGAAGCTTCGGCGACATAAGATGATCGACAAAGCGGTTTAGCATTCGCGGGTCAGCGAAATTATCTTCGTAATGGTTGATTAACCCGTATCGGAGATCTTGATCGTGGTTCTCCCGGTATTTGATCTGGACAGAGTCCGTGGACATCGTAGGAAAATAGGCAAACTCCGCTTCCTTGATCTCATTGGAAAGCCCGACGTTAACCGTCGTTACGCGAGGCAGCGAGCTCGTATTCATCTTCAAGAGCTTAAACGTCGGAGGCAGTGGCTCAAAGGCATATACCCTGCAGTCGCTCTTGCTGCTGACATATAGGCTGAACATGCCGATATTAGCACCGACGTCCATGACCGTGCCATTATCCGGGAGCGTAATACCGTGCTTGAAATACATCTCCTTGTGGAAAATCTCGTTGTAGAGAAACTCGGTCTCGCCTTCGTTGTTTTGATAGATTTCAATCCCGTTGTGCAGCCGTTTCTTTGTAATGGCCTCTGTCTGCAACGGATGGCGCTCATGCTCCGTCCTGCTCATTCGATTCACCTTCTCAACAATTTGTTTATAGGGCATTTCTCTAACCGCTGGCGCTTTCATAACGTTTGACGGCCAGCTTCCAGAACAGCCTGACCACTAGAAGCGATATAACGGGAGCTGCAAAAATCCATATCCCAAGGAACAAGTCCAAGCGATCGATCAAATAAACCGACGGCATGTTGGTGATGAACAAGATCGGCACGACATACAGCCCTATTCTCCGCAGCCATTTGGGGTATATATACATCGGCATATTGTTTAAGTCCCAACATTTGTCGAGTATTTCGAAGATCGAACCGGACTTCACCGTCCAGAAGGCAAGAATTTGCGGAAGTAGAAGCACCGAATAGGTCACGATCGTGCTACTCAAGATCACGCCGATATATCCGGCCAAGTGAATCAAGCTTGGCTCGATGTCAAGACGCCGCCAGGCCAGTACGATCATCGTGATCCCTGCGATCAGGTTCGGGATCGGAAACGCGAAGTTAACGTGCCGGAATGAAATCATGAACTGCAGCGATAGCGGCTTAGTCATATACAAGTCCAGCGTCCCGTTGCGGATATGGCCGGCGAATCTATAAAAGTTATCCATAAACAGTCCTGTATAGATTGCGATCATAATCGTATAGGTCCCAGTGAAGATCAACATCTGGTCAGGAGAAATTCCATTGATTTCGATCCCGAGCTGGAAAACGAACAAGATATAGATCAGCTTGGAAAACAGAAATACGGTCTCCATGATCAAACCGGAGTAAAAATTCGCTTTGTATTCCATGTAACCGACCAAGCTATTCTTTGCGAAAATAAAGAACATACGTATATGCTTCCGAATCTCCGTCAAGCTGATACTCACAGAACTAACCTCCAACGGCTACATATTTCCTCATCCCGGAATCCCACGACAACTTGGAGATTATCATAAGCACAATTACCCAGACCGCCTGTAAGAGGAGCCCACGCACGATTTCATGAATCGTCAAGCTCCCATTGATGATGTTAACCGGGAAGAATACGACATATTGAAACGGTAAATAGCTGGAGATTCTAGCAAACGTATCTCCGAAAATATTAAGCGGAAAGATGGCGCCACTGAGCAGATAGACGCCTTGGTTGAACGCGATATAAACGCCCCAAACCTCAGTAATGATGAACGCAAGAGCACTAATCGAATAAAAAAGCAGGAAGTTGATGAGCAGTCCGAACAGAATGCTGACCAAGAACATAACGATCTGCACCCCTCTAAGCTGAAACTCCCAAATCTGAGTAAAAACAATCATCAGTATGACGAATAAGACAAGGACGACCCCGGTCTGAACCGTTTTCCCACCGAAAAAATTGCATATCCGATAGCTGAAATAATGAATGGGCTGAGCGATAAACTTGCTCAGGCCACCCGTCTTGATATCATTCGCGATTTCCCCTTCGAAGCCGGCAGAAACCAGCTTGGAGACTACGCCGGACAACACGGAATAAATGATTATCTGCGAATAAGAATAGCCGTTAATGATCTCCTGCGGCGAACTGCGAAACACGGCCGTCCAGAGGAAGCATTGGACGAGAATGATGAAGCCGCCGCTGATGATACTCATCAGGAAATCGGTCCGATATTCCATCGCATTCTGAAGCGCAAGGATGTACGTCCTTTTATACTTCTGCAAGGCTTTCATGTCTGACCCCATCTTTCTGATACAAACTTTCGATGCCTCGCTCGACAGGTATATCTTCAATTGTGAAATCGAGGATCGGGAACCGGTCCAGCATCATCTTGGAAAGCCGCTGGAGGTCATGCTTATCGATCTCCATGACGGCATTCATTCCGTCATGTTGCATGATAGCGCCATAATCGCTTAGTGCTTGCCTCGGCACTTCGTCCGTAAATTGCAGCTTGATGATCTTTTTTGCATGAAACAGCTCGTTCACACGCCGAAGATCGCCGTCGTATACGATCTTCCCTTGATTGATGATGACCGTTCGTTTGCATAGATCCTCAATATCCGCCATGTAGTGGCTTGTCAGAATGACCGTTGCTTTCGTCTGCTGGTTATAATTTTTCAGGAACTCCCGAATGCGCTTCTGCGAAATCAGATCGAGTCCGATTGTAGGCTCATCCAGGAAAATCACCTTGGGCCGGTGAATGAGCGACGCAATTAGCTCCATCTTCATCCGTTCCCCCAGCGAAAGCCTCCGCACCTGAATGTTGAGCAGGTCTTTTACGTCAAGCATCTCCGTAAGCTCATCCAGGACAAGGTTGTAGGGCTTATCCTCGACCTCATAGATGCATTTGTTCAGGTACAACGATTCGTTTGCCGGTAAATCCCACCACAACTGCGATTTCTGCCCCATCACGATCGAGAACTGCATCTTGAATTCTTTCTTTCGTTCCCAAGGGACATAGCCTAATACATTCGCCTTCCCGCTTGTCGGATACAAGATGCCGGACAGCATCTTAAGCGTAGTCGTTTTGCCGGAACCGTTCGGACCTAAGAATCCGACCATCTCGCCTTGCTCGATTACAAGTGATATTTCGCTAACCGCTTCTTTGATCAGTGATTTCCGCTTCACTAAATTTTTCAGCGATTTTTTAAACCCCAATTCTTTTTCGTAGTAATTGAAGCTTTTGGATAAGCGTTCCACTTGGATAATGCTCACTGGTGCACCTCATTTATGTTAATTCAGAATAGTTAAACACCGTGCAAATGCAAGACACTGCACTTGGAACATGCCGGTGTCAGTCGTTCGTCCATCATTTCCCTTATCCTTCTGTAGGTCATGCCGTGCCATAATTCCTGTACGGACGCTTCATTTAATTTGCCGATCTCGAACTCCTTGAAAAATTTGCACGCGACAATCGTTCCATCGGGCGTAATATCCATCCGGTTCGAGAGAGCCAGGCACTTCTTGTTCATCGTGCCTTTACCCCTCACCTCTTTGCCGAGCACGAAATCTTCGATCTGATCATGATCCAGATTCGGCTGGTAGCGCAAACGCATTTTCCAGACCCGATTGTTAACCCGGTCCAACTCGCTCATCAAAGCAGGGATACGCTCCGGATCGAGCTTGTAGTTAAAGGCGTGCCAGCTTCGTTCGCCCTTGTGCTCGCTCGCCGGAAGGAAGTCGAACTTCTGGTCGAAGTAATCGTCCATTCCCTGCGAGCATTCGTCCGAGATGTACCACGGGAAGCAGACCATGACCATATCTACGCCAACGCCCTCCAGGAAGTCCAGCAGATCGTAAAGCTTGTCGGTCATAGCATCGTTAACGACGGTATGGATTGTAATTTTGCCCCTGAATCGGTTTTCCTTGCGCAGCTCGACTAGCATCCGGATAGCATCTATCGCCTTGTTGAATACCCCTTTGCCGCGAAGCGCATCATTCTGTTCTTCGAATCCATCAAGCGCAATGAGCAGCTCCAAGTTGTCGGAGATTCTCAGCAAGGCGTCCAGCTTTCGCTCAATCAGCATCGCGTTCGTGCAGATCGTCGTCTCGCGAGGATGGGCTTCAAGCAAATCGGCCAAACGGTCAAAATGGCTGTATACGAGCGGCTCTCCGCCCCAGATATAGAGTCTCGACTTGGCTGGCTCCGTCTCGAGGATCAGTTTCTCCAGCAGCCCGTAGTCGAGCTGTTCCCGCTGCTGCTCCGGTGTCATGAAGTGATGGTAGCCGGTGTCGTTCCATTGATAGCAATGCTTGCAGCGCAAGTTGCATTGGTTCGTCAGTTTAATCCCGACCGACTCTGGCAACGGTGTCGCGTAACCCGCTATTTTCTCCATGTTCCGCTTTGTTTCCACCGTATTCTTGATAGTACGTTTCAATATTTGCAAATCCTTTGGGGAATGTTTAATCTCTGATTTCGGATTCATATCAACACACCCTTCTTAAACATATTAGGTCATTCACATGAATCAATAGATATAATACCTTGAACAAGCCGTACAAATCGGAAGCATATTTTTTTTCATATACGCGCGATAATCTTTGTACTTGTCACTACTCCAGATATCCAGCAAACTCTCTTCGTTCACGTTGCCGAAGGTCAAATCATAGAAGGCATGGCAGGGCGAAACGTCGCCCCTTGCCGTAATCTCCGCATAAACCCATGGAAGGGAGCACCGATTTCGTTTATCAGCCATCTGATGGAATTGCCCCGAGAAATAGTTGCTCAAATTTTGTTCATCTATCGTCTTCGGATAGGTGATCACATGGATGCGGTTTTTCAAGCAATACTCTTTAACATTATTGAGCTGTCTCGTCAATTCCGGAATATCGATCTGGCTGAACGAACTGGTGTCCCGCCACACCATCCCCTTGGCATAAGGAGCTTCATGCACGTCGAATTTTTCACTAAGAACCTCCACATATTGGGCATACTGCTCTTCCGTTGCATAGAGCTGCACTTCCATGCTGATATGGTCCAACATCGACAAGTCGATATGCTTAAAGAAAAATTCCTCGACGTACATATAGTTCAAGGGCGTAATGATAAAGGATACACCCATCTTCGGAAATTGCTTGCCTTTGCTTTCCCGAAGCTCATAGAGCTTCTCGATCCCCTTGATTACTTTCTTGAATACGCCTTTGCCCCTCTGCCTGTCGTTGATTTCCTCAGGGCCGTCGAGCGACATCCAGATCTTATTGGGAGCAGTCTCGACGAGCATCTCGGCATGCTGCTCGAGCAATGTGCCGTTAGTGGGGAAGTCCGCTATCCCTCCATAATGATTGATCATGGCGAGAATGTCGCTCAGCCAAGGGTACATCAGCGGCTCGCCGCCGAAGAAATCGTAATACGGCTTGCCCGGGCTGCACTCGACGATGATCTTTTTGATCAGATCCGGATCCAGCTGCGCTAACGTTTTTTTGCTTTTATAGGGCCCTTCGAGTCCCCACTCATAGCACATCTTGCATCGTAAATTGCACTCCTCCAACAGCTGCAAGACGATCCATCTCGGATAGCTTGTCGTATCTTGGGCGACACTCAATTTGTTTACGCTCATCGCATAACCCCTTCTGCCATTGAAATCTTACCCCTTCGTTAACGCGACTCTCGCACAATAATGATCCACATAATTCGTCCGTTCTCCGGGTCTGTTCATGATCGCTTGATGCATCTCCTTAAGGACCTCTACGGAAAAATCCATCTCCCGCCACTTCTCGTAGCGTATTCCGAACCCAAGCGACTCCCACAATTCCAAATTGCTAAGCTCGTGACTTCCGAACGGCTCCAGCAGAATAAGAGGGGTTTCGGATGCAAGTGAGTCGATCAATGTGCCCGCTCCCGGCTTGGCCACGATAGCCATCGCCTCCGAAGCGACGTCGAATAACCAATGATGATCAACCTTAGCGGCGTATGAATTCGTATCTTCTCCCGTTATTTCGATGTATGGCGGAAACTCGTGCAGGCCGTTCGCACTCTTCACCCATGCACACCATTCCGGATCGTTCATCCAATATCGGTGATCGGGATCGGGCTTCGCTTCCTTCCAATCGTAAGCTACGATATCAAGCCCATAGTTATGGCCGACAAGCTCTGGAACTTTACTTTGATAAGTGCCCATCCCCCAGCCGCCGCCATGAACAACAAGCCGCCGCTTTCTCGATTCGAAGGGCAGTGGCGTACCATGAAGAACCGGGATTTCGCATCGAATCTCCATCTTGTTGGTGTCATAGAGACAAGCATTGTAATAATACTCGTCATAGCGAGGATGAAACTTCTTCAGGCTCTTCCAAGACGGGGCCAGATCTGAATCGACGTAGAGCAGGTCTACATGAATTTGATTCGGCAGCATCTTCTCCCTATACAAATCCAGAATATAGACCCAGTGTCCGGATAGCGATATGAATTCGTATCGCTCTTCCGCTTTCCACGCCTCCAGCAATAGCTCGACCTGGGCATAATCAATGCTGCTGCGGATATCCATCGGCATTCGGGCTGATAAATTGGCAAGTGCGAAATTATTGTGGTAAGCCTTCCTGCTGTCTGCAATATGATCCATCTTGTCTTGCTCCAAATAGCTTTCGAACACGAGCACTTCCGTCGCGATATCCCTTTTCTCGAAATCGCTTGCAGCTAACAGGCCGGGAATATAGAAACCCAAACCGAAACCCGAGCATAGAATCGTTACTTTCCGCTTACCCATAAAATTTCTTCCTCCATTCATGGCTTCAAGCGCTTCGGACTGCATCAGCCAACGATCTTGAAGGATAACGACGACAGCACCTCCTTAACCTTAGCGGTCAATCGTTCGTTATCCCATTCCCCCTCGATCAACGAATAATACAATCTGCCTTTCACCTGCTTATTCCGGATCCCCTTGCACTCGCTGATGACTTTGTTAATAAGGAGCGTATTCGCGCTTAACGGTAAAATGCCGAACCCTCGATCAGGCTTATATAGAACACCCTCGCGGTCCAGCGATTCCAGCAATTGATCGAATGGTACATCGCATGCAAACTGTAAGGTCGCATGCGTCATGCTCCCGGCCGTATCGTGCTTCTCCAGGTATCGGTCAACGTAATGCTTGATCAGACTCATCGATCTTCTTGCATTCACCTCAACGATCGGAACGATGCGGCCGTCTGTCAACAGCATAGAATCGACGCATACGTCGCCGTGATAACCCGACCGGTAAAGCTCGCGAGCCGCCAGTTTCATTACATCAAAATACTCCGCTTCCTGCAGCATATGAAGCAGCCTATCGTCGGCTGTATAGGAGCCTTGGTAAGCGAAATTGTGATTGACCAATTGCTGCACTGAGATATGTCGGTAAGTACCGTCCGGATCGATATGGAATTGGCAAGAAAAATCCAATTCCTTGCGGAGGAACGGCTCAATAATAAACCGAACCGTTCTTCCCTTGCTGCACTGATCGGCGAGATAGGATGTGACTCGCTGCAAAATCGCTTCCGACTCGATCAGCAAATTCCCCTTCCCGGATACCCCAAACTCATCTTTGATCAGGAAGGGTCCTTGATTCAGCAAAGTCAAGCCGCTTGCCAGCAGCTCTTCGTGAGAATAGACCGTCTGGCTGTCACACCGAAGATCAAGGCGACGGTTCAATTCGGTTGAATACAGCTTCGAATTGACAGTCTGAACCGTTTCGATAGCTGGAAAATCCTGTTCCAGCCCGTAACGCGCCGCAGTACGATCCACCCCCGGAATGACGGCAAAGGGCGACAACCGGGCGCCGTCCAGCCAGTGTAGATCCATGTCACCCATTCGATCGGCTGATGTGAGCAGGTCGAATATATTGGCGGTTCTGCCTGCGCTTCCTCCATCAGGACTCTCGAGATCGGTTGAATTGGAAAGAAATTTAAATCCGATCTCATGCAAATACTCTTTATGGCAAACGTTCATTCGATAGCGAGTAATGAGCCTATCCTGCGCCTCGCAAAATGGAAAGAGCAGCTCATCCATGGCCATCACGACATTCTCCATTTCAGGATCGTGAAACGACGGCAGTTTGGCTAGATTAGGGTCGCGCCAGAAGCGTTCCGCGTCAAACGTCCCGATAATGAGCTCGAACTTGCGTCTATCGTTCATACAGGTGCGGTCTTCTGCAGCTCCGAGATATAATTGCAGAAGGTCGTGACCGACTCCATAAGATTGAAGTCGAATTGTTCAAAATCGATTTCAATACCGAAACGCTCTTCCACCTTTAATACGAAAGTAATTAGCTGTAAAGAGTCCAATCCCCCGTCTTCCATGATGTTGGAATGCTCGTTCAAGCTGTTTGCCAGTTGGGCGTCGTCCTTGATTTCGCTTATCATCGCTATGATTTGTTCTTGCATAGGTACCTCCCGTTTAATGGATATATTGACCCTGATAATAATGGATCGTTCTAGCGAGTGCATCATGCAAACCGATCGCCGGTTCCCAGTCCATAATCGTCCTTGAAATGGTAATATCCGGCTTCCTTCTCCTCGGATCGTCTTCCGGCAGCGGAAGAAACTCGATCTGCGCGTTGGACTTCATTAGCTCCTTCAATATTTGGGCGACCTCAAGTATGGTGACTTCCTCCGGATTTCCCAAATTGACTGGCTGTTCATACGTGGTGCTCAGCAGTCTCACAATCCCTTCCAGCAAATCGTCGATATACTGAAAGCTTCTCGTCTGTCTGCCGTCGCCATAAATCGTAAGGTTTTGCTTTGACATGATTTCATTAATGAAATTGGTAATGACGCGTCCGTCATTTAAATCCATCTTCGGGCCGAATGTATTGAAGATCCGAATGACCCTTACCGGTATGCCGTATTTCCTGTTCATCCAGTAGGTGATCGCCTCTGCATACCGTTTCGCTTCGTTGTAGCAGCTTCTTGCTCCAACCGAATTCACGTTGCCATAGTAGCTCTCCGGCTGAGGGTGAACGGTTGGGTTACCGTAGATCTCGCTTGTTGAAGCCAAGAAGAAAGCAGCCTGCTTTTCTTTGGCCAGATGCAGCAGATGCATCGTTCCTTCGCTGTTGACCCTCATCGTTTCGATCGGATAGGACAAATATTTGGGCGGGCTGGCAGGACTTGCGAAATGCATCACCCAATCGACAGGGCCTTCAATTGCGAGCGGATAAATGACGTCATGCTCGATAAACTTGAAATTTGGCGACCGTAAGAGATTGTCCATGTTGACAGTGAACCCGGTCAGAAAATTATCGACACCGATAACGGTATGCCCTTCCCGCAGCAGCCTCTCGGCAAGGTTGGAACCGATGAAGCCTGCGACTCCTGTTAATACAATGAATATTATGATCCCCCCCTTGCTTAAGGTTTGTGAAACCACTATTTATTCAATCGGTGTTCCATCTAGATGATTGGATAATTAAAGATCAAAAACTCCTTAATAACCAATTTTTATATTCTTATACATAGATTATCATAAAAGACTTGCGTTCAGCACCCAATAAATTCATATATATTACCTTATAAATTATAGGTATTAAACAAGCAGGAACTGTGCGTTGCTCCCAAACTAGACAGGTACGCGTCTATGCATTAATCAAAACATGTCGGGTCAAATGCCAAGATGCCAAGAGAGATTCTTGAAGTGAGTGGATTCGCTGTGGAGTTGCTGGGAATAAAGCGATTGAAGCAATGCGGATCGTTGGAAAACAAGAAGAAAAAAAAGGCTGTCAGCAAACGGATAAAACCAACACAAGAGCGACTGTTTGGAGCTTATTCAATAAGCTGTATAGCAAAGCTTATACTCCCAGCATCACTCCCTCCATATATATGCCTAGATCTCCACCGGCTTCGGTTTGGCCTTCTACCCGATGCAATATGAGATATCCCCGGCTGACATCATCTACTCCCTCGACGTTACTGAATGCCTATCCGCTTCAGCCATCGTTCAAGGAATATTGATTCTTCATTTTCTATATTCGTTATCAGTGTATGTAAGCTTTCTAAAATACTCACATTCCTTGTCAAATTATATTTAAGCGCTACATTCACAAGTATCTTCGCCTTAACTTCAATTGATATGAATTCGTCTATATGCTCTTGATTTAATTTACTTAGATGCCGATTATCGTACAAATACTTGAGTCTTAACGTCATTATCTTCTTATGGTCATAAAGTAAATGAAAGGGTCTTTGATCAAGTTTAGACTTTTTTTCCGATGTCTCTTTCACATAATTTAATAGAGTTGTGTATATTCGCATGCCGAAGTCAAGATTATCCCTGTCGCCCCCATAGTTGAACATCTCCCAATATTCCGGCGTTTTGTTAGTGAAATAGTTTCTTATAGAATTTACTAAGGTTTCTGCACTGAAATTATCCTGATATTGATCATTGAATTTATACAGATAAACCATTTCTCTTAGATAATCATGATTTGTTGTTAAATGATTAGTGTTGAAAGCAAGATTGAAATCTGTAAATGATATTTCAGCTTGACTATAAACTCCGTTCTTAAAAAAATCGGAAACATACAATATCTCTCTATTTAAATCATAACCATAGACAAATATGTCATGATGCAAATGGAGTCTATTATATCGTTCGCTTAATGGCACGTAGAAATAATTCACCATTGTGTGGACATAATTATTTGAATTAATGTTTTCTATAATAAAATGAATAACAGAGTCCCATTTAGTTGTTACAGTATCTCTATGTATCTTTTGAGTAGTAATCCATTTGCATGCATCTGAAGGTCGCAGCTCATAAGTCAGAGGGAAATAAAAATCTCCCCAATTATGTTTATAATCTTTGTTAATATATAATTGAATATAATTACTAAATATCCATGGGTGTGCGCACTCATAATGGGTAAGTATGGACAAGAGATGAGCATGTTGCGTATATGTTGTAATCATCGGATAACTTATTGGCAATATTCCCCTGCCTAATGTTGGAGTTGTATTCTTCATTTTTTTCGTTCACCCCTAGTTATCTTATTAAGTTGCTTAAGGATGTCGAAGAGGCGTGTTCTCCAACATCATGGGTCCAGCTCCTTGTTTGTTCAGTATATCTCATTTAGCAATAAGCGCTTCGTGCTTGCCCTGTCCAGTTTTCCTGTTTTTGTTTTTGGAATTTCATCTATAATCCTCCATTGTCTAGGCACTTTATACGACGACAAATGCAAGTTGCAATATTTTGTAAGCGCATCCATATCAATCAGACATTCTTCAAAAACTTTCAGAAATGCGATGGGTACTTCGCCTAATAGATCATCGTGCACACCAACAACTATGACTTCCTCAACTTCTTTCAAGCCATATAAAAACTCTTCGATTTCTTCCGGATAGATATTGATACCGCCGGATATAATGATATTCTTCTTTCTGCCTGTGATTATGAGACACCGTGATTCATTCCAATATCCCAAATCTCCTGTCTTTAACCAACCATCAACAATTGTATCGTTCGTTAACTCTGGGTTTTTGTAATAACCGAGCATCACATTTGGGCCCTTGACCCAAATTTCTCCGATAGCTGCTCCTTCAACCTCATTCTCTTCTTCGTCAACAAGTCGAATAGAAACGTCACTGATGGGTGATCCACAGGATAAGCAGCGGTCTCCCCGTTCCATCATGCTCACCCGCGGAGAAGCTTCTGTCAATCCATAGGTTTGAATAATGTCCGCTTTGGGAAATACAGTCTGAAGATTGTCTACTAATTTCGCAGGAATCGCCGCACCGCTAATAACAATAAATTCAATTGAATCAAAGGCACTCCAGTTTGTTGTCTGATGAAAATCGGAAACAAAGTGCATCAATTGCGTAGGCACCGCTGAGAATGCCGTGACCGCCTTATTCTGAAACAGTTTAAACGCTGTGCGCGGCAGTAAGGGCAGGCTGATAAGTTTAATTCGGGTTCCATAAAGCATGCAAGAAATCAATTGCGTGACAATCGTAGAACTGAAATGAACGGGCATCGTTACAAGAAACGAATCTTGATCCGTATAACCCACCTTTCCGCCATGTGCCAACGCATTCGTTAATACATTCCAATGGGATAACATAACGATTTTAGATTTTCCGGTTGTGCCCGATGTAGGAAGGAGAATCGCACATTGATTGGGATCGGACTGATTCGTTAACGTGATCGATTCAAACGAAGGCATCGGTTCTTGCGATAAATCCTGAGCGGTAACCCAAGGAATGTCACAATTTAAATGCGCAGGCTGTACATATTTGCTGATAACCAGTTTGGCGTCACTGGCATTTAAAATATTTTCAATTTCAGTTTTGGATGCCGAGTAAGGAACCGGTACTAATACATAACCGCAGAACTGAATGCCAAGCGCCGCAATAATGAACAAGGGCTCATTATTTGTGTATAATGCAAGATGACTTCCGGACTCAAGATCAAAGTTCTTCTTTATATATAAAGCAATCGAGTATGCTTCTGTCATCACCTCCGCGTAAGTCCAGTGCTGCTTTATATCTTGAAGGATAATGTGTTCTTTGCGATCACAAGCTTCCATAAATAAACGCTCAATGATAGTCATAATCTTCTCCTCTATATGATCTATCTAGCTCCGTTGCAATTTATGCTATCGTTTTCTCGGTCAAATAATTAAGGATTAATCCAGCCGTGGAGAACTTTTCAAACAATAGATCCTCATCAGGGATCGCGATGTTAAACTTCGATTCCATTGAAACAATAAGCTTGATGAAGCCAACCGAATCGATCCCTTGATCCAACAAATTGGTATCGTGGTCATCTGGATACTCGATTTCAAGCTCAGCAAAAATTTCATCTCTCAATATAAATTCAATTGATCTAGACATCATGTTTCCTCCGTTCGATAATCTTTAGAAAGGCTGGTTAGAGAGGATGGCATACATGGTGATATTCAGTAATGAGCAAGTGAAAGTGAAGGAGAACAATCTCAAAACGATGGACAATGTGCATTCGCACTGAAAGAGTTGTTTGCAGAGACGCTGCAATTTATGCTGGAGGCGGAATATGACACGGTGCAGAACATGAAAAGCATGACGCGAAGAGTACAACGACGGAAATGCTCGAGGGTTACCATCGTCAACATCGCAAAGCCACTAAAGAAAAAAGCATTTTCCCAAGCGATGAAGCGCTGCTGAAAATGCTCTACATAACTACAATGAATGTCACTCGTAAATGGACAGGGCGTGTACAAAACTGGGACTAAGTACCCCATCACCTCTCCATTTTCTTCCTCGACGGGAACGAACAGTATTGCGTTAAAGTTTTGCTTCAAGAGAGTTTACACTAGTAGATTTACAGCACCTAGTGCTTACTGTATTTAATATAAATTACAAATCTACCAATTGTCAACAAGCTTGAACAATTCCGTTGATGCCCTCTAGAATTCCATTCGTCATCAAGCTCATATTCGTATTGAATACCATTTAAAAATAAGAAATTTGCAATCATCGTCTCCTCGATGCAGAATCCAAGCTGGTCGAAATTACCTGCCTGCGAAACCTTGCATAGAGAACATACATTCGGTATATAATACAGAATACGAATAAACGTTCGCGTCATGGTGGTGTAGCTATGAGTGTCCATTCAATCATCGAAACGGAAGAGGATTTGCTAATCATTAAAAAGCATACCTTGCTGCCGATCCTTCTCGAAATGTTAGCTAGAGACATCAACGAATTAAAAATGTATCGGAATAAAATTATTTATAATCATATCCTTTTTTATCTCAATGAAATGGAACAAAGCATCTATCTTGAACTGCAAAGCATTAAGAAACAAATGAAAGAACGAAATATTAAAGCGTTAAACACCGAGATGAATGCGCGAGGGGTCCATGTTGAATATAAAGTTCGCGGTTATATCCACCATTTCACCATGCTGAGAAGTTTAGTGAAAGCTGAGCTAATGACCATGCTGATGAATATGCGGAGGCGGTTGGAATGAGGGAAACAGCTGAAAGGGTTATATTGCTCGCAGATTGTCAAAGTTTTTACGCAAGTATTGAAAAAGCCAGCCATCCGGAGTGTAAAAATAAACCCGTTGTTGTGGCTGGCTCTGTTGAGCGCCGCTCGGGCATTATTTTAGCGGCTTGCCCCATTGCCAAGCAATACGGCATAACGACAGCCGAACGGCTCGGAATCGCTTTAAATAAATGTCCAGAGCTCGTCGTCCTGCGCCCCCGCATGCAGCATTATATCGATGCCTCTATAATGATTACGGGCATTTATCAGGAGTTTACGAATTTGGTTGAAATTTTCAGCATTGATGAGCAGTTTCTGGACATTACGGCAAGCCTCCCTCTTTTCGGAGACCCTGTTACGATAGCCAAAGCCCTTCAACAGAAGGTTCTCCTGCAGACAGGCGTATGGATAAGGGTAGGCATAAGCTCCAATAAAATGCTTGCTAAAATGGCCACGGACATCTGGGCAAAAAAGAATAAGGATGGCATCTTCACCCTCCCTAAAACAGAAGTCGAAGCTTTGCTGTGGCCGCAGCCGGTCCATAAAATGTTTGGAGTCGGCTCACGCATGACCACCCATTTCACTCGTCTTGGCATGCATACAATAGGCGATATTGCCAGAACGCCGCTTCCGCGTCTCAAGGATCGGCTTCGCTTTCGCTTTGGCAAGCAATCCGATATTCATGCCGAGGTGCTGTGGCGAACGGCCAACGGCATCGATGACAGTCCGGTTACACCTGAAACCTTCAACACTCCGCCAAAATCGGTTGGCCATATGATGACTTTGCCCAGAGATTATATGGAGCCATGGGAGGTAGATACCGTTTTATTAGAGCTGACCGAGGAAGTTTGCCGCGATTGCCGTCGCAAAAAATATATGGGCCATGTTGTCACGGTCAACTGCATGTGCAGTCCCTACGAAGCGCCCACCGGATTTTCGCGCCAAATGAAGCTTCTCGATCCCACAAACCATACCAAAACGGTTTTTGAAGCGGTGAAGCAGCTCTTTTATAAATATTGGGATGGCATGCCTGTACGCCGGGTCGGTGTAACCATCAGCCAGCTCATGGACGATCAAAGCTATCAGCTCACCCTCTTTGATGATCAGATCAAGCTTAGAGCGCTGGAGAAAGTGACAGACAGCATTAAAAATCGATACGGAAGCACCGCCATTGTAAGAGCTTCATCCCTTACTGCCGCAGGGCAAGCAGCGGATAGATCCATAAAAATCGGAGGGCACTACAAATGAGCAAAAAACTTGAAAAGAACGGGCTCTGGGAATCTAGCCGCATGATGCTCCCACAGCACAAGGAAGCTTACATCCTACACCAGCAGAATTTGCGAAAGAACTCACGTCCACAATTGGATGATCAAGAAACAGAACGGCTATTCAGAATCATCGCTGAATCAATGCTGTTCAGGAAGAAGGTTACCTTGGTTTTATTCGGAGAATTTGATAATTTGGAATTAACAGGAGTAGTAACAAAAATTGATCAGCAGCAAAAAAATATAAGACTCGCTCAAGGCAATGATTTTGTTTGGATAAACATGAACAATATGATTGATGCTATGTTTTATTAGTTTAAAGCTTACCCGTTCACCAATTGCAGAATCCAGTCTTTGATATCAACGATCCGCAGTGTTTTGGGCCGTGTATTCGTTCCGGAAATGATTAATGGGACAAGGGAATCTTTTTCATGCAGTGAACCATGAGATCCCCCTCCGATGTGGGTAGTGGAACTTTCACTGACGAGTTCATATCCGGGTTGGACCGTGACGACAACGTATCTTCCTTCATGAGAATGCATTGCCCCGTATAACCTCGCCAAAACGTCAGGATATATTCCATACTTGATCCGGTTATTATTTATCGTAATATCCACAAGGTTTCCCGGTTCGCCCGATAATGTCCACGACTGCCCATATTCATCGCTGAGGTTTCCTCCGGGACGATAAGAAAAAGTGTTACCATTTTTCCCCGATGTAACAAGGATATTTTTATCGTCTTTCCTTGCAATGATATCGAGTTTGTCCTCATTTTGCAAAAGCTTCACGACATCGGACAACTCCACTTTTGCATCAATCGCATAGACATAAGCCATCCGTTCATTAGTGGAAATCACAATTTGGTCCTCGGTTTTTACAGGTTGATTTAATTTTGCGATGCGGTAATCGTTCAAAAGCGGCATCAATTCAACAGTTGCTGCCTGCCGATCATTATAAACAGCGGTTTGCGCACTGTCACCCATGACGATCCATATAGCATTTTTTACAGCCTGCTCCCACGAACCGTATGCGTTAAGCACGACTTGCAGCGCTTGATCCGCTTTTTCAATTCCACCCAACTGAGCTGGGCCCTTTTTATGCACCGAATGATCATTCTCCGGAAAGTATGCGATGGTTACGTTTGGAAGTTTTTTTTGATTAATCAGAAAAGCAGTGTCTTGAGCGGAAAACTCATTATTCATCCCGTATTTTTTCCACAAAAGAGTATTCCAGCTATTGTTCGGATCCAGTTGTGCAAGAGCTGCATAGGAAAACCATTTAGGTCCTGTTACTATCAATTGTTCTGGCACACGGTTTCTGTACGTTATGAAGCGAGGCACGTTTAAGACATGCTCCGTTCTCCCTCTAAAAACAAGAGCATTGATTGACGCGGATTCTTTTCCTTTGTCGGCCAACTCTTCATGAATCGTTTTCGTTTTTTTGCTCAAGTGAACTTGGTTTAACTGATAAACAGCTTCCATAAATACTTGCAGCTGATCTATCTTCAACGCCTCTTTGGCACCATTTCCGTAGAAAATCATGCGTTTCTCTTTGTCGCTGTACCACACAAGTCCGGGCACATGATGTTGGTCTGCGTACGTTCCCGTTAATAATGTGCTGTCGACCGTCACGGACATCGTGGGAAATGAACTCACAACCTGCGGGAAATATTGCCCGTTTTTAAGGAGATATTGCATTGCGGGTGCACGGCCTTCTTGAATCGCCTCTTGCAAAGGCTTGTCCATTAAAGAATCAACCAAGATAAATATGACAGGTTTGGCATTTTGATTTTCCGTGATATGGAACTTGACACTTTGTTGATTGATCTGTCGGCTGGAGTCCGCCCTGCAACCGAGGATCAGAAAACTTAAACTTAGCACTAGCAAAATGGCAATTTTATTGTTTATTTTCATAGGTATACTCCCTCCTTTAAAAACACAATTTCCCTCATTATCTTTTTCTTATATCTAAAAAAATATTCCAGATAGAGAATTAAAAAAATGATTCGTATACAAATGAAAATCAGCCATCTGGTTCGTTATGGCTGATTTGAACTCCATCTTCTGAGCTAAGGGGATAACAGGCAAAAGGACCACCGAGCAGCAGCCTGCCGCAGTGGTCCCCCGCTTATACCCTTTGATCGAACCGATCATAACGCCCTTCTCAAAATACTTCTGCAAAAACGGATACAGCACTAATATCGGCAGCGTAGACACTGCCCGTTTTGGCGAACAGGTAGCCGCTATTTTCGACGTATAACAGCGTGTTGTAGATAAAAGCATCTCCTTGGCCGCTTTGGTGGAATAAGGATAATAGTAGAGCAGAATGCTGACGATCCTATGAACTAAACGGCTTGCTCCATTGGCTGTACCATTCGTTCACACGATGGATTATGGCTTCCACTGCTGAGAAGCCAGCACAGCCAGTTCAATTTTGTTCAGCAGCAGGCTGTATTCATTGGTCATTTCAAAAGAATGCGGCAGCGGCAGCTTTTGAAAATAGGGAAGCACCTGTGCAGCCTGCCGGAACCAATCGCCAGGCTCAGGCGCCTCAACCTCCCGATCTGGCCAGACGCTGCTTAGCTCCGGGCTGAATAATGGAGCTGCACTAGGTGCAAGCCGTCTCCCCGATAACCGCTCCTTGTAAGGCCTTTTTGGCGGATCACGCCTGATCGCTGCAAACAAATGAGAGGCATAATCCGCACGTGAACCCGTGTGACGGATGGCCTGCGCGAAAGCAAAGGCACCGCCATGCACCTCCGGCACAGCGAAAAGCAGCGCATACAGCCGTTTGCCAAACTCGATTCGTTCCTTCAGATTGTCGAAGCTTTCCAAAACAAGCCCCGCCAGCTTCATTTCCTCCCCCCCGGACCGATAGCAAAACAGAACCGCATTAAGCTGCAATAATGACTGCAAGCCGAAAAAAACCGTATCCAGCACCTCCTTGCGGAAAAAAGGATGCTGAACAATTCGGTTTTCAATGTAATTTTGCTCATTTACAATAAGTGCAACCGTCAAAACGGCGGAATCGCCGCTCTCCCAAAACATTTGCCAAACCGGAACCATAAAGCGTGACACACCCAACTGCGGCAGCAAATGAAACAAAGGACGCCCCGCCTTGCAGCTTGCCTCATACAGCAGCAGCTGCGGATAAGCATCCTGAAAGATCAACGCATTCGCGCGCTCCAAAAAGCGGAATACAGCCTCGCGGGCGGATCGGCCCAGTAAGTAAGGCAGCCACTCCCCTTGTAAATCGGTCATATTCCAGCCGCCATTGCGTGAAACCAAATGGGCAAGCAGCGCCCAGTGCAGCTCCGGCCAACGTTCATAAATCGCCAAATAAGCTTCCGTTCTCGTCACATTGTTGCGGTTCAGATGAACAGCGTCTGCTCGGATCGTGGCAAGCAGCAAATGATCGGCTGAGCCCACAACCGTAGCCGTAGCAACAGCCGTGCTCTCGGCAGCTTCAAAATTGCCATTAGCGTTAGCATTGGAGCTACCAGCTTCCTGCTTCTGCTCCAGCTCAAGCTGCGTCCATGAGGCTGCAAGTCTAGAGACGATTGCAGGCTGCATAACAAGCGGGTGCGCTTCTGCAGCCATTTTTTGCGACTCGCCAAAGCTATGCCACTTGCCAACCGCGTATTGCCAAGCATCTGCCGGCAGCTGGATGCAGCGCAGAAGCCACGCTCTAAAACCGCTCCCAAGCTTTCCGCCTGCGCCTCCCATGAACTCTCCTCCATCCTTTATCGCTAACTTCCTATTCCAAAAGCTGCAATTATGCTAAAAAGATAGTCTTGCCAGAAAAGAACAGCAGTATCCGCCAACGACTCCACCGATGATTCCGTCTTGTAGCCGGCCTCTTCCCCGCATAAAGGAGCAACGGGCTTTTCATGACTCCTTTTGAGAATGCTCGTTTATTCCAATAAACACTTCTTTGTTCCATCCGCTTCCAGGCCCGCTGGTAAGCGTTGTATTATTTTCATCAGATGATTATGTATATTTTGGTTTTGCACAAAAAAATCCATTTCTTAGAGAGAAAGAAAAAGGTACAACCTACTCCTGCTTCTTGAGTAGTTGTACCTTTAAATTAGTTTGAAGGGCAGATGCCTTCTTGGGGGTTATGACAGCCGCTCGCTTAGTCTGACTATAATCGCAATCATCTCAGCTCTTGTCAGCGCTCGGTCAGGCTCCATTGTCGACGCAGAGACGCCGTAAAGCACTCCCACCCTCACGGAATATTCAATGCCTTCCCGGTATGGCGAGCTAGCAATGTCGGCAAATGTCTGCGCATCTCTGACAGGGTCAAGACTGCCTCTGGTCGTTTCGTAGATCACCTGCGCAAGCAGCTCTCTGGTGATCGGCTCCTCTCCCAGACTGCTGGCAGCCCTCAGCGTCTGCTCGCTGAGCTTTGCGCCGATCGAGGCCGTGGCGTAGAAGGACCAGTGCGATTTATCTGTTACGTACCGCTCGACCGTACTTCTTGGCAGCGAGCTAGCGACCAGACCGCTTTTCATAAACACGCGGTCCAAGAAGGTGAAAGCATCCGCTGTCCGGAGCGGCTGGTTCGGAGCAATCGTGCCATTTGGCATGCCGCTTACTAAGCCAAGCCTAGCGGCCTCACGGATAGAGGCTAACGCCCAATGTCGATCATCTGCGTCTTTGAAGCTGGCGCTCGTTGAGGACGGGAGCTTGAGCACGCGATAGCGGCCTTCAATATGGATACCCAGCGCCTTCAGCGCTTCTACCGGATTCGCGGCAATGATCGCCAGCTCCTCGTTCGTAAACGCATGATTCGTCAACGAGGCAAGTAGCTTGATCGTTAACCCCTGCTCGGAGGACCAGGTATACGGCAGAAATTCCTCTATAGAGGTCGCCAGCTTCTGCTGCTCTGCGTCGCTCAGCTTCTCGAAAGCGGCCTTGACCTGAGCGATGGATGGCTGCTCGACGCCGCTGCTCGTGCCGACGGATGTATTGCTGCTGCCGTTTCCTTGATCATTTCCGTGTTGGCCTCCGCCTGACGACGGCGTAGTCGGCTGGGTCGGATCAGAGGAATCGTTGTAGGAGGTTTTCGCCCACTGCACCGGCAGCAGCTTCAGCTTGCCAGCTCCTGCATACGGAAGCACCAGTCTGTCCAGTTGCTCTGCTTCATACAGCTGATAATGATAAGGAAGCTTGCTCTTAAATGCGGTCGCATCCAGCGTAAGTCTGGCCTGGGACTCATCAGTTACCATCAAGCTTGCTGGAATCCCATTTAGGGTGTATAACGTGTCGACAGCGCCTATATAACCGGCTGGACTCGCCCCATTGCCGCTTAGCAGCGCTTTGACAATACCGCGAATATCGGAATTCTCAATCAGCAGAGAAGCTCCTACGGTCGAAATTGCGCCGTTGCTGACGACCTTTGGTTGCGCCTGTTCGTTCGCAAGCGACTGGCGTAGCGCCAGCAGCGCGGACGCATCCATAATTGTGTTGTATACATGGCCGGAGCCTGCACGGAGCCGTGGAATCCGGTCCATAGAGTTAAGGTAATAGTTGTTGGCCAGCGTAATTCTTAAATTCTTTTGATTGGCCTCCGTATCCGAAGCGCCGATTAGATGAGTTTTCTTCTGCGCCGCTGCAAAGGAGCGTGCTTGCTCCTTGGTCATGCCGAACTCGGTCAGCAGCTTATTGTAATAAGGGTATTGCTCCGGATTGGCCTCTAGCAGTTCCATCATATCATGGAAGAACGAGCCTTCGCTTTCAGGTAGAAACCGACTCCACGAAATCGTAACATCGGTTGTATCTGTGTCTGTGGCTTTTTTTATGTCAACGATGCCGTCATACGCTTTATAGAAGGTGCTATGATCGATCCAGATGCCTGTACTGCCTTCCTGGACAGTAATATAATCCCAATCATTGCGGTCATAGTCGCCGCCCGTCTGCTCGTCCCACTCCCACAACTCGTCGAACACTAAATTCCGAATGATGATATTGCTTGAGCCGTTGATTTCTATTTTTACGTGAGTCAGCTTTGCTCCGTTCTGGGAGAAAATCGTAAGACCGCTCAAGCCCTCAAGCCGGAGCGTAGAAATACCAGACTTTTTCAGCTTCGGATGCAGCAGCGGTTGATGCTGGGCCGGCTGAATGAGTCTGCCGTATTTCGTAATCGCATCCCCGATTTCCTCGGAACCAAGCGCAATATCGCCGAGCAGTTCAATGACTGCTGCCTTACCTGTGTCCTTTGCCCCGGCGAGCGCGCTTAGAAATTGCTCAGGTGTTGCAACCTTATGGTAGTTCGCCGATGTCTCCAGCAGCAGCCCGCCGCCCGTTACCTGCCTAGACGCTGCGTAGCCCTCCAGAGCATAGCGGCCAAGTCCGGTATCATCGGAGGAGTCGGGGCTAGCTTTGTCAAACACATAGGTGGACTCGACGAACTTCTCCTCAGCGACGGTTGTCCTATTCCCAACATAGTCGCCTTGTGATCTAGCAATAACCGTCTCATAAGGGTCCCACCCAAGGAAGGAGGGCGTGAGCATCTTCTCCGCCTGGATCTTTGAAATTTGTGGCCGTCCGCTATGAATCGCGAAGCCGTCTCCATAGGTGTAGTATTCATTGAAGCGCGCCTTTACCGCCAGGTTGCCGCTCATATCTGTATACGGCGCTTGCTTGTTCACAATCCCGCTCATATACATATTGATGAATGTTGCGGCACCATCCGGTCCCCAAGGCCGCGCGAGTAAATATTTCGTGCCGGAGGCTCCTTCCTCGGCAATAATTCGGCTATTGTTGAAAATATAACCGTATGACTTGTCGGCAGCCGTTCTCGGAGCGGTTACGTAGCCGCTGTTCCTCATGGGATGATATCGGAAGACGATATCCGAATCATTAAACAACGCCTGTGCGTCTCCGTAAATAAAGTCCACATTACCAATAATGTAGCTCTTGTAATAATATTGACGATTTTTGCTGGCATACAGCGTATCCTGATAACCGATCAGCTTCACATGGACAAAGGTGCTCTGATCCGCATCTACCCGCAGCGCATCGGCTGATTCGTTGGATTTGGAGCCATCACCCAAGTAGCGGTACGTATTCTCAAAAGTCAGATTCTCTGCGGAGAAGTTCGCAGCGCTTTCCAGAATATATACCGCATTCCTATCTGCGGTGCTGCCACCTTCCGGCGACAGAACCGGATCGTAGAAGTTGATATTGACTTGATCCCGATCCTCGCCAATCAGGCTGATGTTAGGCGCAGAAATTCTAAGGTGCTCGTCGTAGCTGCCTTCCTTGATTAAAATAACGGTACGTTCCGAATTATCGGCAGGTACGGCATCAACGGCTGCTTGCACAGTGCTGTAAAGCTTGACACCGGGCTGCTCCTCCGACAGCCCTCCTTGCAGACCCTGATAGGCGGCATCGACAATCGCATCGTAATGAGTTAAATATACAAAGTTGAAGGACGATCTGGTCGTATTCCCACTCTGATCCGTGAAGAGGAGGGTAACATCATTGCGTCCCTGCATCAGCAGGGCTCGGAAGCCGAACGCTTCCTTCGGGTTCAGCTTGAGCTGTTCCTGCTCGACACTGTTGACAAGCAGTCTCAACGTGCCGCTGCGGTCGACGACACCCTCAAGCGTTGCTTTGTCCGCAAACACCGTGTCATAAGATTTTTTCGTGATGAATAGTTCAGCCGCTGCGTCTTCATATACGTATTCTCCCGTATGCCCCGCAGAAGGCACGGACAATACCGGTACCGAGCCGTTGCTGGAATTGATCGCCGAATTCGCCACAACGTAGTAATAATATGGCATTTCATTTATGACATCTGTATCTGTATAGGTTGTTGCCATTAATTCCTTGGCCAGCAGAGCATATTCGCTCTGATCAGAAGATCTGCGGTAGATGGCGTATGTGGCGGCCTCATTCACGCTGTTCCAATGAAGCGTCAGCTTTCCGTCGCCGCTCTCGATTGTGGCGACCGGGGCCGCAAGCGGCTCGACTACCGCAACCGTGGCGGATATGACCGGCTCCGTACGGATAGCGCCTGCTATGCCGTACACTTTGAACTGATAGAAGCCGCTTGCCTCCACGGTTGCCATGTAGAATTTGTCCTTCAACTGATCGGCTATGATCTTATAGGTTGCTCCGCCGTCGGTTGACATTTCGACGACGTAAGCTGCGTCATCATCCGCACTCGGCGTATCACCGTTCCAGGATAAGGAAATTTGCGTTCTGTCTTCAGACAGCACGGGCTGTGCAATCCCGGTTGCCTTCGGAGCATCGCCGATGGCGGCATAAGCATCGTTCTGATCATACAGCACATTCCCTTGCTCATCCTTAAACACAAGATTTCGAATAACCGCCTCGACATCGGAGAATGCGAAGCCGTATTTCAGCCTTTCCTCCTCTCCGCCATCTAGCGCAATATTCCTGTATTCAATTAAAGCACTGTATGTTTGCTTGCTTAGAGTTGCCTCCGAATACCAGCCGCCAGCCTGCTTCTGATTCACCATACGAATCGTATCCCCAATTTGATAAGTAAGGTTCATGCTTCCCGCGCTTGGCGTATTCGGGCTTCCGCTCTTGCTGTACACATTTCGGAGGGTTTTGTTCCCCCTCATCCCAATGGTTGCGATTCGCGAGATGCTATTCCCGCTGTCGAACATGCCGAAGAATACGCCCTTATTGCTTGAATTGCCGACTGACTTAATCTGAATATCCGCTTCAATCGTGGCTGCATCCTCTCTCGCGTCGAAGACGTAATAGCTGATGCCGCTCAGGGAGCCGATATTCGCATTGCCGTTCGTATGCCCGACAATAAGCCGCTGTCCTTGAGGCGCAACCGTCAACGTATTGTCCGGGTCGATTTCAGCGGGCATGGCTTGCTGCACTTTCACATCAGGCGGGCTGCCCAGCGCTCCGGCATGGTCACCAGCGACCAGATCGAAGGAGTAGTCGCTGGAGCTAGACGGTGTCTCAAACACGCTCTGATCCTTCACATGAACACGGTATTCAACCGGATAAGTGCTCTGATCCGCAAACGTGGCAACAAGCTCGTTCGTGCCCGGCACGATGGCGAGCTTGGATACGACAGCTGTACTCAGATTGGTCAGGTCTGAGTCGTCTAGCTCGTTGCCGCTCAGATCCAAACTTATTGAAGCGCTTTCACTTTTGGCGTAATGCACTAGGCCCGTTGGAATTGTAAGGGATGAGGCGGATTCGGCCGACAGTGCACCAGTAACATTTACAATGACATTTCCAATTTGCAACGAGAAATCCTTTTGCGCCCAGCTCTTTAACTCGACCTCTTCGCTGGCGCTGGAAATCTCCGGTTCCGACAACGTTCCAAGGGAGACTGCTTCCTCCCATTCTTTCATATCACTGGCAGCCGCCGGCAACGGCACAGCTGCGAGTAGCATAGCACCCGCAAGTGTCAGCGCTGTCCATTTCCTGCACACGTTCCACAATCTGTTAACCATCTGATCGCCCCTTTCTCTTCCGTTTTCTGTACATGATTCCATTCTATGGGCGAATACTAATCCAACTCAACGACTGTCACCGCAAAACTCTAAAGAACCAATCTAGTGATTATCCAGACTAGCAAACGATAATCATCCAAACCTCTAAATCACCCCAAATGTGAGTTACTGATTACTATTGCAATGCAATTGGCGTCTGTCCTATAATCGTTCGCCGTAGATAGAACTAGTCATTTCAAAAAACGGAAAATATGGGGGAAATAATAGATAAATAGAGTTGCATAAGAAGCATGATCATCTCCTAAAAGCAACAAAAAAAAGCTGACCGCAGACGGTCAGCGAAACATGCCCCAAAGCTTGAGCAAGTGAAACGTATTGTTTGGGTCGATCTTCTGGGCGAGAACGAAAGCGACGATCTGCTCCTCCTGCGTATCCGTAAGCGGCTCCTGCAGGATACTGGCAGTCGATTTCACCAGCTTTCTAACTTTGACGCGATCCTGCAGGTCGAATTTAGTTACGTTAGCGAGCAGCAAGCGCACGCGATCCTTCATGAGCGGATTTTTCAGCTTGCCTTTAATACGTTCGACCAGTTGCTGGCGGATACCGTACTTTTGGTAGCTCAATGTTCCAGACACCTCCATCTTGGCATACCGTTTTCACGTTTAACTATATGCCAAAGGTTCCCGGATATTTCCTAATCGAGCTGTTCTCCTTGAAAAAGTTGATCACGATTCAGCTTCGCCTGTATTCTTGCATAGGCCGGATTGTCCCAAAAATCGTCGCGGGCGCACAGTTCAGCCGCGTCGTCCCGCGCCATTTCCAGCACTTCGAAGTCCGCCGCCATGTCCGCGACACGAAATTCTGGCAGACCGCTCTGCTTCGTTCCGAAAAAATCGCCCGGCCCCCGGATTTCGAGGTCACGGCGCGCCACCTCAAAGCCGTCATCTGTTTCCGTCATGACCTTCATGCGCTCGCGCCCTGTCTCCGACTTGGGATCAGCGACTAGCACGCAATAGGATTGATGGGCGCCACGGCCAACCCGGCCCCGCAGCTGATGCAGCTGTGACAAGCCGAACCGCTCCGCATCCATAACGATCATCAGCGTCGCATTCGGAACATCGACGCCTACCTCAACAACGGTCGTAGCTACGAGTACATGCAGCTCGTTCGTACCGAAGGAGCTCATGACCTGCTCTTTCTCCGCCGCGCTTAGGCGCCCATGCAGCAGGCCGATTTTCAGATCGGGAAAGGCTTGCTGCACCTGCATATACTGGTCAATGGCATTTTGCACATCCAGCTTCTCCGATTCCTCAATGAGCGGGCATATCATATAGGCCTGTCTGCCCTCTCCTACCTCGCGGCGAATAAAGCCAAGCACCCGGTCCATCATGCTATGCTTGACCCAATACGTTTTGATCGGCTTGCGCCCATGCGGACGCTCGCGAATTGTCGATACATCCATATCCCCGAAAGCCGTAATGGCCAGCGTTCGCGGAATCGGCGTCGCCGTCATCGTCAGCACATCGGGATTCATTCCTTTGCGCCGCAAAACGCTGCGCTGATTAACGCCAAAGCGATGCTGCTCGTCCACTACAACCAGACCGAGACTGCGGAAAAAGACCGTCTCCTGAATGAGCGCATGCGTACCAACGACAATGTCGATCAGCCCCATCTGAAGCCCCGCAAATACATCGCGGCGACGACGCTCCGTCATGCTTCCCGTCAGCAGTCCCACCTCAATGTCCATGCCCTCGAACAGCTTCGTCAAGGAACGCATATGCTGCTCCGCCAATATTTCCGTCGGAACCATTAGCGCGCCTTGATGGCCGGATTTTACCGCACCATAGAGTGCAATGGCGGCAACGACCGTTTTACCCGAGCCGACATCGCCTTGCAGCAGCCGATTCATGCTTGCAGGCTGCCGCATATCGACCAATAGTTCATTAACGACCTTCTTCTGCCCATCCGTCAGCTCGAACGGCAGCGTAGACGCGAACTGCCGAATCGTCTCCGCTTCAATGATATGGGCGATGCCATCACCCCGCTTGCGGCTGAGCATTCGGTAAGCCTGCAATTTCAGCTGAAATAGAAACAGCTCCTCATACACCATCCGCCGCCGTGCCTCGAGACCCTCCCGTATATCTCCGGGCTCGTGAATGTGCAGCACTGCATCACGGCGAGCAATGAGCCGGTGCCGCTCCATAAGCTCAAACGGCAGCACTTCCTCGATCATCGGGCCATATTGCTGCAAAGCCTGCTTGATCGTCTTGCGCATCCATGGCTGCGTAATGACCCCACCGACGGAATACACCGGCTGCAGCGTCCCTGATTTGGTAGAGCCAGCCCCTTCCGGAAACTCGGACTCCGAGACGGTCATCTGCTGGCGATGCTGCTCCCACTTGCCTGTCAAAATAATGGTACGGCCAGGCGTCAGCTGATCCCTTAAAAAATGGCGGTTAAACCATACCGCCGTAACGAGCAAAAAGTCGATCTCAATTTTACAAGTGAGCCGCGATTTATTTTTCCCGTAACGCTGCAGCACCGGCATGCCCCGCACAACCCCTTGTACGGTAGCTTTGTCTCCGTCCTTGACATCCGCTAGCGCGCGCACGCGATAATCCTCATAACGAAATGGAAAATAGTCCAGCAAATCAGCAACGGTATGAACGCCAAAGGCGTGAAGCTCTTGCTCCTTCGGAGCGCTCACGCCTTTAATTTGCCGGACGGAATATTGCTCCAGCGTCATCATAATCATTCCTCACACTTTATACATAAATACAGCCGAGGTATTTGGACCCACATGGGTACCCACCGTGGCGCCAATCGTTATAAAATCAATGAATGCCACATTCGGCTTATCTTGGAGCAGCGCCGCAAGCTCCTGCGCCGTCTGCTCGCCGTGCGTCCAGCCAATCGCAACCCCGACGCGAGCATTGCCAAAATCCTTGTCTAGCATTTCCATAATGCGCAGCATCGCTTTTTTCGTACCGCGCACCTTGTCCACGGACTGAACCGTCCCTTCCTGATCAAGGGAAAGAATCGGTTTAATGTTCAAAATCGATCCGAACAGCGCTGCCGCCTTGCCGATTCGGCCACCCTTCTGGAGGAATTCCAGCGAACCAACGAGGAAATAAAGGCTTAGCTCCTTTTGAAGGCGAGCCACCTCTGCCAAAATCGCCTCTTTAGAGGCCCCCTCGCGCGCCATTCGGGCTGCCGTCACTACCTGAACCCCATAGCCATACGAAGCCGACTTAGAATCAATGACCGTCACATCCGCCTGCTCATCGAGCATCGATTTCGCAATGACGCCCGACTGATAAGTGCCGCTGAGTACGGACGCCAAATGAATCGATATAATAATAGCTTCCGGATCGCCTAGCAAAATCCGTTCATATACTTCAAGAAACTCCGCTGGAGACGGCTGCGAGGTTGTCGGAAGAACAGGCGAAGCAATCAGCTTTTCATAAAACTGCTCCTTCCCAATCGTCACGCCATCCAAATAGGTTTCTTCACCAAACAGCACCTTTAGCGGTATAACCTGAATGCCCAGCTCTGTACATCTTTCAGCCGGGATATCCGAAGTGCTGTCGGTAATAATATGAATGTTCCTCATCTTCGCGACCCCTTTCGTACCGAATAAACAGCTGTTGAATGATTATGTCCTGTCATTATTCCACAGCGAATAAATAAGGATATAGCGGCTGTCCGCCCTCTTGAATTTCCAGCTCTGCATCGGGATAAGCCTCTGCCACCCATGCTTCCAGCGCTTCCGTATCTTCCGCTTTCGCCTCTGCTCCAGTCAGCACCGTAATCAGCTCGCCGCCGCCGGCCATAAGCTCAGTAATGAGAAGGCGGCAAGTCTCTGCCAGATCCTCATGCGCCGCGACGATGGCCTTCTCTTTAATACCGATAAAATCGCCCTCGCGAATACTTACGCCATCAATTGTCGTGTCGCGAACCGCATGCGTTACTTGGCCGGATACAACTTGCTCAGCCGCATTTTTCATCCAATCCGTATTGCGCGAAGCGCCCTCATCCTCTTTGAAAGCCAGCACTGCCGCAAGCCCTTGCGGAATCGTCTTCGTCGGGATAACCGTAACGTTGCGTTCACTAAGCTCAGCAGCCTGCTCAGCAGCAAGAATAATATTGCCGTTATTCGGCAGCAAGTAAATATGATCCGCCACAAGCGATTCAATAGCCTTGACGAAATCTTCGGTACTCGGGTTCATCGTTTGCCCGCCGGACAGCACAATATCCACTTCATTTTCCAGAAAAATGTTCGAAATGCCTTCGCCGAGAGCAACGGCAATGATGCCGAAGGGCGCCAGCTCATGAACTTGTCCAGGCGGCACGGCCGCTCCCGAAGTTCCCGCCAGCAGCTCTGGCGAGGAAATGCTTCCCGACAGCGCATAATCAGGCAGCACCGCGTAGGACGGAATCGCTGTTTCTTCCTCTAGAAGCTCACGATGCTGATCACGCATATTCAGAATATGCAGGTTCGTCAGCTCGCCGTAAGGCAGTGCCAAATTCAGCACATCACCCGGCCTGCGGGAATGCACATGAACTTTAATGATATCGTCCTCAGCGATGACAAGTATGGAATCCCCATCTTTGCCAAGCGCTTTCTTGAAAGCGTATTCATCAAAAAACGGCGCAGCTTTGCCCCCAGGCTTGCGATTTATAAAAAACTCCATATCATAGAAAAACTCAATATCCGCCGTCTCCAGACGGGATTGTGCAGCAAAATTCGTTGCCTTACGTGGAGCTGAAGCTGGCTGTGCCGTCGGAACACTTACTTCTTCAGGTGGCGCTGCTTCAGATAATAACGAATAGCTTTCATATGAACCTTCACCTTCAACTAAATAACGCACAAACCCTTCATAAATAAGCACTAGCCCTTGTCCGCCAGAATCTACAACGCCAACCTGCTTAAGCACAGGAAGCATATCCGGTGTACGCTGGAGTGTTTCATTCGCTTTTTCGTAAACCTCTTTCATCAGCTCCGTAACATCATTCGTACGGCGTGCATAAGTAACCGCATGCTTCGCTGCTTCCTTGGCTACCGTCAAAATCGTTCCTTCCACCGGCTTCACAACAGCCTTATAAGCAAGATCTACACCGTGCTGCAACGCCGCTGCAATCTGCTGAGGGCCAGCTTGCTCAGCGCTTGCAAGTCCCTTCGAAAAACCACGAAACAGCTGTGACAAAATAACGCCTGAGTTGCCTCTAGCCCCCATCAGAAGTCCTTTAGACAGCACTTCCGTCGTTTTGCCTAAATGGTCGGACGGCTTGCTGCGCAGCTCACGAATGCCCGAGGCAATCGTCAAATTCATATTCGTTCCCGTATCGCCATCAGGCACAGGGAAAACATTCAACGCATTTACCTTATCGACATTTTGATTTAACAACTCTGCGCCCAGCACGGCCATGGCGGTAAAATCGGAACCGTTAATGAAGCCCTTACTCAATGAAAATTCCCCTTCCTGCTATGTAGATACCCTTACATCCTGCACAAATATATGGACCTGGTCCACGTTAAGACCAATAACATCGCTCATCACATATTTCACCTTCGTCTGAATATTATGCGCTACTTCTGAAATTTTCGTACCGTAGCTCACAATAATATACAAATCAATATAAAGTTTATCTTGTTCTCTGCGAATTTCAACGCCGCGCGCCAAATTCTCTCTGCCCAGGAGCTCGGCAATGCCATCCTTTAATTGTTTGCGAGAAGCCATCCCGACAAGGCCATAACAATCCATCGCGGCGGAACCTGCCATAATGGCAATGCATTCCTCTGTTATGAAAATTTGGCCAAGCTCAGTGCTGAGCGTAAGTGGCATGGAAATTCACTCCTTTATCGTGTAGATCGCGTCTTTAAAGGGAATTAATAAACTGGCGTAACGGAAAGCAGCCCATTCATCTCATCATTCTCAGCTATTTGCCGTCTAGAATGATTACCCCGTTCAAAGTCAATTGCTACTGAAGCTGCAACAAAAATCTTTGACTAATTATTATTGTACTATAAACTGCTACGTTATAGAAGGGCAGACGGTGCCAACCTCAGGCAAATCGCCATAAAAAACATCAGTTTTAGTTGCTCAGACCCCACAACTATGATACGATATCAAAGTATGTTTATGTGCAGGCTTCTTCGACGCTTTTTCAAGCCAATGAAGCGGTTTTGCTCACGCAGAACTGGGAGCTTATGGCTACGATGCGGTTTTGCTTATGCAATAACTGACAGCTTATGCTAACAATGCGCTTTTAGCTCAGCACTACTTGAAGGAGGTGTACTCATGTCCCGCAAATGTTTTCTAACAGGCAAAAGCCCTGGTACAGGCAATAACGTTTCCCACGCTAACAACAAAAACCGTCGTTCTTGGGGAGTAAACGTTCAGAAAGTTCGCATTCTAGTTGACGGTAAACCGAAACGTGTTTATGTCAGCGCGCGCGCTCTGAAATCCGGTAAAGTAACTCGCGTATAATTCATCTCCTGCAGCTTTATGCTGTATGGTAGACAAAAAGCACCTGGGCTCAGGTGCTTTTTATTGTTCACATAAACCACGATCATTCGAAGGCGGCTGCAAAGGAACTAACTTTTTTGGAAGGTATTCAAAATCGCCTTTACGAACCCGCCCAAAAATTTCGGCAGCTTGATCGTGTAAAATTTCATGCCCATCCCTCCTCAGACACGCTCATCGAAATGGTGACTTACATGCTTTTTCTTCCCGCATACACATGCTATGTTTCACGCAAGGTGAAACGGCCGAAAGCCATCCTTTGGGGGCGCGGCGCGTTTCATTCTGAGAAATATAGAGAAAGGATAGTGCGGCGATATACTTCCCTATATTTCAAAAAAAATGGTTACACGAACCTGCGTTCATGTAACCATCCTATGCGCTTAACCTTTGTCCTATTCCATTTGAACGAGTATAGAAAGCCTCTCAAGCGCGATGCTCACGCCAATGGTGGCGGATTCTCATTGATAAACTGGATTGCCGTATAAACCAATACGGCCAAGAAATAAAACACCAGCCCCAGCACGATTACCGTTATTCGTGCCCATAGCTTCTCGACTCTTTTGAAAAACTGAAAAATCAAATACAAAGCAAGCAAAGAAAAAACGTATTTGATCATCCCAGTTAGAATGGAGAAAGCCGCAAGCAGCAAGCCTATACCGAGCGCAAATAGGAGCACCCACAGCCATGTCTTCCCTCGAGATGTCTCGTATTCTTCCATTACAGCCTCCCAAGTGCAAACTTAATTTAAGATATGCAGCCTAGCGTAAAACCGATATAGCTGCCGCGCGATCTGCTTGGGCAAATACTGCATTGCCAGCTACGAGTACATTCGCACCCGCCTCCGTCACAAGCTTAGCCGTTTCTTCATTGATGCCGCCATCCACCTGCACATGAACATGCTGCAGCCCGCGCTCCACTAGCAAGCTGCGGATTTGACGCAGCTTATTAAGCGAATAAGGGATAAACTTCTGTCCGCCGAAGCCCGGATTTACCGTCATAACCAGGATCAGATCCACATCGCCCAGCACAGACTCAAGTACAGATACCGGAGTTCCTGGATTGATGGCTACGCCAGCCGGAAGTCCCCGTTCCTTAATTTGATAAATCGTACGGTGCAAATGCACACATGCTTCTGCATGTACCGTAATACGATCAGCACCAGCGGCTGCGTAATTCGCGATTGACAACTCCGGACGCTCGATCATCAGATGCACATCAAAAGGCAGCTTTGTTGCTGGCCTTACAGCCGCAATGACAGGAGGACCGAAGGTTAAGTTCGGCACGAACTGTCCATCCATAACATCTACATGAATCCAGTCCGCTCCGGCCTGCTCAATACCTGAAATTTCATCTCCGAGCCGGCTGAAGTCAGCCGATAAAATAGAGGGTGCTATTATAGTCATGGGTTTGTCAGTACCTCCGTTTTTTATCTTTCATTTCATTTAAAAACTGCAAGTAATTTTCATGACGGCTTGGCGCTATTTTCCCTTCTGCCAAAGCTGCAAGGACCGCGCAGCCCGGCTCCTGCACATGCGTGCAGCCACGGAATTTGCAGTCCGGAGACAACGCGCGTATTTCTCGAAAACAGTAGCCTAAATCTTCAATGCCAAGCTCGGTGAAATCGAGCTGGCTAAAGCCAGGCGTATCGGCGACATAACCTCCGCCAATTTCAATCAGCTCCACATGCCTCGTCGTATGCTTGCCCCGTCCAAGGCGGTTGCTGATCGCATTCGTTTCAAGCTGCAGTCCAGGAACAATTGCATTAAGCAGCGATGACTTGCCTACACCCGATTGCCCGGCAAAAACCGCCAAATGCCCTTTCAGCCGCTGCCCAAGCTCCATAATGCCCTTGCCTTGTCTGGAACTTGTCCCATATATCTCGTAGCCAATAGCGGAATAAATGCGGTTGACAGAAGAGGCGGCCTCAGCAGCCGCTTCTGTCTCCTCGCCATCATGCTCCAAATCCTGCTTGCTAAGGCACAGCACCGCTTCAATCTCCGCATGCTCGATATGCACAAGAAACTTATCCAGCAGCGTCAAATTGAGCGCTGGCTCCGTTACGGAGAAAACCAGCATCGCTACATCAATATTGGCCACCGGAGGGCGTATGAGCTCGGATGAGCGAGGCAAAACCCGCTCCACTGTCCCCTCGCCGTTCTCCGTAAGGCTGTATATAACTTCGTCGCCTACTAGTGGCGTAATTCCTTTATTTTTCAAAATGCCGCGCCCACGGCATTGTACCGTTGCATCCTGAGATTCAGCCTCATCAGGCAGTACATAATAATAGCCGCTGAGCGCCTTCACAATGCGTCCACGAAGCTCAAGAGATGCGTGATTATGGCTGCTGCTCATCTTTTCCCTTGCCTTTTCCTTCCGCTTCTCCATGTTCGCTTCCTTGGTCATCGCTGTCGTTAACCTCCGATTGTTCCGGCTCCACTGTCGGTTCAGGAGCTGGCGATTCCGATACGACCGGCTCTTCTGTAACAGGCGTTACCACCTGTTCTTCCTCGCCCGGCACCGTGACGGTAGATGAACTGCTGCTTTGCGCCAGTTGATCGTAAGTGACGGATTTCGTATCGACAAACTGACTGTCCCGATAAATCGTAATCATGGCCTCAGTGTTCGGTGCTAGGATAACGGTTACGGGAAATGTCTGGGTATCTTGAATTTGGTTTCTGCCCCATTCAATGTTTTGCCCTCTAGAGTCGGTATAGACGATGCGAATTTCGCTCGTTTTTCCAGCCTTCGCTGGCGAAATGACAACATTGAACTGATGCTCCTTCGCTTCCGCAGAAGGACCGGAGCTGACTCGAATGGTGATTCTTGTTCCTTTTGGAACAGGATCATTTGGCTTGTATTGGTCCTGATTGAGCACAAGGCCCTTGGCTTGCACATAGCTCGGCTCATACAAAATATCATCGTCTGAAAGCGTCAGTCCATTTGCCTTCACCATATCTTTAGCCTCAGCTACTGTTTTACCAATCAAGTTCGGCATTTTAATCGTTTCCATGCCTTTGCTGACCATAAACTGGAGTTTCACCGTATTCGGATCAAAATCCGTTCCCGGCTCCGGCTGTTGTGTAACAACCGTATCCGCTTCCTGCTCGCTGAATACTTCTTCAACATCAATTTGCGTATCCGGATTAATGCCAAGCGCAGAAAGCTCATCCTTAACCGCCTGCAGCGTCTTGCCCCGGTAATCGCCAAGCTGCTTAAGCATCGGCCCATCACTCACAGATAGCTGTATGAACGAGCCCTGCTTGACGCGCATATTTTTCTTCGTCTGCTCAAATACCTGATTGATCGGTATATCGTCGCGGAACTCCCGTATCGTCGGTTCCTGCACCTTCAGCCCAATATCCTCAAGCTTTGCCGTCGCCTGCTCCAAGTCGAGGCCGACAACGTACGGCACATTCACTTCCTCTACATCCAGCCGATCAAGCAAAGTCACGAATCCCCATATTATGAATGCCAGGACAACCAGCGTGCTTGCCACGATTATCGTCGGTCGCTTCCAGCCCTTTGCTTTCTTATTCAGAACTTCTTTATCTCCCTGCCGACCCGTCTGATCCGAAGAAACCTCCGCCTTCTCATAGCTTGACTCGCTCTGGCGAATGGGACGGATATCACTGCCGCGAATGGCTGGCATGACACGAGTCTCATCCAGATCGTTCACATGGGCAAATGAAACCTTTTCCTCATTCCTTCGATTTGGCGCGAGGCAGGTTTCCAAATCGTTCAGCATTTCCTGAGCCGAATGGTAACGTTCCCCCGGATTTTTGCGCATCGCCCGTAAAATAACATTTTCCACACTTTGCGGAATATGAGGGTTTAGGGCGCGCGGCTCCTCAAATGTTTCCTGCAAATGCTTCAAAGCGACGCTGATTGGGCTTTCTCCCAAAAAAGGCAAATTGCCGGTAAGCATCTGATAGAGTACAATGCCCAGCGAATAAAGGTCGGATTTCTCGCCTGTACTTACCCCTTTAGCATGCTCTGGAGAAAAATAATGAACCGAGCCCAGCACTGAGCCTGTCTGGGTAATAGTAGAAGAAGTAACCGCGCGGGCAATACCGAAATCGGTTACCTTGACCCTGCCGTTTTTACCGATCAAAATATTATGTGGTTTAATATCGCGATGAATAATATGATTCTGATGGGCATGACCAAGCGCATCGCAGATTTGAATGGCAATACGAACCGATTCATCCGCCTGCAGCGGGGCACGCTCCATAATAATCTCATTAAGATTGCTGCCTTCGATATATTCCATAACGATATAATGCGTATCTTCCTCTTGTCCTACATCATAGATGCTAACGACATTGGGATGGGATAACGCAGCTGCCGACTGCGCCTCACGGCGAAATCTGCGTATAAACTCTTCATCATGCACAAACTGCTGGCGCAGCACTTTAACCGCCACATTGCGGTTCAACAGGACGTCATGGGCTTTATAGACAAGCGCCATGCCGCCTCCGCCGATGCGAGTCAGAATTTCATAGCGACCGCCTAAATTATGCCCTATCATCAGCTGTACACTCCTCTCGATCTGCGCTGGTATTTACTTGCAGCAGCACGACGGTAACGTTATCGTCCCCGCCAGCGCGCAGCGCCAAATGGATGAGATGCTCCGCTTTATCTTTCAGGCTCGCTCCACCCTTCGTTACGGTATACATAATTTGATCATCGCTGACCATGTTCGTCAGCCCATCGCTGCACAGCAGGATGAAATCATCGGCCGAGTAGGAAATCGTCTGGATATCAACCTCAACAGACGCATCGGTGCCTACCGCTCTGGTGAGCACGTTGCGCCGTGGATGGACCACCGCCTCCTTCTCGCTGATCTGCCCTGATTTCAGCAGCTCATTGACAAGCGTATGATCCTCCGTCAACTGCACAATACAGCTTTTGGATATGACATAAGCGCGGCTGTCCCCAATATGTCCGATGACGGCTTCCCGACCTTGAAACATGGCAGCGACTATCGTAGTGCCCATATTATAATATTGCTCATTGCGCGATGCCATGTCATAAACGATATCATTCGCACCTACAATGGCTTTGCGCAAAAATGCCTTGCCTTCCTCAATGGAAAAGTCAGGTTTCGCCGCAATGGGCTCCAGCATTTCACGGAATGTATTCACTGCCAGCTGGCTCGCTACATCGCCCGCCTGATGGCCGCCCATCCCGTCAGCGACTATAGCAAACGTGATGCCATTATCTAGCTGTCCTACCCATGAATGATCTTCATTGACTTGACGAACTTTTCCGATATCGCTCAGGTTTGCCGTAATCAACCGTTATCACCTCGTCGTAGACTCCATGTGCTTCGCACGAAGCTGTCCGCAAGCGGCGGCAATATCATGCCCTTGCTCCCTGCGAATCGTTGCATTTATTTTATTTTTCTCCAGTATACGCTGGAACTCAAAAATATCCTCCCGTGGCGTACGCACATAATTTCGCTCCGGCACATGGTTGACCGGAATCAAATTGACATGGCACAGCAGTCCTTTAAGGACATCCGCCAACTCCTGCGCATGCTCGGGACGGTCATTAACCCCGCCGATCAATGCGTATTCAAACGAAATCCGGCGACCTGTCTTGGCCAAATAATAGCGGCAAGCCTCCATCACATCATCAAAAGGATAACGGCGGTTAACCGGCATCAGCTTGGAGCGCAGCGTATCATTCGGCGCATGAATAGAAAGCGCCAAATTAATTTGCGTATTCTCGTCGGCAAATTTGTACATGCTCGGCACGATTCCGCTGGTCGAAACGGTAATATGGCGCTGGCCAATGTTCAGACCTTTCTCGTGAATCATCGTGCGCAAAAACATCATCGTCGCATCATAGTTCTCGAACGGCTCTCCGGAACCCATAATAACGATGCTTGATACACGCTCATTCGTAACGTCCAGCATTTGCTGTGCTACTACAACTTGAGCAATAATTTCGCCTGCGGTCAAATTCCGCTTCAAGCCGCCCAGCGTCGATGCACAGAAGGTACAGCCGATCCGGCAGCCAACCTGCGTGGTCACACAAATGCTGTTGCCATAGTTATGGCGCATAATAACGGTCTCGATTGCATGGTTGTCATGCAGCCCGAACAGAAACTTGACGGTTCCGTCCTTGGATTCGAATTTCGTTATTTCGGAAAGCGTTACAAATTGAAATTGGTCAAACAGCTTCGTTCTGAGCGATTTGGACAAATTGCTCATCTCTTCAAAGCTGTTTACACGCTTAACGTACAGCCAATCGTACAGCTGGCCAGCGCGAAACGCCGGCTCGCCATTCTCTTTCATCCAATCTTGCAGCTGCTCTAGCGTATAGTCGTAAATAAATGGTTTCATTAAATTATCACACCTGACTGTATAATAGCGCGGCAAAAGCTCTCTACCTGCGCCGCTGATGATTTATTTTACCACAAACGTCCATCATGAACCACAAGCAACGATTAGACGCGCTTCAGCAGGCGGGCAATGAAGAATCCATCGCTGCCATAATGCTGCGGAAGCAGCTGCGCATAGCCTTTAAACGCCTCATCGATCGCCCCTGCCTCCTGCAAAGCATGGAGAACAGATTCCGGCCAGTTGCGGTCCAGCTCAAATTCAGGATGCGCCTGTAGAAAATGCTCTACCTGCTCCTCATTTTCGGATCGTTCAATAGTGCATGTGCTGTAGACGAGCACACCACCCGGCTTAACGAGGCCGCTCACCGCTTCAAGCAGCTCGCGCTGAATGTCCGCTATAGCGGCTACATCAGCAGCCGTCTTCGTCCACTTGATCTCGGGCTTGCGCCGGATGACGCCAAAGCCTGAGCAAGGCGCATCCAGCAGCACAGCATCCATCGAACCGCTGGCAAACCGTTCGGACAGCTGCGCCGCATCGCTTGTTATGGCTTCCACGTTCGTCAAACCGAGCCGTGAAGACTGATCAATAATAAGCTGCCGTTTATGCGGGTGCAAATCGTTCGCCCACACTTTGCCTTTATTGCCCATGAGCTCAGCCAGATGCGTCGTTTTGCCGCCAGGAGCGGCGCAGCAATCCAGCACCTGCATGCCGGCTGCTGGTGCGACGACCTCGGCTACGAGCATGGAGCTTTCATCCTGTATCGTCCACAGCCCTTCGCGGAAGCCATCCGTATCCACCAAGCTGCCGCCGCGGCGGGTCGTAATACCTGCGGGAGCAAGCGGCGATGCTTCGGCATCAAGTCCAAGCTCAGCAAGCTGCTCAAGCGCTGCAGCCCTTGTTCCGCGGACGGAATTGACCCGTACGCTTCCATGCGGAGAATCATTGCCAGCCGCGCAAATAGCTTCAGTCGTTTGCTCGCCGTAAGCGAGCAGCCAGCGCTTAACGAGCCAGTCGGGATAGGAATGAAGGATCGCGAGCTTTTCCGCCGGTGAACCCGCTTTAATTGCCGACGGCACAAGCTCTGCACGGCTGCGATCCATACTGCGCAGCACCCCATTGACCATGCCGGAAATACCTTGATGCCCCCGCTTCTTGGCAATGGAAACCGCTTCGTTAACTGCGGCATGAACCGGAATCCGGTCCAAATACAGCAGCTGGTAAGCACTCATACGCAGCAGTTGATGAACCCACGGCTGCAGCTTATTGAAGCCCTTCGCTACGAATCGCGTAAGCCAATAATCGAGTGTGCGCTGATGCTGAATCGTCCCGTATACCAGCTCTGTAGCGAGGCCCGCATCCGCACGAGAAAGATTAGCATCCTGCAGCGACTGGTTGAGCTTGAGATTGCTGTAGGCACCAGCACCAGCAACGCTTACCAAAATATCCAGCGCCAGCTCCCTTGGCGTACGAGGAGCACGTGTCGAGCCGCTTTTGCGCGCTCCCGCTTGACCCGCCGCTCGATTGCTTCCGCTGGATGCTTGTCCTCCAACAGATCCAGCAGAGCGGGATTTGCTGCCTGATTTGCCCCCAGCCTGCGGGCGACGTCCTTGCGAAGCAGCCTTCGATGAAGGCGCCGCTGAATTTTTCTGCTGCGGCCGTCCAGACTTTACTGCTGGCTGCGCAGGCTTAACTTGCTTTTGCTCACTCATTGGTCTTCACCGCTTATCTCGTTTGCTTCGCCGAAGACAGTGCCTTCAGCCAGCCGTGAGCCTTTCAGCCAGTCAGCCGCTGACATCGCTTTTTTGCCTGCTGGCTGAATTTGCGTAAGCACGATTACGCCAGCACCCGTCTGTACGGCGATTCCCGCTCCATTTGCTTCGCGCACCGTTCCCGGCAGAGCTGCGGCAGCACTATCCGCGCTAGACGGCTCTGCGGGCTTGGCGCAAGCCCATACTTTGAACAGCTCGCCGTTCAAATAAGTAAACGCACCGGCCATCGGCGATAGGCCGCGCACTTGATTATAGATTTGGCGGGCAGATTTCGCCCAATCAATCCGTTCATCCTCACGCGACAAATTCGGCGCGTAAGTTGCCAGCTCATGCTGCTGCTCCGTTGCTGTCGCAGCGCCTGAAATAATGCCCGGCAGCGTCTGCTCCAGCAGCTCCGCTCCAGCAGCGCTCAGCTTCTCAAACAGCGAGCCCGATGTATCCTCATCGGTAATGGCGACTTCCACCTTGCTGATCATATCGCCAGTGTCCAGTCCTTCAGCCATATACATAATTGTTACGCCTGTTACCGTCTCGCCATTAATAATCGCACGTTGAATCGGCGCCCCCCCGCGATAGCGAGGCAGCAGCGAGCCATGAACGTTGATACAACCCAGACGCGGCAGCTCCAGCACACCTTTCGGCAAAATCTGCCCATAAGCTGCGGTCACAATTAAATCAGGGCGATACTGTGCCAGGGCCAGGGCCGCTTCACTGCTGCGCATGCGCTCAGGCTGCAAAACCGGCAAGCCTAAAGCCAGTGCCTCTTCTTTCACAGGCGGAGGCGTAAGCGTCCGCTTACGCCCCTTTGGACGATCCGGCTGCGTGACAACTGCCACGACCTCATAGCCGTTATTGATTAACAACTGCAAAGAAGGGACGGCGAACTCCGGCGTCCCCATAAATACAATACGCATGGCCTTATTCGCCGCCTTTTTTCTGTCTTTCGGAAATATCGTACACGCTCTCGGCGAGATCCGTGAACAAAATGCCGTTCAAATGATCAACCTCATGCTGGAACGCCCGCGAAAGGAAGCCTTCCGCTTCAACCGTAAACGTCTCACCATCGGAATTTTGGCCTTTTACGACGATGCGGTCTGAACGCATCACATCTCCGTTTAAATTCGGAATACTCAGGCAGCCCTCAGGTCCAAGCTGCTCGCCTTCTTCTTCCACGATGACCGGATTGACCATTTCGATCAGTCCTTTTTCATCCCCGATATCCACCACGATAACACGCTTGGAAATGCCGACCTGCGGAGCCGCTAGACCGACGCCATCAGCGTCATACATCGTTTCCGCCATATCTTTAAGCAGCTTTTTCAAGTTGGAATTAAATTTAGTAACTTCCATAGCTGGCTCCCGCAAAACGGGATCAGGATCTTTTACAATAATACGAATGGCCATTGCCGTTCCCTTCCTTTACAACGAAATCTATAATATGACTTGCGGATCTACATCAATGCTGAACTGCACAAGCTTCTGAGGAGAGCCTGCAATGAATGGCGCAAGCGCACCGCGAAGAAGCGCAGGCACATCAATGTTCCCCCGATATTTTATCACACATTGAAAACGGTAGCGATCTTTCATTCTCGATATAGGCGATGCGACTGGCCCAAGCACCTCCAGCGCACGCGGCAAACCCGCTCCAAGCGGACCTAATACGCCTTCATCAGCCGCCAGCTCGCGCAGCCGCTCCGCAAACTGCTCTGACACCGAGGACAGCAGCGCAAGCTGCTCATGCGACATCGTGACCAGCACCAACCGGCAATAAGGCGGATAGCCCATAACGCCGCGATGCTTGAGCTCCTCTTCGACAAACCGGATGTAGTCATGCTTTTGCGCGGTTGTAACCGCATAATGCTCGGGTGAATACGTCTGGACAACGACCTCCCCTGGCAGCTGGTGACGGCCAGCACGGCCTGCCACCTGCGTAAGCAGCTGAAACGTCCGTTCCGCTGAGCGAAAATCCGGCAAATTAAGCGACGTATCCGCTGCAATAACGCCAACTAGCGTAACGTATGGAAAATCAAGCCCCTTCGCTACCATCTGCGTGCCAAGCAGCACATCCGCCTCACGGTCGCCGAAGCGCTTCAGCAGCTTCTCATGCGCATTTTTCTCCGTCGTCGTGTCCACATCCATTCGAATAACGCGAATGCCGGGAAACAGCTTCGCAAGCTCCTCTTCTACACGCTGGGTCCCCGTACCAAAAAAGCGGATATGCTCGCTTTCGCAGGACGGACAGGTTTGCGGCGCCTGCTCGGCATGACCGCAATAATGGCAGCGCAGCAGCCGTGACTTCTGATGATACGTCAGCGAAATGTCGCAGTGCGGACAAAGCGCCGTGTAGCCACAGGAGCGGCACATGACGAAGGTAGAATAGCCGCGCCGATTGAGCAGCAGCACCGTCTGCTCGCCGCGCTCCAGCCGCTGTACGAGCCCTTCATGCAGCGTGCGGCTGAACATCGAGCGATTGCCGGCCGCAAGCTCCGCACGCATGTCAATAACCGTTACGGGCGGCAGCGGCCTTCCCCCCACGCGGTCTGGCATCGGCAGCAGCGACGATTCGCGCCCTTCTGCCGGTCGCCTGCTTGCCGCCGCATATGATTCAAGCGACGGCGTCGCCGAGCCTAATACGACAGCCGCTCCATGCTGCCTTGCGCGCTGGACAGATACATCTCTGGCATGATATTTCGGACTTTCCTCCTGCTTGTAGGAAGATTCATGCTCCTCATCAATAATGACGAGTCCGATGCGTTCAAAAGGGGCAAAAATAGCCGAGCGGGCGCCAATGGCTACCTGTACTTTGCGGCTTCTAATTTTGCGCCATTCATCGTAGCGCTCCCCATTGGACAAGCGGCTGTGCAGCACCGCTACCGCATCGCCGAAACGCCCTTTAAACCGCTCAACCATTTGCGGGGTAAGCGCAATTTCTGGGACAAGCACAATCGCCTGCTTGCCTTGCTTTAGACAATGCTGGATCGCTTGCAAATAGACCTCGGTTTTGCCGCTGCCCGTCACGCCATGCAGCAGCAATACTTGCGGCTCGCCGCGCGTGACCGCATCAGCTATGCGGGTGTATACGCTCTGCTGCCCCTCGGTGAGCGGCAGCGGAACCGTCCGCTCGAACTCGCGGCTCGCGTAAGGATCGCGCTGCTGCTCGATTTCCCGCAGCTCCAGCAGGCCTTTACCTGCAACCGCGCGCACGCTCGCCGGTGATCCGCCTGCTTCTGCGAGCAGCGCTTGCAGCGCTATAGGCTCGCCTCGCTCCAGCATAAAGGCAAGCAAGTCCCGCTGCTTGCCCGCCTTTGCCGGCCATGCCGCTAGCGCCTCGACAGCCGCTGCCTTATCTGCCGGCGGGAACACCGTCAGCACCTTGCGAATCGCCAGACGGTCGCGAATCGCTGTCTGCTCGAGCAGCACGCCTTCTTCCAGCGCTGCTTTAATATCTGGCGCGTATTGCGGGAAACGTTCCTTCAGCGATTCGAGCTTCGTCTGCCGCTGCCGCGAGAGCATATCCAGCAGCTCCTGCGGCAAGCGCCTTGCCAGCTGCTCCAACTCCTCACCCAGCGAATCGTTCAGCGACACATAACGCTCGGCCTTGCCTTTAAGCGCAGCGGGAATCATCGCTTGCAGCGCGGTTGTCCAGGAGCAGCAATATTTGTCGCTCATCCATTTGGCTAGCCCAATCAAGTCAGGAAGCAGCGGCGGCAGCGGATCAAGCAGCTCGGCAACCGCCTTGAGGCGGCGACTGTCAACTTCCGCCTCTTCCGCCAGCTCCACAACGAAGCCTTGCAGCACGCGGCCGCCGAAGGGCACGCCAACCCGGCTCCCCACCTCAATCCAGCCGGACATGTCCGCAGGAATCTCATAATCGAATGGCCGATCCGTCTGGCGGCTCGGCACGTCTACTATCACTCTGGCAATCATTCGCCAAAGCTCCTTTGGGTAGGAAGCTGTGAAAGCCGCTGCACCGCGACTTCCAAAATACGCCTTGCCGTCTCGCGTTTGGACAATAAAGGAAGCGCCTCTATCAACCCTTCCTTGCCAAACAGCTGCACAACGTTCGTATCGCCGTTGAAGCCTGCCCCTTCCGCGCTCACATCATTGGCTACGATGAGATCGCAGTGTTTGCGCGTCAGCTTATCCATCGCATAATGCGCGATCTGCTGGGTTTCGGCAGCGAATCCAACGAGCAGTTGATGCGTCTTGCGCTCGCCAAGCAGCTGCAAAATATCCGTCGTGCGCTCCAGCTCAAGTGTGAGCGTCTCGCCCGTCTTTTTCAGCTTCTGCTCCTGCTGCTGGGCTGGGCGATAATCGGCAACAGCCGCCGCTTTAACAACGATGTCAGACGTTTCAAAATACGCGGTGACCGCATCAAGCATTTGCTGAGCGGATTCAACCCGCACCAGCTTTACACCCCCAGGCGGCTCTACAGTCGTCCGCCCAGCGACAACGGTGACCTCTGCGCCCATCAGCAGCGCAGCCTCCGCGATGGCAAAGCCCATTTTGCCCGAGGAATCATTGGTCAAATACCGCACGGGATCAAGCCGCTCCACCGTTCCGCCTGCGGTAACAAGAACATGCTTGCCAGCAAGCTTGCGGCTTCGGCTGAACCATTCTTCAATCGCGTGGACGATTTCCTCCGGCTCGGCCAGCCTCCCTTTCGCCACATAACCACAGGCAAGCTGTCCCTCGCCCGGGTCCACGAACATGACGCCGCGATCCACTAATGTCTGTAAATTTTGCGCCACCGCCGGATGCTCATACATATGCACATTCATAGCTGGAGCGACAAGCACCGGGCTCGTTGCCGCCAGCAGGGTCGTGCTGAGCATATCATCTGCAAGCCCATTTGCCATTTTGCCAATCACATTTGCAGTGGCAGGAGCAACAACAATGAGATCAGCATGATCGGCCAAATGAATATGGGATACGACCGCCGGGTCCCTCTCGTCAAAGGTGTCGATATGCACCGGGTTGCGCGAAAGCGTCTGGAGCGTCAGCGGCGTGATGAAACGGGCTGCTGATTCGGTCATAATGACGTGCACCTTAGCCCCTGCCTGCACCAGCCGGCTGCAAAGCGTAGCCGCTTTATAGGCTGCGATACCACCCGTGATTCCTAGTATAATTGTTTTATTTGTAAGCATGGCCCATCCCCCATTACAACAATGCTCTTAATCTATGGTATTGACTGATTTGTGCAAGCCCATTCCTTGGATATTTGATTCCAAGCGTAAGGCAGCTGCTTATTTCCTTCAAGTATGACGGTGTTTGGCCGCACCCAAGACGCTAGTTTTGAAGCTAGCTTTTTCCTATCATACCATATGATCACTGAATTCGCAGTCTGTTCAATGCCAGCGCCTTTTCGGCCAGTATTCGCTCTCTCGTCTGCGGGCAAGCGCGAAAATTGGCATTTGTCCGCTTAAATCCGTATACTAGAGGGTAGGATTTATACTGATATTTTTAAATAATAGTCGAGGTGACCCCATGGAAGATGTAAAACAAGCCTACGCGAAGCTGGGCCTTCCCGAAAACGCTTCAAAAGAAGAGGTTGAGAAACGCTATAGCCTCTTGCTTCGCCGATCCCGGACGCAGACCACAGGTAATGGGGAGACAACGGCAGATGAATTCAGCCAAGTGACCGCCGCTTATAAACGGATACTTGAAGCAGAGGACCAGAAGTTCAAGCAAGCGTTCAATGAGAAGGAGTATGGAAAGTTTAAAAATATGGCGTCTGCCGCCGAGAAAACCGACCATTTTTGGCGCTACTATAAATACCATGTTTTCGGTGGAATTGTGGCGATTGCTCTTATCATCTACGGCGTTATCGCTTATATGGATCATCGCGAGGAACAGCGCTATCTTGCCAGCCTGCCGCCGGTTGATTTGTCAGTGATGTATTTTGGCGAATTTTTTACAGAGGACAATAAGCAGGACATGGCTGTCCTCGAGCAATCACTGCTGGACAAGTTCCCCGAGTGGAAACGGTTTAAAGTTAACTTGACCTATGTGCCGCTTGATGCTAAAGATGCAGTCGATATGGCTTCCCAGCAAAAAGCGATGGTTGTTCTGGCAACGGAGAAGCCGGATATTTATATTCTTGATTCGGCCAGCTTCGACTGGATCAGTCCGCAGGGCGTCCTTCAAAACATCGATGATGCAGTGAGCGGCGAGCTGAAATCCTCGGTTACCGAGAGCGAGCTGGTCAAAAAAACGACGAAGGATGAACCGACCGAGCATGTATACGGCATCGATATCAGCAACAGCCCGCTGGTGAAAAATCTTGCCGTGCTTACGCCGAAAAACTATATCGTTGGCGTCCGTGTGAATAGCGAGAACACAGATAAAGCGATTCAATTTATCGACAAGTTTTTGCAAGCGAAATAGTTGCCTTCCATAATCAGCTTTGAAAAATAACTATAAAAAAAACGAGCCCATAGAATCGCTTCTATGGCTCGTTTTTTTATCGGAATGATTCGCTCATCCCACATTCTTTAGTAATATGATTTTGGTTTTGGTGCTACAGTTGGCGCTGGTGTTGCCGGCGCTGGAACTGTAGTTGGCGCTGGCGTTGTCGGAGCTGGAACTGTAGTTGGCGCTGGCGTTACAATTGGAGCAGGCTTGATAGTAGGAGCTTGTCCGCCGCCGTTTCCTTGGCCTTCGCCTTGACCAGCTCCGCCGCCAATTCCTTGGCCTCCGCCTTGGCCAGCTCCGCCGCCAATTCCTTTGCCTCCGCCTTGACCAGCTCCGTCGCCAATTCCTTGGCCTCCGCCTTGGCCAGCTCCGCCGCCAATTCCTTTGCCTCCGCCTTGACCAGCTCCGTCGCCAATTCCTTGGCCTCCGCCTTGACCGGCTCCGCCACCGTTTCCTTGGCCTCCGCCTTGGCCAGCTCCGCCACCGTTTCCTTGGCCTCCGCCTTGACCGGCTCCGCCGCCAATGCCTTGGCCTCCGCCTTGACCGGCTCCGCCGCCGATACCTTTACCTCCGCCTTGACCGGCTCCGCCGCCAATTCCTTTGCCTCCGCCTTGGCCAGCTCCGCCGCCAATTCCTTTGCCTCCGCCTTGGCCAGCTCCGCCGCCAATTCCTTTGCCTCCGCCTTCACCTTTGATGCGGAAGTTGCCTTTCGCTCCGCTTTTAGCCTTTGCTCCCGAAGGATACTTTACTTGGCTATAGGCATAAGTAATAGACTGAAATGTCCGACTGTCGACTGCACCAGTAACCGGAAGCCCGTGCATTTTTTGAAAATACTTAACTCCCTTTACTGTTAAACTGTCGAATTTCCCGTTAATTGGGCCAGCATAGCTTCCCATTGATTTCAGCATCCCTTGAACGACATACACATCCGGCCCATGATCACCTTTTCCAAAAGCCATGCTCGTGCTCGGCATGCTCATCATCAAGGCAACAGCCAGAAGTAATGCCCCAATCGTTTTTCCCAATTTCCTGCGAGAGGAAATACTCCAGTCCCATTTCATGCAGTAGACACCGTCCTTCTTTATTTTTTGATTTTGTTTTGCCACAAGCCTTACTATTCCCAACTTTTAAATTTCATTCCGCGATTTGCGAAAATTGGTCATGCCATTAGGCAAGAAGGCTATACCTTCATTCATTCATTAATGGTTAAACACAAGAAAACCGCTTACTAGGGCGTGTATGCAATCATAAGCGATTCAATTCCTGATTATAGCCACCGCCATGCTCTTGGTTTCAGCGGCTGGCCCCTTGAATAAAGTTAGACTTGGCGGACACAGCAGCCGCTATTTAAGCCAAATCAAGGGTTATGGCATCGGCTGCGGACTCAGAAGCCTCTAATGTGCTTTCAAAAGCCATTTTGACGGGATAATGAGGGGAATAAAGGCGTTCCTGTCCGCGGGTGGCCTCAAATCGGAGTAAAAGCCTAAATAGCGGAACCTCAGTCCTTCAAAAAAAGCAGTGAGCTTCCGAGATGATGGCCTCAGCCGCAGCAGTCTCTGCAACAGTGCTTTTACACCCACAGTGGACTCAGCAACATTCGCATAATGGGGTTCTATAAGCCTTTAAATCGGCAGAGAAAATTGACCTCGAATAAACGCTAAACAAAGAACAGAAAGCCGACTCCGGTTTGCATACACACCCTAAAATAAAAGGCTAATCCCAACTATAATTCATCGTTAGATTTTCATTTCAAACAAACCTCTATTTATAAAATTGGCTGATATTGGTCGGCCCCTCTATCTTGCCCAAATGGACAGTTGACCAACAATTGCATTTTCTTCATTTTGAAACAAAGGTTCTTATCTATCAAAAAACAACATTGTCATTCCATCTAGCCTTTTAATAGGGAATACATAATAATTAAGACATATGCAAAAAATATTTTTTTGAAATGGGGGATTTACTTTATGTACACCTACCGCTCCTTGCAAACGAGCGATCTTTCAACCATCTCTTCTTTTCCACAAACCGAAGATGAATTATTTTAAAATATAGGAAAGTATAGCATTACGCGATACCTTCTCTATATTTCTCGGAATGAAACGCGCCGCGCCGCCAAAGGACGGCGAGATCCGTTTCACCTTGTATGTTTCCGTCAGCCTCCTACCCTTTAACGCCTGAGCAAATAGTAAAAAATCTTCCTAACCGGCTGGAGCCAACCGTCATTACACATGGGAAGAGTGTTGCCTGCTACGCCAACTTTTACAAGGATGACAACAACGACTGCTGGCTGGGCAATGTCATTGTCTCCCCTGATTATCGGGGCAAGGGAGCGGCGGGATTTTTGATCGAAACGATGGAAATGATCGCCAAAGAAAAATTAAAAATAAAGAAGCTTAACCTTTTATGCCATAACACGAATACGAGAGGAATGCTTTTTTACAAAAAGCTAGGCTATAAGCCTTTTGATATCTCTTTAAGATTCAGGCCATCTGGTGAGCATGTGGCTTGTGTGCATATGGAAAAGCAGCTTTAATGGAAAAGCGGCAATCCTTGACGATTATACTCGTCAGAACTGCCGCTGCTGGTCACACATATTTCATCAAAATGCTTTCGACGTGATGCAGATGCTGCCGCATCGACAGCGACGCCGCTTCGGCGTCCTGTACTTCAACCGCTTTATAAATGGCCAAATGCTCCTCATAAAGCTGCTCCGCAACCGAGCGGTTCGCATACAACTCCACCCTGCGAATTTCCCGAATGGCGGTTTCCACCTGATTCATGACCGTCTCAAACAGCTGCACCAAAATCGTATTATGCGTCGCCTTTACAAGCGTCAAATGGAATAGCAGGTCGGTGCGCTCCCCTTCCAGATCATTGCCTGCGGCTGCCTTCATTTGAACGACAAGCTCCCTCAATACAGCCAGATCCTCCTCCGTCCGTTTAGACGCAGCAATAGCGGCATTCGATACCTCGAAGGACTGGCGCGCCTCCAGCAGCGCCAGTAAGGTTTGGCGATTAATACGCAGCGATTGCAGCTCGGGCAGCTCAAACTCCGAGGGCAGCGTGCTTATGACCGTGCAGCCGCCACCTTGGCGAATGTCAATCAGCCCCATCGCTTTAAGCGCACTGAGCGCCTCTCTAGTCGTAGACCGCCCCACCCCAAAGCGGCCGGACATCTCCTTAGTGGAAGGCAGCTTGTCTCCGACCTTAAGCTCCCCATCTACGATCATACGTTTAATTTGCGCCGTAATTTCCTCGTAATGGTTCCGCTTTGTCAGCTTCGTTACTTGCAAGCCGCCCGCCTCCTTTTCCTAAGCTCACTTGAAAAATAGCCCAAAGTCCTATCCGACCAGCAGCGCATAAACGACGCCGGGACCGTGAACACCAATCGTCAGGTCGTTTTCAATATCGGACGATCGGCTTGGCCCTGAAATAAAATGAACGCCCGCTGGCAAGCTCTCACGACCCGCTTCATCCATCGGAATTAAAATCTCACCCAACTTCGTCTTCAGCCGCTCAAGCGGAATAATGACGATGAGAACAGTTGGGAGCAGGCTTACTGAGCGCCCCTTGTCCTTTCCAGACAAAACGGCAATAGATGACGTATAGGCAGCCGCGTAATCAGCCACAACAACCCCAAAATCCGCTTCTGCCGCGCGCGCTTTCCAATTTTCATTTTCATCGCTGTTCCATACGCTTAAGCTCACGTTAGGAAGTGCTTCTTCCAGCTTCATCCCGGCAAGCTCCGGCTGGTTTTGCCTAATGATGTAACGCGCGCCAAGCTCCGCTGCCTTATCGCTAATGAACTGCTTCGCTTCGTCCATCGTGGACAAATGGCTGACATGTCCGCCATTACTATGAAAATTCGCGGTAAAACGTTCAATACGCTCTTCCAGTGTCCATTCATACTCCTGCCAGAAGTCCGGGGCACCGCGGAACGGATGCACCGGCTTCTCTAGTACGCGCGGACGTCCCAGCTTATTTGCGATATCATTCATAAAAGCTTCCTGCTTGCGGCGGGAATCCGCCGCGAGCTCCTCCAGCCATTGCTCATGCGTCTGTTCAGCCATGTCCATGCCCTCCTCCATCTTGCTCTCTGCTGCGAACGAGCTGCTCCATCCGGCTGCGCGCATCTGGGCTTAGCTCATTCAGACCATGGCGAAGCTCCTCTTCGAGCGTGCCCCACTTATCTCGGAATGACTGCTTCGGCAGGCTTGGCGTAACACGGTAGCTGTTCCAGCCCTTCAGCGGCCCCAGCTTAAGCCGGATTTCGCCGTTGCGTGAAACGAGCTTCTGTCCCAGCTTGCCCAGCTTGACTACGCCCTTAAAGCGGCCCGAATTGCCCATAATAGCTGAAAATCCTTTCATGCCCCCCGCTTCCGCCAAATCGCGATGTCCGCCCTCTTGCTTGCGCCTGCGCAAATAAATGAGCATTTCATGCAGCGGGATTTTGACCGGGCATGCTTCATAGCAGGCGCCGCACAGGCTGGAGGCGTTGGCAATATCATCCCAATCGCCGACATTTTTTTGGAGCGCAGGCGTGAGCACTGCGCCAATCGGTCCGCTGTACGTTCCGCCATAGGCATGACCGCCAATGTGGCGGTATACCGGACAAGCATTAAGGCAGGCGCCGCAGCGAATGCAATTGAGCAGCTCCTGAAACTCGGGGTCGCCAAGCTGGTTCGAACGCCCATTATCTACAATAATAATATGCATCTCATCAGGCCCATCGGCGTCCACATCGCGGCGAGGTCCGGTAATGCCGGACATATACATCGTCAGCTTCTGCCCAGTGGCTGAACGCGGCAGCAGCGTTGCCATTACTTCAAGATCCGACCAGGAAGGAATAATCCGTTCCATGCCCATAAGTGTAATCTGCGTTTTCGGCACCGTCGTCACCATACGCGCATTGCCTTCATTTTCAAACAATACCATCGACCCGGTTTCAGCAATCGCAAAATTACAGCCCGTCATGCCGATATCCGCTTCAAGAAACTTCTCCCGCAGCTTTTTGCGGACGAAGCCCGCCAATATCGTCGTATCCGCTTCAAGCGTCTCGCCCGCTTCCTTGGACAGCAGCTCCGCAATTTGAAAGCGGTTCTTATGAATGGCTGGGATAATAATATGCGAAGGCGTCTCGCCCGCAAGCTGAATAATATACTCGCCCAAGTCGGTTTCAATCGCTTCAATTCCGAGCCCTTCCAGCGCATGATTAAGATGCAGCTCTTCCGTAACCATCGACTTGGATTTTACGACCGATTTCGCCTTTACCTGCTTGGCGATCGCAAGTGAAACCTTCACCGCCTCGGCCGCCGTCGAAGCAAAATGCACATGAACGCCATTCGCCCTTGCATTGTCAGTGAACAAATTTAAATAATAGTCTAGATGGGCGATCGTATGCAGACGAATTTGCCGTCCGCGTTCGCGCCAATCTTCCCAGTTGCCGTGCTCGGCTGTAGCCGCTTGCTTGCCGTTGCGAAGACGCTCTGTCGTAAATTTAACGGCCTTGCGCAAAAACTCGTCGTTTAACGCCAGATCTGCCCGGCCTTTGACCGTAGGCGGCACTTTCGTTCCTGCTGGTGCACTCATGCCTGCTTCACCCCTTCATACAATAGCTCAGCCAAATGCATCACTTTCACCGGTTCGTTGCGGTAACGCAAATTTCCGGCGATATTCATCAGGCAGGCAAGATCAAGACCGACGAGCACCTCTGCTTCCGTTTCCAGTACATGGTCCGCCTTCTCCGTCACCATTGCGCCAGATATATCCGCCATCTTGACGGCGAACGTTCCCCCAAACCCGCAGCAGTCCTCTGCAAACGGCAGCGGTATAAGCTCCATACCTTTGACGTGCCGCATCAGTTCCATTGGCTCTTCCTTAATGCCAAGCAGGCGGCTGCCGTGGCAGGAAGGATGATAGGTCACCTTGTGCGGGTACACCGCACCTACATCCTTCACCCCAAGCACCTGCACAAGGAACTGCGTGAATTCATAAGACTTCTGCTGGAGCTTATTCGCTCGTGCGAGCATGACAGGATCATTTTCAAACAGCTTCGGATAATGATGAATCATTCCTGTGCAGGAGCCGGATGGCGAAATGACAAAATCACTGTCTTCAAAAGCGTCCAAAATCGTCTTTGCTGATTCCCGCGCTTCCTTCCAATAGCCGCTGTTAAAAGCCGGCTGGCCGCAGCAGGTTTGCACCGTTGGAAAATCAAGCCGTACGCCGTATTTCGCCAGCAGCCGAACCATCGCTTCACCGACTCTAGGATACATCGCGTCACTCAAACATGTAATAAATAAGGATACTTTCACCTTTAGCACCTCTTTTGCTCGGATGAATAACAAATGTATAATATCAGGTTGTCAGACAAGTTGGACAAAGCAAGCGGGACTGCAAAACGTCTGGGAATAATCCGCATGCTGCAAACACTTCCCAACAGCCTTTTGACAAGTCCCGCCTGCTAGAACGCCACCTTACACTATCGTCAAATCCATTGATCTTGCCTTCAGCTCGGCAACGGTGTCCGCCCCAATCCGTTTGTCCGTAATAATGGAATGGACTTCACTCAGCTCTGCCACCTGTGTAAAAGCTTGTACGCCGAACTTGCTGGAATCAGCCAGCAGTACGACCCGATCGGCAATACCGATCATTTTCAGCTTAATGCGCGCCTGCAGCTCGCTTGACTCGCTAATTCCCCGCTCCAAATGCACGCCCTTGCACGATAAAAACAGCTTATCGACGTAATACGCATTGAGCGAGCGTTCCGCTAGCGGCCCAACGTAGGACAGCGAACGCGAAGCGAGCAGCCCGCCAGTGGAGATAACCTCAATCTTCTCCTTCGTGCTCAGCTCCAGCGCGACCTTAATGGAATTGGTCAATACCGTGAGCGGTATATCCGGCAAATGCGAAGCCATATACCAGGCCGTCGTACTGGCATCCAGTACGATCCGGTCCTTTGGCTTAATGAGCCTAATCGCTTCCTGCGCAATTTGCCGTTTTTCCTCCGCATGAGTAATTTCCCGCTCGGTAAAGGGCGTCTCCGGCTGCTGATCCTTCACGTTCACCGCTCCGCCGTGCGAACGCCGCAGCTTGCCTGCCTGCTCCAAGCGATCCAAATCGCGCCGTATCGTTTCCTCCGTTACGCCGCATAGCTCGCTGAGCTCGGACACTCTTATACTGCCTCTGTCATTCACCAGCTGTACGATTTTTTCATAACGCTCCGCAACCAGCATAAGCCGCCCTCCTTTCTTTCAAAAAACTACAGCCCCGTCACCTGTGTAAACCGGCCGTAAGCTTCCTGCCATGCTTGCTGCTCCGTCGGCTCGTAATGCTCCACCTCGAAGGAGTCCCGAATCACCTTGCGCGCTTCCCAAATATCTGCCAGCTCGCCGCGGGCAATCCATTGCACAATCATATTGCCGATTGCGCTGCCCTCAACTGGCCCTGCCCACACCGGCTTGCCGATGGCATTAGCCGTCCACTGGCATAGCAGCTTATTTTGAATGCCGCCGCCTACCATATGCAGGCCGTTGAACTGCTGCTCGGAAAGCTGCTCCGTTAATTCCAGCACATAACGATATTTTAACGCGAGGCTCTCCAATACACAACGCACAATTGCACCTGGACTGCGCTCAAGCTGCTGCCCTGTCTGCTCGCAATAGGTGCGAATACGTGCTTCCATGCCGCCTGGAGGCAAAAACACCGCTGCATCCGGATCGATGAAAGCAGTGAAAGGCTTCGCTTCTCCCGCCAGCTTGACAAGCTCAGCAAAGGATTGGCCGCGCCCCGCTTGATCCCATTCACGCTTCAGTTCCTGGACAATCCAGAGGCCCATAATGTTTTTGAGCAGGCGGTACGTACCGTCTACGCCACCTTCATTTGTAAAGTTCAAGCGATAGGCTGTCTCATTAATGACTGGACGCTCTACTTCTGTCCCCATCAGCGACCAGGTGCCGCAGCTCAAATATGCGAATGGACGCTGAAGGGCGGGCACAGCCGCAACAGCAGATCCTGTATCATGCTCAGCAACGGCGATCACCGGGATACTCCCAACGCCAAGCTCGGCGCTCACGGAGGAACGAATACGCCCGGCATCCGCTCCCGGCTGAACAACCTGCCCAAACATATTGCGATTCAGCCCAAGGCGTTCAATCAATTCGCCATCCCAATCTCCTGTTAGCGGATTAAACAGCTGAGTCGTTGTCGCATTGGAAAACTCATTAACCATATCGCCCGTCAAATAATACCGCAGCAAATCTGGAATCATAAGAAAATGCTGGGCTTCACGCAGCATCGGTGATCCATTTTGCTGCAAAGCAGCGAGCTGGTATATCGTATTAAAGCTTAAAAACTGAATGCCCGTCCGCTCGAAAATATCCGTCTGCGGAATCGCCTTAAAAACCTTCTCCATCATACCATCCGTGTGTGCGTCACGATAATGATAAGGATTTCCCAGCAGCTCGCCGCTGCTTCCAATAAGGCCAAAGTCTACAGCCCATGTATCGATGCCGATGCTTTGCGGCTCTGCCTTCAACTGCCCCGCTTTGACCAAGCCTTGTTTGATCTCAAAATACAAGCGAAGAACGTCCCAATGCAGACGCTCTCCCACTTGTACCGGATCATTCGAGAACCGATGTATTTCTTCCACTTCGATTTTGTTGTTGACGAGGCGGCCAAGCAGCGCTCTTCCGCTGCTCGCCCCTAAATCGTAAGCAAGAATGGTCACCAGCTGGCACCGCCCTTGCCTCTCGCTAAAATATCCTTGCCATAGCTGCTGTCCAAATACGCGCGCATTGGATCTAGCGGCAAGCCTTGCTCCTCGCGAACCGCGTGCAGCAGCGGCGTAACGTCGAATTCGAACGCTTTGCGAACCGCATCTTCAGCGCCAAGCACATCATCTCTATTTTGCGCATCTGTTACTTCATCATGATTGATCAGCAGCGCTTTCGCGAATTGCGTCTGTACATTCAGTACCGATCGCAGCATCGCTGGAATTTTCTGCTCAATGCTGTGTGATTGGTCAATCATATAGGCGATATTGCTGACGTTGTTGCGAATTGCCTCATCATTATCTTGGCTAGCCAGCAAAATTTGATAGAAAATCAGGAACAGCTCATAAGGATTCGTCGTTCCTACGATGAGATCATCATCCGCATATTTACGGCTGTTAAAGTGGAAGCCGCCCAGGCGCTTCTCATCAATTAGATAAGCAACGATATGCTCAATGTTCGCGCCTTGCAGATGATGCCCAGTATCCACAAGCACCTCGGCCTGAGGTCCAAGCTTCATCGCCAAGTTATACGACATGCCCCAATCTGCGAGATCGGTATGATAGAAAGCAGGCTCAAAGCATTTATATTCAATCAGCATTCGCATATGAGGATCAAGTGCACGGTACATTTCAGAAAGCGATTCCTGCATCCATGCTTTACGCTTGCGAATATCGCCTTGGCCCGGATAGTTTGTGCCGTCTGCAAACCAGAGGCTAATATCGCGCGAGCCTGTTTCTTTAGCGATTTGCACACATTCCAGCAAATGGTCTGTCGCTTTGCGGCGAATTTTTTCATTTGCATTCGTTACGCTGCCGAGCATGTACTCGTCTTCCTGGAACAAATTCGGATTAACTGCGCCGATCTTGAGGCCGAGGCTTTCCGCATGGCTTCTCAGCTTGCTGTAATCATCTACTTTATCCCAAGGAATGTGGATAGCCACCGATGGCGCAAGGCCAGTGTAACGGTGAACCTGCGCTGCATCTTCGATTTTCTCGAATGGTGTACGTGGAACGCCTTCCTTCTGATAAACCTTGAAGCGCGTACCTGAGTCGCCATAGCCCCATGAAGGCGTTTCGATTTTAAGCGTTTTCAATTGCTCTTTGACGGCATCCAGATTAATCCCTCTAGCCTTCTGCTGTTCTTCCAATAGCTGATACGCACGATCGGACATGTTCAAACACCCTTCCACTATAAAATATTATATTATTTAATGGGATAGCCCATCGTTGACATTAATGCATTTTCCGCTTGCGTGGAATCGAGTCTGCTGTACTGTACAATGACCGGAATGTCGCTTTGCAGCTCAATGGCATACGGAACGCCGATTGGAATCGGCACTCCGTTTTTGCCTAAAGAGCTCGTGCGGACATGCTTGGTACGTCTGGCAGGAATCACGACCAGAATATCGTTCATTGGGTCACGATCCTCGAAGAAGATCGTAATGCGCAGCAATGCTTCTTCTGACGAAGTATTCAGTACACAGATGGACTCATGGCTAGGCAGCGAGCCGGAGCTCGTCTCTGGAATGTAACCGTCCGGTATAAACCAATGCTTTTCTCCCTGAGCTTTATACATATCCGCATCACTCCTAATAAATTTAGCGGGTAAACGCTGCCGGAACGCCGCCGTCAATCGTCAGCATGCAGCCAGTCGTCTTCTCCGATTTCGATGAAGCAAAGAAAGCAATGCCTTCGGCAATATCACGCGGATAAATATTAACCAGCAGCGTCGTACGCTTGCGGTAATACTCTTCCAACTGATCCGGCTCAATACCATAAGCCGCTGCGCGCTCATTGCGCCAGCTGCCGTTCCAAATCGCCGAGCCTTGCAAAATAGCATCCGGCAGCACCGTGTTGACGCGAATGCCGAATTCGCCGCCCTCAGCTGCAATACAGCGAGCCAAATGTGCTTCAAGCGCTTTAACGGAGCTGTAAGCCGATGCATTTTTACCTGCATATACCGAGTTTTTCGAGCCAATAAATACCATGTTGCCGCCGATACCCTGTGCTTTCATTTGTTTGAACGCTTCACGAGCGACAAGGAAATAGCCTGTGCCAAGCACGTTCATGTTCAGGTTCCATTCCTTGAGCGAAGTTTCGTCAAATGGGCTAGATGTAGCAAGGCCCGCATTGTTGACGATAATATCAACGCCGCCGAAAGCAAGCGCAGTAGCCGCATAAGCAGCAGTAACCTGCTCTTCGCTCGTTACATCCATTTTAACGGCAATCGCCCTGTTTTCGCCATACTTGTCATTGATTTCGGCCGCTACTTTCTCAGCGCCTTCCAGATTCAAGTCCGCAAGCACCACATGCGCGCCTTCAGAAACGAGGCGGCGAGCTGTTTCGCTGCCGATCCCGCCAGCACCGCCTGTAATAAACGCCACTTTACGGGAAAATTCAGTTTCAGCCGGAGCAAGCGACAATTTGTAAAGCTCAAGCGGCCAGTACTCAACATTGTAGGATTCATTTTCGCTAAGCGATACGAACTCGCCGAGAGCTGTCGCTCCTCTAATAACCGCAATCGCACGGTGGTAAAGCGCGCCGCTAACCTTCGAGTTGGCCCAGCTCTTTCCAGTATTAATCATGCCTACGCCTGGGATCAAAATAACGCGTGGAGCCGCTTCAAACATAACATCGCCTTCATGCTTATTGCGTTCAAAATACGCTTTGTATTGCTCTTTATAGGCAGCAACGCTTTCTTTCAGCTTCGCTTTAAGTCCTTCTACATCGTCCGCGTTCGGTGTCCAATCCACAAACAGCGGAACGACCTTCGTATGAACGAGGTGATCCGGGCAAGCAGCTCCTACCTGGGAAACGACACCGGAATTGTGTCCGCCTACAAATTGCAGCACATCGGCTTCATCATCGAATGTCAAAATCATTTTTTTCTCGTCGCTCACTGCTCCGCGAATCGTTGGCATCACTTGTGACGCGATGCTTCTGCGGACGTCAGCCGCCAGCGCCTCATGCTTCACGCCGCCAAACAGCTTCGCTTCATCCACGCGTGCCTCAATGTAGGCTTCCGCCTCGCTGATGATTTGAATCGTTTTTGCATAACACTCCTCTGATGTCTCACCCCAAGTAACCAGACCGTGCTTCTCCATAAGCACAAGCTCAGCCTTCGGATTAGCGAGCACGCCCTCCGCGATCATTTTTGAAAGAGTAAAACCAGGACGCACATATGGAACCCAGACGAAACGGTCGCCGAAAATTTCTTTCGCTACCGCTTTGCCGTTGTCTGCGCAGCACAAGCTAATAATCGCATCCGGATGCGTGTGATCCACATGCTTGAACGGCAGGAACGCGTGCAGCAGCGTCTCAATAGAAGCGCGCGGGTGCTTGGAATCGATCATACAGTTAACCAGATACGCTACCATATCCTCATCCGACATTTCCGATCGTTCGAACAATGGACGAATATCCTCCATACGCAAACCTGTAAAATTGCCTGCTTTCATTGACGCAAGGTCAGAACCGCTGCCTTTAACGAACATTACTTCTACATCACGGCCACGGAAGTCCTTTACGATTGTTTTCGAGGAAGTGTTGCCGCCCCCCCAGTTACATACACGGCGATCAGTGCCAATAATATTAGAACGGTATACGAGTTCACCCAAACCTGCTTCAACTTCTGCTGCAAGAGAGGCATTCCATAAAGATTGTACCATTTTGCAAACCTCCGAAATCATATTTGTTTTTGCTTGTTTTTATACTAACATATTTGTTTATCTTTGAATATACATATTTCAAACAAAAACAAAGATTTGTTTACGAGTAATCACACAAGGCAATAACAACATGATTTTCACATGCTAAGCCCTAACTAGGCCGCTCACTAGGGCCTCTAACTAGGGCCGCTCACAGCTGTGATGGTTGGGCCTTCGCATTTACTCCCGACTCGTGCAGCCCTGCAACACTGGCATGCTGAGCTTCCTTAAGCCTTGAACCATCAGATCAGATTGGTTTCAAATAAGCGCTGAGTAAGGATTTGCGGCCCCATTTTGGTTTGTATGGACACCCTAGTTTCCGAAACAAAAAACAACCGCCATAGATGACGGTTGCTCTCCTGAATACCATATAAGCTGACTAAAGGGCCAGCAGCCTACTCGTCGATCGGTTCTTTCGATTCTACAACAACGATGTCGCCGTAAATCTCTTCAAGAGCTACACCAACAAATTTCGCCGATCTTGGCGATTTAAGCTCGGATTTTTCCCCATTGCGCAGCATGCGCGCGCGTCTGGATGCTGCAACGACTAGCGAGTATTTGCTGTCGACTTTCTTAACCATTTCATCAATAGAAGGGTATAACATGTTCCATCTCCTCGCTTAGGCTTTCTCGATTGCAGCTGGCAGCTCGCCCAGCTCCGCTAAATATTTGCTTGCCTTGCAATGCTCGGCGGTAAGGATGCTCTCAATCCGATGACAAGCGGCTTCAATCTCATCATTCACGACCGCATAATCATAATGGCTAAGCAGATTCATCTCTTCTTCCGCCACCGTCATCCGGTGATTGATCGTGTCCTGCGACTCCGTGCCACGCCCTGTAATGCGCTGCTTCAGCTCATCCAAAGATGGCGGCACGAGGAAAATAAACACGCCTTCCGGAAACTTTTCCTTAACCTTCAAAGCGCCTTGAACTTCAATTTCCAAAATGACGTCCTGACCGCCTGCCAGCGTCCGTTCAACGAAATCGCGCGGCGTACCGTAGCAATTGCCGACATACTCCGCATGCTCCAGCAAGGCATCGCAAGCCATCATTTCCTGAAACTGCTCTCGGGTCTTAAAAAAATAGTTTACGCCATCAATTTCCCCTTGCCGTGGCAAACGAGTCGTCGCCGAAACAGAGTATACGAGATTAGGCATCTTTTTTCGCAGAACGGAGCATACCGTCCCTTTACCTACGCCGGATGGACCGGACAATACAATTAACAATCCCTTATTCATAAGACTCCCCGTACTATTCGTCGTTATCGTCATCCTTAGTGGAAAGACGGTGTGCTACCGTCTCCGGCTGTACTGCTGATAGAATAACGTGGTCGCTGTCCGTAATAATTACCGCTCGCGTACGTCTTCCATATGTGGCGTCAATAAGCATATGACGGTCGCGCGCTTCCTGGATAATCCGCTTAATCGGCGCCGATTCGGGGCTCACGATTGAAATAATGCGGTTGGCTGACACAATGTTGCCAAAGCCAATATTAATTAGTTTAATAGCCAAGTAAGCTCCCCCTCCGGTCTCCCTCGTGCAACTGCCCGAATAAACAAGATATTAAGTATAAGTATTTGGACGATGAATGCACTCCACCTGCCAAATAACGGCAGAACTATTGCATTATTGTTGACGAAAAAAGTCCGGGGCATACGTTTTCCGCTAGGCGGACGTATAAACAACATCCGAACTGTACGACAGCCTGTCCTCGACTTGTTATTCCAAACAGTCAGGGAGGCAGTATTCATTAGTATACATCTTAAATGATTTTGGCGCAACGAACAAGGGCAAAGCGCAAATTCTACCAAGGTGAAACGGCTGTCGCCTTCCTCTGGCGGCAAAGCTAACGTTTCGCGATGAAATATAAGCCATTTATAAATGTGAAACTTATAAATGCTTATATTTATGAAAATAGCACTTTCCCCTTATTCATTTCAATACTATTAACGATGAACGCCTGTTTTCTCCCAAACATATTCCGTAAGCTGTACCGCCATATCATAGAACATAAACGGCGTAATCAGGTAAATGCCTTTGAAATGGAGCACTGCCTCGTCTAGAAGCTCCTTGGCAATACGGACGCCTTCAGCACGCCCCGCTTCCCCTTCAAGTCCAGCCATCCGCTGGCGAACTTCATCTGACAGCTGGATGCCCGGCACCTCATTGTGCAAGTACTCGGCATTGCGCCCGCTCGCAAGCGGCATAATACCGATAAACACAGGAATCGGAAGATGTTTTGTCGCCTCTGCCACTTGTTTAATCAAAGCCGTGTCGTAGACAGGCTGAGTCATAATGTAATCGGCCCCGGATTTGATTTTCCGCTCCAGACGCTGCACCGCTTTGTCCAAATGCTTCACATTCGGATTAAAGGCGGCACCGACGATAAAATTCGCTTTTTGCTTCAGCGGCTTGCCCGAGAAGGCAATCCCCTCATTAAGCTGCTTCGTCATGCGGATCATCTCAAAGGAGGTGAAGTCATACACGGAGCTGGAATCCGGCAAATCACCAAAGCGTGCAGGATCACCTGTTACAGCAAGCACATGGTCAATGCCCAGCGCATCAAGGCCCATCAAGTGGGATTGCGTACCGATCAAGTTGCGGTCTCGGCAAGCAATGTGCACAAGCGGACGCAGGCCGACCTTCTCTTGCACAAGCGCAGCGAGTGCCAAATTGCTCATGCGCGTAACTGCAAGGGAATTATCCGCCATCGTAACCGCGTCCGTTCCACATGCCTTCAGTGCTGCTGCTCCCGCCATAAACTTGCTAATATCCAAATCGCGAGGCGGGTCCAGCTCTACAATAACGGTATGACGCTCACGGACCGTATCCACGATGTTCGGCTCAGTTGGCACAACAACATCCGGAATTTCCAGTTTCACTGGTGGCTGTTGATTCATAACAAGGGTCTCTGCTTCTGCAACAGCCGTTTCTCCAGCTGCCTGTGAGCCGCTTTGCGGTGAATAATGGTTCAGCGCTGCTGCCATAGCAGCGACATGCTCAGGTGTCGTACCGCAGCAGCCACCGACAATACGTGCTCCGTAATCGGCAAATTCACGGGCAGACGCTGCAAAATATTCCGGCGTTGCCGCATACGTATATTTGCCATCCACATAGTCAGGAATACCAGCGTTCGGAAAAATCGACAGCGGCCATGTGGCTTCCCCTTCAATCGCTTTCATCGCCCTCATAATCCCATTCGGGCCGCTTCGGCAGTTAAAGCCAACGACATCTGCGCCTTCCTCAGTAAGCTGGTCGAACGCCTGTCTTAGGCTGACGCCATCCTGCGTACGGCCAACGTCTTCAACTGCGAATTGGCAAATGACCGGAATATCCGTAAGCTTGCGGGCAATCCGCAGTGCCAGCAGCATTTCGTCAAGATCGTAAAACGTTTCAAGCATAAAGCCGTCAACGCCTTCTGTCAGCAGCGCCGCCATTTGGCGCTCATATGCATCGCTGACGCGGACGGTTCTTGTATTTTTAAGCTTTCCGGCGCGAATCGAGCCGACCGCCCCTACTACGTAAGCATCCGGGCCGGATGCAGCGCGGGCAATGCGGACACCGGCACGGTTAATCGCTTCCATTTCCGCTTCCAAGCCGTAAATCGACAGTTTTTCCAGGTTTGCCGAAAACGTGTTCGTTTCAATAACCTGTGCTCCCGCTTCATAGTAGCGGCGGTGAACATTTTCGATTACATCAGGGCGCAAAATATTAAATTCCTCATAGGAAACGCCGACAGGGAACCCCATTTGATAAAGATAGGTTCCCATTGCGCCGTCCCCCGTCAAGATGCGCTCAGCAATTGCTGAGCGCAAATCCGGTTTGCTGTTCATCTCTCCCATAGCCGTATCCGCCTTATAAAGAGCCGCGGAAAACTTCAGCCGCTGGCCCTGTCATATATACGTGATTGTCCGCTTCATTCCATTCAATGAGCAAATCCCCGCCCTTAAGCGTTACCGTTGCCGTCCGGTCTGTATAACCATTCAGCACCGAAGCAACGACCGTCGCGCAAGCGCCAGTACCGCAGGCAAGCGTCGGGCCAGCACCGCGTTCCCATACGCGCATTTCCGTATGCTCGCGGGAATTGACCGTTACGAATTCCACGTTGATTTTGCGCGGGAACATCGGGTGAGTCTCCAGCTTTGGCCCCCATGCTGCCAAGTCGAAATTAGCCGCATCATCTACATAGATTACGCAATGCGGATTGCCCATAGATACAGCAGTGAAGCGGAACTCACGGCCGTCTACTTCAATCGGATGCTCTACAACCTGCTCCTGGTCAACCGTAGTTGGCACCGCCAGGCCATTCAAAATCGGCTCGCCCATATCTACGCGAACGGTTTGAACTTTACCGCCCTCTACTCTCAATTGAACCGCCTGCGCACCTGCGCCTAGCGTTTCAATCGAAATTAGTTCTTTATCAGTCAAGCCGTTGTCATAAACGTATTTTGCGACGCAGCGAATGGCGTTGCCGCATTGCTCTGCTTCAGAGCCGTCAGAATTAATGATTCGCATGCGGAAATCCGCATTTTCCGAAGGTAAAATGTATACGAGACCGTCTGCGCCAATGCCGAAAAATCGATTGCACAAATCGATAGCAAGCTGTGCTGCGTTATCAGGTAGCTGCTGCTCGCCTTCAATAACGATAAAATCATTTCCTAATCCATGCAATTTAGTGAAGTTCATTATATTTACGCTCCTTTGCCGCGGCTATCATTGATAAATAAAAGATTCTGATTAATGATAGCATACTGCAAAGCTTGGATAAACACTATTCACTAAATACATCAACATTTGTACTTTTATGTTATCTCGTCGACATTTTGGAGCCAAACGTCAGCTTGCCCGATTTGTTTTTAGGCTTGGATGTGCCCAGCACGCTGCCAATACCCATAAGAAACGTCGGAATTCCCGCTGCAACAAAGACGAGACACCATTCGCGCAGGCCAAGCGGCACCGTTTTGAAAATAGGCTGCAGCGGCTCAATGTACAGCACGCCAAGCATCATAATGAGCGACGATAATACGGCGAGCACCAAATACCGATTTTGCAAAGGATTGCGGTGAAAAATCGAGCGCGAGCTGCGGCAGTCAAACACATGAATGAGCTGCGCCATTACGAGTGTTGCAAACGCAACCGTCTGCGCCTTTACTAAATGCTCGGTGCTTCCCGGCGCCTCGATCAGCGTAATCCAGAATGCCCCCAGTGTACATAAGCCGATCAGCAAGCCGCGGCTAATGATTTTCCAGCCAAGGCGGCGGGCAAAAATGTTTTCTTTCGCCGAACGCGGCTTCTGGCTCATTAAATCCTTCTCCGCCTGATCGACGCCAAGCGCCATCGCCGGCAGCCCGTCGGTCACCAGATTGACCCATAAAATTTGAATCGGCACGAGCGGTAGCGGCAAGCCTACCATCATCGCAAGCAGCATCGTCATAATTTCTCCAACATTGGAGGCCAGCAAGTAGCGAATGAATTTGCGAATATTTTCATAAATATTCCGCCCCTCCTCAATGGCCGAAACAATGGAAGCGAAATTGTCATCGCTCAAAATAAGGGCGGACGCTTCCTTGGATACGTCCGTTCCGGTAATCCCCATGGAAATACCGATATCCGCTGCTTTAATGGCTGGAGCATCGTTTACTCCATCCCCTGTCATCGCAACGACATGCCCTTGGCGCTGAAGCGACTTGACGATGCGCAGCTTATGCTCCGGTGATACGCGGGCATAGACGTATACATTGTCAACGAGACGATCGAGCTGCTCATCGCTCATGCTTTCCAGCTGCTTCCCGCTCATCGCAATGCCGCCGCGAGGCATAATGCCCAGCTGCCCAGCAATGGCTTCTGCAGTCAACTGGTGGTCGCCCGTAATCATCACCGTCTTGATGCCTGCGCGGCGGCATACCGCAATCGCTTCCCTTGCTTCGCGGCGCGGCGGGTCAATCATGCCCGTAAGCCCGACGAATACGAGCTGGCTCTCCGCCTCCGTCTCGCTATTGCATTTATCAGTCGCCCGCAGGTCACGGTAAGCGAGACCAAGCACACGCAGCGCTGACTGGGCCATCTCTTCGCTGGCCTCAGCATATTTTTTCTTAAGCGTGCCTGTAAATGGCACAACCTTGCCATCCCACAGCACATAGCTGCACTGGTGCATGAGCACATCTGGAGCGCCTTTCGCATAAATGACGCGTCCTCCTTGATGGGATGCGAGCACCGACATCAGCTTGCGCTCCGAATCGAACGGGAACTCCCGCTCACGCTTGTACAGTCCTTCCAGCGATTTGGCGGTCAAGCCGAGCTTCGCCGCCAGCACAACGAGTGCTCCTTCGGTTGGATCGCCACTCAGCACCCACTCCTGCTTCGCTGCCCCTGCATTTTTGCCACTGCGCTTGCGTCCTTCCTCTGGCTCCACCTGATAAATCGAAGCATTGTTGCACAGCGCCGCAATTTGCAGCAGCCGTTTAAGCGAGGCGTCGTGCTTCATATCGACGGGCTCCCCGCCCTCCATAATGGCTCCGACGGGCTCATAGCCCTGCCCGGTTACATCGAGGCGCCGCCCGCCCATCCAAATGGTCGTGACGGTCATTTTATTTTGGGTCAGGGTACCTGTTTTATCTGAACAAATAACCGAGGCACAGCCAAGCGTCTCCACCGACGGCAGCTTTCGTACGATGGCCTTGCGCTTAATCATCCGCTGCACGCCGAGCGCGAGTGCGATCGTCACAATAGCGGGCAGTCCTTCCGGAATTGCCGCAACAGCAAGGCTGACGCCAGCCAAAAACATGCCATATGCAGGCTGTCCATGCAAAATTCCTGCTGCAACAACGATAATCGTCAGGCCGATGGCGACGGCAATCAATATTTTGCCAAGCTGCTCCAGCCTGTGCTGCAGCGGCGTTTCCATCGACTCCGTCTGCTGGATAAGCTCAGCAATCGTGCCCATCTCCGTCTTCATTCCGGTACGAATGACCATGCCCTTCGCGGTGCCCCGTGTGACCATTGTGCCCATAAAGCCAATGTTGCGCTGATCTCCGAGCGGCAGATCCGCCTCTGAGATCGCCATCGCATGCTTGCCGACAGGCACGGACTCGCCGGTTAGGGCCGACTCCTCCGTATAGCAGCTATTCGCCTCAAGCAGCCGCACATCAGCCGGAATCCGGTCCCCGCTCTCCAGCACGATGACATCGCCAACGACCAGTTCCCTCGCTGGAATGTCCATCATTTGCCCGCCGCGCAAAACCTTGGCCGATGGGGCCGACATTTCTTTTAGCGCATGCAGCGACTTTTCTGCACGAAACTCCTGCACGAAGCCGAGCACGGAATTAATGACGATAATAGCGATAATCGTTACCGCATCCAAATATTCGCCCAGAAGCCCCGATATAAGAGTAGCGCCCATGAGCACCAATACCATAAAATCCTTGAACTGATTAAGAAACAGCATGAACGGCGATACCCGCTTGCCTTCGGTCAGCTCATTGTGCCCATCCCGCTGCAACCTTTCCGCCGCTTCAGCGGCAGCCAGCCCCTGTTCCGGGATGCTGTTCAGCGCTTGCGTCAGCTCCCCTTTACCCAATTGATGCCATTTCAATTGTTCCATCGCTTCTTTTCCCTCCCGTATATGCCTCAGCGCCCCTCGGACAGCCTCTCAAGCCTAAATGTATTCGGACAACCCGCAAAATATCCCAACAAGGGGTTAAGTTTTTGCCTCAACTATGGCATGATAGAGAGATACGTACCGATTTCAGGAGCCCTTCAGTGACCTGAAACATAAAGGAGCTAGCGAAATATGGCCTTAGACGGCATTGTCATACATGCAATAACCGATGATTTGCAGCGCTGCATCGGCGCACGCATTCATAAAATCCACCAACCGACAGCAAACGACCTTATTTTCAGCATTCGCGGAGCCGGAATGAGCGGCAAGCTGCTGCTTTCAGCCAATCCTACTTATCCGCGGCTTCATTGGACAACGGGCACTTATGTCAATCCAATGGAAGCCCCGATGTTCTGCATGCTGCTGCGCAAATATTGCGAGGGCGGCGTCATTGAAGCGATTAGCCAGATCGGACGGGAACGAATTATACATATCGATATTCGGCACCGCGACGAGCTCGGCGATTTATCCTTGAAACGCATTATTATTGAAATTATGGGGCGGCACAGCAACATTATTTTACTAGATCCGGCTACGGGCATTATCCATGACGGCATCCATCATGTCACGCCATCCATCAGCAGCTTCCGTATCGTCATGCCGGGCAGCAGCTATGTATCTCCCCCAGACCAAGGAAAGCTTGACCCGTTTTCCATTGCCCGAGAAGACCAGTTCCACGAAGCGTTCCACAAGCCAGAGCCAGCTCACACGCAAGCAGCTGGCGATGAAGCTGACAGCGCGCCAGCAGCGGAGAAGCAAGCTAATACAGAGGCTCCCGTTTCTCAGCAGCTGGTAGAAGCTTTCAGCGGTTTAAGTCCGCTGCTCGCCAAGGAGATTGCGTTCCGCGCCAATGATTCCGCAGCTGCCTTATGGCCAAGCTTTTCTGCTTTAATGGACAAAGCAAAGCAGGGCGAATTTGACCCTGCCATCGTGACGAATGCTAAAGGCAAACCATTTTTCTCCGTCACAGCGCTCACTCATTTGGAAGGGGAAACCACAAGCTTCCCTACCGTCAGCGAAATGCTGGAAGCCTTCTATGGCGACAAAGCCGATCGGGATACGGTGAAGCAGCGCGCCTCCGACCTCATTCGTTTTGTGCAAAACGAAAAAGCCAAAAATATTAAAAAAATAAACAAGCTGGAAGAAACGTTGGTTGACGCGCATGATGCCGATAAATACCGCGTCCTTGGCGAGCTGCTTACCGCCTACATGCATCAAATCCAGCGCGGGGATAAAGTAGCAACATTAGTTAACTTTTATGATGAAAATCAAGCAACGGTCACAATTGAGCTTGATCCGCAGCTCACGCCGTCAGACAATGCACAGCGCTATTTCCGCCGCTATACGAAGCATAAGAACAGCATCGCTGTCGTTGGGGAACAGATGGAGCTGGCAAAGGCAGAGATTGATTATTTGTCCTCCCTGCTTCAGCAGCTCGACAATGCGTCGCTTGCCGACACGGAGGAAATTCGCGAGGAGCTGGTTGCGCAGGGCTACCTGCGGGATCGCAGCAGCAAGCGTGGGCCAAAACGCAAAAAGGCGGCCCACCCTTCCTTGCTCTGCTACACCTCTTCCGAAAACATTGCGATTTATGTAGGCAAAAACAATACGCAAAACGAATATTTGACGAACCGTCTCGCTTCTTCCTCCGACACCTGGCTGCATACGAAGGACATCCCGGGTTCGCATGTCGTCATTCGCGGAGGCAGCTTTGGCGATGCTACACTTGAAGAGGCGGCTATGCTGGCGGCGCATTACAGTCAGGCAAGATCGTCCAGTATGATCCCGGTGGACTACACGATGATTCGCCATGTGCATAAGCCGAGCGGAGCCAAGCCTGGCTTCGTCATCTATGACCATCAGAAGACGCTTTTCATTACGCCAGACGAACAGCGCATTAAAGCACTGCCTTCAAAAATCACCTAATTAAAACAGTAGGCTTCAAAAGGCCAGCCTCATCTGCACCATCTAACCTTGCCTACCTTGCCTACACGCCACAAGTGCAAAGTGCAAACGGCTATCGCCCGTCCTCTGGCGGCAAAGCAACCGTTTCGCGGGTGAAATATACGCCGATTATAAGGGCGATACTTATATTCTTATATTTAAAAAAAGGACGTGAACCCGCTGCTAAGCACAGCTGGTCACGTCCTTTTTGTTTATTAAGATCTATTTTTACAAATTCACGTCGTTCAATCCAGACTTCAATTGCTTCAGGACACCCACATCCACCGTCCGGCTGCCGATTGCGCCGTGAAATACTTTGCCTTCCCGTTCGCCGTGGTAATCAGAGCCTCCGGTTATAATCAGGCTATATTGCTCAGCAAGCCGCAAATACCTTGCTTCCTCCTGCGGCCCGTGGTCAGAGTGATACACCTCAATGCCCTGAACGCCGCCGCTGCGTATCAATTGCTCCACCAGCTCGTCGTTGCCGTATAGGCCAGGATGAGCGAGTACGCTCACGCCACCCGCTTCTTTGATCCAGGTAATCGCTTCATAGGGATTTACACGAGGCGGATTGACATAGGCAGCGCTTTCCGAAGCAAGATAACGGTCAAACGCCTCCCGCATGTTGGAGACTGCTCCTTTACGAACGAGCAGCTCCGCGATATGCGGACGGCCTACCGTCTTCCCGCTGACCGCGCCCCCAGAGTGCTCCAGTGCAACCGCCGTAACCTCCGCAAGCGTTATGTCTATACCCAGCTCTACAAGCTTGGCAACGATTAATTCATTGCGAATGTCGCGGACAGAGCGCAGCCCCGTAAGACGCTGCTGCCATAATTCATCCCGCCAATTCGCATAATAGCCGAGCACATGTATGTCCTGACCATCTGCAATCGTACTAAGCTCTACTCCCGGCACCACCGTGATGCCTACACGCTCACCCTCCGCCAGTGCCTCATCTACACCAGCCATCGTATCATGGTCGGTAATCGCAATAGCTGCCAGACCGGCTGCCTTTGCAAGCTGCACATTGCTGCTGGGAGAGCCTGTGCCGTCCGAAGCTGTCGTATGTGTATGTAAATCTACCTTTCCCATAACTTCACTCCTCATAGCCATTTCCTCAAATCATTTTCCCTAAGAAACGTTAAAAAAGTGACCGCAGAAATCGGCAGCAGCGCAGATTTCAAATAAATGGAATAAAACTGCCGTTTAAACTTCGTATCCACAATCGGCACGCTATGCAGCAAGCCCAGCGCAATTTCATGCTTGGTCGATGAGGAGGACAGAAATGAAATGCCTAAGCCCGCTTCTACCGCACATTTTACCGCGCCAGTGCTTCCAAGATCCATGACGACCTTCAGACCTGCAGGATCAATATTTTTGCGCTTAAGCTGCTCTTCCATCACAAGCCTCGTTCCAGAACCTTGCTCACGCAGCACAAAAGGATAGCTCGCTGCCTCGGTAAGCGTCACATCCGTACGCCCCGCTAGCGGATGTCCCTGCGGCACAACGAGATGCAGCTCATCGCTCATGACGGCCTCCATCTGCATATCCGGATGATTGACTGGCGCTTCAATGAGTCCAAAATTCAGCTGGTGATTAATAATATCCTCCATTATTTGCGCCGTATTCATCACCTTCATGCTGATGGCAATGTCCGGATAAGCTTGTCCAAAGGGACCAAGCAGTCGAGGTAATATGTATTCGCCTATCGTCAAACTGCCTCCAAGCAGCAGCCGTCCCTTTAATTGCTTCGTAAACAAGCTCATCGCTTGATCTGTATCTCTAATAAGCTCAATGCTGCGTCTCGCGTATGGCATCAATTCCTGCCCCGCCTCCGTCAGCTCGATCCGCTTCGTTGAGCGCAGCAGCAGCTTCGTGCCAAAATAATCCTCCAGAGACTGAACCTGCATCGTCACCGCCGGCTGGGTCATATGGAGCGCTTGCGCCGCAGCCGAGAAGCTGCCCCGCTCCGCAACGGTATAAAAAATATGCAGTTGATGAAAATTAAGCGCCATCTGTCCGACCACCCTTTCCTCTGCCCTATATTATACTATATGGCTAGGCCAAAACGCACGAAAAAGCGCAAGTCTCGTTCATCGCACGGCTAGCTGCTGCTTCACCATGCTTGCGAATCGAAGATGCGCTTTCATTTTTAATTAAGTATAAGGGCCGGTTTATTTTTTCTTGCGGCTATTTTTAACGAGCGTCATCCGCCGGGAATGGCGCAGCCAGGAATAATAGGATTTCAAATCTCGTAGCTCCATCGTCTCCGACATTCGGCCAAGGAATGTCACGATAATCATTTTGTGCAGCGGGTTCCCCAAGATGTCCGTATCTGTCAGGGAAGGCGAAAATTCGGCTACGAATACCAAATCATTGTCAATTAAATAAACATCCTGCTCATTGCGGTAATACGACTCGACTCGGCCCTGCTTCAAGCATTCCCACAAAAACTCTGCGATGTCCTCATAGCCCGTTTTTTCATGCTCGACACGATCAATCCAGCGGCTACGGGCATGATTCGTAATGACAATATCAGAAACTTTCATATCGCCCAGATCGACATAGAATGTTTCATAGGTGCTCCAACGTTTCGTCAACTTGTCCTTCATCACGAACCCTCCTCCTAAAGAACCAGGCCTTTATGACTATTATATCAAGTATTTTACCATGATTGACCGATTTTACAACAGAAAAAATGCTGAATTTTAAAAATAACAGTTGACGAGACGGCACTACGGCTCCAGTTCTGATTATGAACCCGCCATAGGCTTGCAAACTCAGCATATCCCTTTACTTTCATGAAACCGATTTTTGCTTCGCTCTTCGATGAGGTTCATTTCATAATCATACTGAATCATATTGAGCATAAAAAATAGCCCAGGTGGGTTGTCCCCATCTGGGCTATTGCGCACAGCCTGTTCGCTTCTAGCAGCTACATGCTGTAAAACCTTGTTTTGTCTTCACTGTCCTTCGTGTATTCCGTCCGCAGCTCATTCCGGAAGGAACGTTCAATTCTGCGAACGAAAGGCAAACGTCCAATATTGCGCAGCACTTCTTCGGCACGTTCGGCATTTACGTAAATGACGACATAATGCATTTTGCGCGACATGTAATGAACGGTGCCGTGTTTTTCAAGCGATCTTGCCGCCTTCAGGTCACTGACCCATATAATATAACCCGTCCGTTCCGGTAACAATACTATTCCCTCCACCTGTGTAAAATTCACACCGAGCAGAGCCGCCTAGCCGCAGCCGCCGCTTCCACAGCCACAGGATCCGCCGCTTCCGCAACCGCCGCCGCTTGCTTCATTGCTCGGCACTTTAATCGTATCCGATACTGATTCTGCAATGGTCCGTGATACCTCGAACAGCATGGTATCAACAGCCTGCTCCGCCGATTTGAAACGAACGACCGCCTCGATTTGAGCCAGCTCAGCTTCAACCGCCTTAATTTTATCTTTAGCTGCATGAAAATCAGGATGAAAACGCCCAAAACGCTGGCATTCCTCAAACAGCTCTTTCGCCTTTTCGAACTTCCTGGTCAGCGCCTTAACATCAGCATCCTCGCTGACTGCGTCTTTCCAATATAAATATTCGGCAACCTCAGCCGACTGATTAATCCAATCACCCAGCTCGTAAGCACAAAGCAGCAGCGACGCCATATCGAGCGAAGAAACACCGCTTGCACCTTCAGGGTGTATGGGTAGAACAGCCGAGAGCTCCTTAGTAGCAGGCATTTTTCCACCTCATCTCATTCGCTTACTTCCTTATCTATCATAGCATACTAGCTTAAATAGTACATACCATTTTATGTATGAAAATTAATTCCTGGAACAAGCATCCTCATAGCCTGCCAGCTTTCAGGCGACAACCTCACGCTTACCCCATATTGCGCTCCTGAGAAGCTGCCCGTGATGGACCAGCTATTGGATTCCGCATGCAGCTCCCAAGGCACAAAAGAAACGATTTCTCCCTCCAGAAGCAGCTCAACTGGTGTTTGCCACTGCAGCGCACGCTCCATCATCTCCCGGCTTGTGGAATGATGGTAGGCGCGGCGCTGGTTCAACCAGCTTGCGGGTATTTGCTTTAGCCCCGAATAACTGCCCTGCTTGTCCTCATCATCATGCTGGATAAGCTCATAATGGCCAAGCCAGTCCTCCTGCCCTGCTCTGGATACAGCCATTCTATAAACCGGATACATCCGCAAATCAGCTGTTAGAAGCTGCTGGGAGCTATTATGAAAGGAAGGATACTCTCTGCCTTCTCCTATGCTCCCCCCGCCAGATACTGGTTTGCTTAGCTGATCCAGCTTGCCTCCCCAGTCTCGCAGCAGTGGCGCTGCTTCCGCTGCCGCGTCAGGACTCCCGGAAGCCCATTCCAGAAAAGCAAGCATCGCTGCTTCCGTTCGCCCGAAAGCAATGGCTCGTTCAATCGACTTGCGGCTAAGCCGATACAGTCCTAGCTGCTCCTCGCTCACCCGCTCGGCCATAAGCTCCAGCTCCCAGCGTATACGCCCATCGCATTCCGGAAGGACGATAATTTCCCCATTTGGCTGTACAATGACAGCTTCACTTTCATTTGGAAGCGGTGCCAATGAATCAACTGCCCCCTGCTGGGGATCAATCATCCAACGAAACCAGCTGCGATCCCCAGGCAGCTCTATCCGCTCAAGCCAACCAAAAGCATGCAGCGTATCCAGCCAACCGAGCAGCTGCTGCTCATCACCTAAAGCCAATTGACCCGTTGCCGTTGCAGCAGCCTCGCTCTGCACATAGTGCAGCCACTCACGAGCCTCATACCAATGCCCCGCGGCAAGTATAGACAATGCAGCTGTGCCCTGCGCCAAAAGCGGCTGCCGATATAAATAAAACTCCACAATCAGGCTGTGCAGACAAGCTTCACGCACCAAGCTGTTTAAAATCAGCCACTGCTCCAGCTTATCCTTTACCCATACGAGCCGTTCCTCTTCCTCCTCCAGAACACCTAGCCTGATAGCCGTTTCCAAAATAAAGGCAGGCATGCGCCCGTATTTGCGTACCCTATCATCGGATATATTCAAGCAGGCGATGGTTTCCTCGCTTAGGGTAACGGCAATCCCTAGACGGGCAATTATTTTTCTAGGCAAAATCCCTTTATTCGTCAGCACAAGCCCGCTTCGCGCAAGCTCCGTCCAAGCATCAAGCAATTGAAGCCCCAGCAGCCTCCCGGAAGCTCGAAACTGCACTTCGCCATCTGCCAAAGTATCCATGTCCTTCGCCTCCAAATGACAGGGAAACAGCAGCTGCTGCCATAGCGCAAAGCTGTCACGAGGCACAAAATAAATGCGCTCGCCCCAATTGCGGCTTACCGAAAATACGAGCCCGCCGCGCTGCAATTCGGCCAGAGCCCAGCGAAACTCCGCGCCTGACATGCGTGCCAGCTTTGGGCCGAAGCGAAAAAGCTTCTCTTCAGGAGCTGGATCTGCCCCCGCAAGCTTCATGACCGCTTTCAGCGCCGCAAGCGTCGTAGAAGATAGCGATTGAATGGCCTCAAGCACGGAACGGCGATCCTTAACAGCATCGCTCCACTGCCTATTTTCTTTAACCGCATACCACCACATCAGTGCTTCCATAAACGTTTGCTGCCGATAATCCGTCAGCTTGTCGGCGAGCTCGTGGACGTACATTTTTTCTCCCCCTAGATTATTTGGATCGGATTTCTTTACTCCATTCATGAGAAACTACTCCCGCGATTCCAACGCATAGCGATATCCCTGCTCCACCATGAACAGCTGGCGTCGTAAGGCAAAATCCAGCTCCTTGGTGCCATCGCTAACAACGGTATAAAACCATGCTTCGTTTCTGCCTTTTTTTGGCCTGAGAATGCGTCCAATGCGCTGAGCCTCCTCTTGCCTGGAGCCATAGCTGCCCGATATTTGAATGGCTACTGCCGCATCCGGCAAATCCACAGCAAAATTGGCAACCTTGGAAACCGCCAGTACAGGAACCTCACCCGAGCGGAAACGGTCATACAGCAGTTGGCGCTTATCCTGCTCCAGCTCTCCGGTTATAATGGGAATTGCGAGCGTTTCGGCAACCGTATGCAGTTGATCTAAATATTGCCCAATAATGAGCGTTGGCACGCCCTCATGTCGCTTCAACAGCTCCGTAATGACGTCTGCCTTCGACGGGTTTTCTGCAGCAAGCCGTAATTGGGAGCGTGGAGCAGCCGCCGCATAACGCTTGCGGACAGCCTCATCCAGCGGTATGCGAATTTCGGTGCAATGAACAGCCGCAATATGTCCCTCTGCTTCTACCGCCTTCCACAGCCATTCATACTGCTTCGGACCTATGAGCGAAAAAACATCCTCCGCGCAGCCATCCTCGCGTACGAGCGTTGCCGTCAGGCCAAGCCGCCTCGTCGCTTGAATATCCGCCGTCATTCGAAATACAGGTGCAGGCAGCAAATGCACCTCATCATAAATAATGAGCCCCCAATCGCGCTCGGAAAATAAATTCATATGCTGGTAGTCTGCCGACTTCGCCTTGCGGCTCGTCAAAATTTGATAGGTGGCAATCGTCACCGGACGCACCTGCTTCAGCCCGCCAGCATATTCTCCTATTTGTTCATCCTGCAGCGTTGTTTTGTCCAGCAGCTCGCGCTTCCACTGCTTGACCGAGGTTGTACTGGAGGTCAAAATCAGCGTCGCACTGCTTAGCTTTGCGAGTGCCGCCAGCCCGACAACCGTCTTGCCAGCTCCGCATGGCAGCACGACGACCCCGCTGCCGCCATGCACGGAGCCTTCGGCGCAAAAAACATCTACCGCCTGCTGCTGATATCCTCGCAGCTCGAACGGCTTGCCTTGGCGCGTTTTCTCGCGCAGCTGCACCATCAGCGACTCACCGGCGTGATAGCCCGCTTGATCGATGACGGGATAACCGAGCCGGGCCAGCTCCTGCTTGAGCAGCCCTCGCTCCCCTCCGCGAATCTCCACACCTAAACCGTTCTGGCATGCTGCCAAATCCGGGTTTGTTAATTTCGGCCTGATATGCGGATGGAGGGCCAGCTCCGTGATAAGCTCTGCGCTGCCGCTTAGCATGAGCTTGTCTCCCGCAAGCTCAAGATGCAGTTTGCCGTATCTTCCCATCCATTTGCGTATGCTCATTTCCGTATAGGTCGGGATGCTCGATGAAGCATACTCCATAAGCAGCACCATGACATCCTCTGCCGCCATGCCTGACGCACAGGCTTGCCATAGCGTCATGGCAGTCATCCGGTACGTATGCCACCCTCCCGGGCGCTTGACGAGCTCTGCGATAGCAAGCAGCCTTCCAGCAGCCTCCTCTGACTCGGCTTGCTTCATATTGAGCAAAAGCGTCATATCGCTTTGAACAATGAGCGGCTTGCCGCTTGGCTTCAGCATAGAAAGCCCTCCTTCTCTGTCAGTATGCAGCCTGCCTTTCGCAAAACTGCAAGGCCAACGCTTCGGCCATATTCGCCACCTATAGGAGCAGTATGCGGAAGAAAGCCCTATTTTATGCAAGTGTAAACGCTGTTGTTTCCTTCGTCCTCAAAGCTCGTTTCACCTAAAAAAAAGAGCATGCCACGGTCTTCCGTGACATGCCCCTTACGTTCATTGTACTGCTATTAACATGCTCATCCAGCGTTTAATTTAATGCTCCGACCATCTATGGCTCTGACACATAATCCTCAGCCAACCGTATAAGCAGCTCTGCGGATTTAAGCATCGCGCCTTCTTCGAAATCGAACTTAGGATGGTGATGGGAATAGCTGGTGGACGTCTCGCCATTGCCCGCTCCTACCATCATAAAGCAGCCGGGAACCTTGTCCAAGTAGTAGGAAAAATCTTCGGCTACCATCATTTCATCGCCCCGCACCGCATTGCCCTCTCCCAGCATCGGCTCAGCTACACGGAAAAAACGTTCCGCTTCATGCTCATTATTGATAACGGCAGGATAGCCAATGCGAAGCTGGAAGTCGCATTTGGCTCCGTACATTTGGCAGGTATGATCAATTACTTGCTTCAATCGCTCATGAATAAAATAACGGCTTTCCTCATCGAATGAACGAACCGTGCCTTTCATTAAACACCGTTCGGCAATGACGTTATTCGTCGTTCCCGCTTGAAAAGATCCTATAGAAATAACCGACGGATGCAGCGGGTTGATGCTCCGGCTAACAATCGATTGAATCGACTGAACGAGAGAGGCCCCGACTACAATCGTATCAATTCCTTTATGCGGCATGCCACCATGTCCGCCCAGCCCGATAATTTCAATTGTAAATTCATCGGCTGCGGCCATGAAAGCGCCAGCTCTTGACGATACTTGCCCAAATGGGAGCGGAGCCCACAGATGAATGCCATAGATAACATCCACGCCTTCAAGCGCGCCGTCCTTTATCATATGAATGGCACCGCCCGGCGTCACTTCCTCAGCAGGCTGAAACAACAGCCTCCGCTCGCCTTTGATTACTTCGCGATGCTCCTGATAAAACTTAGCTATCGCCAGCATCGACGACGTATGGCCATCGTGCCCGCAAGCATGCATCATTCCGGGCACTGTTGACGCATAATCACACTGCTTCTCATCTTGAATCGGCAACGCATCGATGTCGGCGCGCAGAGCCACGACTGGCCCAGGCTGTTCGCCTTTTATCGTCACAACGATTCCATATCCGCCTACACCTTCCTCAAACTCGCAGCCGAATTCCGCCAGCTTCCCTGCGATCCATCTTGAGGTTTTCTCCTCTTGGAAGGATAGTTCAGGATGCTGATGGAGGTATCTCCGCCACTGCACCATCTCTGGATAAAGATGTTGCAGCTTTTCTAACGTATAGACACTGGTCAACATAACAGCAAACCTCCTTCACCTTTTACACAAATGACAGACCTATCGTCTTAATCGTATAAACTTACTCTATTTTAACAGAACGAAGCTCACATGAGGAAGCTTAATTGCAGGAATGTTGATTTCTGATTGCTTTGTCGCCGTGGGTAAGGCTTGCACTGGCTGGGGAAACATACTATCATGAGAAATGAATGTTCAACAATTGGTTTTTGAATAATGAGGAGGAAACATCATGATTATTGAGAATACCGGTTTGAACGGTGTTCAGAGCGAGCTGTTCCATTTGGATGAATCAGCAGAAAAGCTCGGCTTCGTTCGTTGGCAGTGGGAATACTACCGCGCTACATATGATTTGAAACTGGAAGATAAGGCTACGAACGCTGAATACTTTTTGCGCATCAACACGCGTGCCGTTGAAGGAAAGCTTGAATCTCCACATGCTGTACTTGCAATTGAAGCCGTATACATTGGCAGAGCAACGTTCCCGCATGGTATGGAGTATGAATCTCCGGTGCCACAGCCCATTTTGAACACAGCTACGCAGCGATTGCAGCAACTAAAGCAATTGCTTGACTAGTATGAGCAAAACGCAAAACGGCAGCCGTGGCAGGCCAGATTTTCTGCTTCTTATTTTCACGCTTCTGCTCGTCGGTTTTGGGCTCGTGATGGTATTCAGCGCGAGCTCAAGCATTGCCTTGTATTCACCAAAGTATTTGAATGATCCGCTTTATTTTGTTAAAAAACAGGCTGTTTTTGCAGCAGCAGGCGTATTTTTCATGCTCATCATGATGAATATTCGTTACGAATTTTATAAGAAGTCTTTTTTGCTTTTCTTTATTCCTGTCATTATCTTACTTGCAATTGTTCCTTTTGTGAGTGATAACATTAACGGTGCACACAGCTGGCTAAAAATAGGGCCCCTAACTATACAGCCAACGGAGCCCGCAAAGCTCGCGCTTATTTTGTACTTGGGAGCACTCATATCCAAAAAAGGTGAGAAATTCCGCGACTTCAAAAAAGGTCTCGTTCCCGTCATTCTTGTTACAGGCTTTATCTGCTTCCTTATTATGCAGCAGCCGGATTTGGGCTCCTGTATCGTACTCGCAGGCTGCGCAACCATTATGATTATGGCTGGCGGCGCAAATCTGAAGCAGGTATTCGTAACCGGCGGATTAATGGGGCTTGTGCTTTCGGTTGTAGTCAGCATTTCTATGGCATTCAGCCCGGCAAAGTGGTCTTATCGTATTGCCCGCTTTACCGCGTTTTTGGATCCTGTGGCAGACAAGCAGGATACGGGGCTTCAGCTCGTTTCCTCTTTACAGGCTTTAGGGCATGGCGGCTTGACCGGAGCTGGCTTTGGCGAAAGTGTACAAAAGCTGCATTATTTAACCTATGCGTATAATGATTTTATATTTGCCATTATCGCGGAGGAATTCGGTTTTATTGGAGCCTCGCTTTTTATTTTATTTTTCCTTGCTTTTTTATGGCGCGGCCTGATCGTCGCTTTGCGCTGCTCGGATCAATACGGCACCATTATCGGCGTCGGCATTATAGGGCTGTTCAGCATTCAGGCATTCATAAACATCGGCGGCGTAACAGGCGCTATACCTCTGACCGGGGTAACGCTCCCTTTCATAAGCTATGGCGGATCATCGCTTATGGCCTGTCTCATGTGTATTGGCGTATTGCTTAGCATTTCACGAGAAGCGAATCGCAATGCAAAACCGAAAAACAAACGTCAAAACTAAAACAAGCTTCCCACCTGCTATGAGGCGCGGAAGCTTGTTTATTGTTGCGATGTTATATCAGAATGAACAGCTCAGGCCGCACAATGCGCGGCAAGCAATCACCGATTATTTTATACGCGGAGCCGCTGCTTCTTCAAAAACTTCTTCTTCCTTAAACACAACGCCTTCTACTTTCACATTCACTTCAACGACTTGAAGACCAGTCATGTTCGATACCGTTTCCCTTACGTTAAGCTGCAGCTGACGGCATACTTCCTGAATAGGAATGCCATAGTGAACGATAATACGCAAATCAATTGCGGCCTCGAGCTGTCCGACTTCCACGGAAACACCCTTCTGTACGTTCTTCCCGCTTAGGCGTTTTGCAAGCCCTTCGGAAATCCCGCCAGACATGGCTGCTATACCTGGAGTCTCAAGTGCGGCGAGTCCCGCGATTGTTGCTACTACGTCATCAGAAATACGAATAATGCCTGTTTTAAGGTCCTCGGTCATCTTCTTCACTCCTCCATTTGCTATATATGTATATTGTACTGGATGGATTAACCGGAAGCAACTTTTGTCGATTAAAATTACGGTTATCTGTCGAATAGAATTGGATATATTATATAACAGGTTTGCAGATTTTCACAAAGGGGTGTCCACGTGAGACGGAAGCTGTTTTTCACCGGATTAATCGTCATGTTTGCCTTCAGTGCAATCGCTCATTTCGCCCATCTAGACATGACGCTGCAATTTGCTGTTTCCGCTATAGCGATTGTATTTGCAGCGGGCTTTCTCGGGCAAGCAACCGAGAGCGTCGCCCATTATGCTGGCCAGCGGCTCGGCGGCTTCCTTAATGCGACCTTCGGCAACGCAGCCGAGCTGATTATCGCCTTTTTCCTCGTCAAGGAAGGTCTGTTCGACATGGTAAAAGCGAGCATAACTGGCTCCATTATCGGCAACCTGCTGCTTGTCCTCGGGCTCAGCCTGCTCGCAGGTGGACTCAAATACAAACAGCAGCATTTCAATCATCAGCTAGCTCAGCATAACTCAACCTTGATGATTCTCGCTGTCATCGGCTTGTTCGTACCGGCGATATTTGTTGGAGCCGAGCATTTCTCGCTGGAGAAGGATCATTTCCTCAGCCTGACCGTGGCCAGCATTTTGATCTTGGCGTATGTGCTTTGGCTGCTGTTCTCGATGGTGACGCACAAGCAGATGCTTGCAGACAACGAAATGAGCAATGACCATGGCGACGAGCCTGCCTGGTCTAAGGGCCGCTCCGTCCTCATGCTCGTTGTAGCCACCGTGATGGTCGCTTTTATTAGCGAATGGCTGGTCCACACGCTGGATACGTTTACAACGCGTTTTGGGCTGTCTGAGCTGTTTGTCGGCGCATTCATCATAGCCATTGTCGGCAATGCCGCAGAGCACAGTGCAGCCATTATGCTGGCGATGAGGAATAAAATCGGTGCGGCCGTCGAAATTGCTATCGGAAGCAGCTTGCAAATCGCCCTGTTCGTCGCCCCCGTGCTCATTATCGCCAGCGCAATAATGGGCAAGACGATGGACATTATTTTTACACCGATTGAGCTGACCGCTATCGCGGTATCTGTCTTTATAGCGAAGTCGGTATCGGGGGACGGACAGACCAATTGGTATGAAGGGGCGCTGCTGCTAATGGTTTATTGTATTTTGGGCATTGCTTTTTATTTGGTATAAAGGACGGGAGTGTGCTGAAAAAGGATCTGGGCTGCGCAGCACACTCCCACCATAATAAAGATAAAAGCCGCAAAATAAACAAGCAAAAAAGCAGACAAAAAAAAGGAGCAGGCCGCATGGTACGCCTACTCCTTTCTATTCAACGCTTCGTAAAGCTGAGCCAGATTGCGCTCCAATCGGCTTAACAGCTCCTTGCCGCTATGCTCAGCGATCAATCCAGCGCGTACTGCAAAATCAATTTCCCGCGAGAATCCATACATCTGCGTGTCCAATACTTCCTCGTACAGCGGACATTGACGGGTCGTCAAGTTCTCCATCTGAACCTCAATCAATTTCTCTATTTTAGCCGCATCCTCCATAAGGAGACGAAGAGCTTTCTCATGCAATTGAACCGTGACTTCCGGTGAAGACATCGTTTTCCCCCCTAATGCGTGTACCCGCCGTCGTCTATACCCTTTATATTAGACGAAAAAGAGCCAATACACAAGGACAAAACAGAAAAGCACCCCTTCGGCTAGCGAAGAGGCGCATGTACTGGTGTAACCTGTTTATTCAGATACGACTGCAATATTCAGGTTATGCTTAGCGAAAACAGCTGCCATTGCGACTTTTGCTTCTTCAGCATCTGGTCCATGGACGTGAAGCTCGTAGGAGTGACCGCCTACCAGCGTAGTGAACAATCCCAAAATACTTTTAACATCAATATATTTGTTATCTGCTTGCAGAACGATTGATGAGCGGAATTGACCTGCTGCTTGGGATATTTCTACAATAGCTGCGTTGTTAGACATGGGGAACCCCTCCAATTAAATTAGTAAAGCTTACCTTCGAAATCATGATAACCTGAAATCATTGATCGGGCAAGAGGCAAATTGTTAAACGCTTCTATTTCATTTATTTCAAATTTTCGGAATTTAACGCCTCGAGCTCCGGAATAACGAAATGTCCATCCTTGCGGATAAGCACATCATCGAAATAAATTTCCCCTCCGCCATATTCTGGGCGCTGAATAAGCACAAGGTCCCAATGAACGGAAGACCGATTTCCATTGTCCGTTTCATCATAAGCGCGACCTGGTGTAAAATGCAGGCTTCCCGCGATCTTCTCATCAAATAAAGTGTCATTCATCGGGTGCAAAATATGCGGATTAAAGCCAATCGCAAATTCGCCAATATAACGCGCGCCCTCGTCCATATCCAGAATCTCATTCAAGCGTGCTGTATCGCTGCTCGTCGCCTGGACGATTTTTCCATTTTCAAACGTGAAGCAAATGTCCGAGAAGGTTACGCCTGAATATACGCTGGGTGCATTGTAGGAAATGGTACCCTGTACCGAGTCGCGCACAGGAGCCGAAAAAACTTCTCCATCCGGAATGTTGCGGTGGCCGGAGCATTTTTTGGAGCCGATATTTTTAATGGAAAAAGTAAGATCGGTGCCTGGCGATACAATTCTTACGCGATCGGTTTTGTTCATCAAAGCCTGAAGCGGGTCCATCGCTTTGTCCATTTTGGCATAATCTAAATTACAGACGTTAAAATAAAAATCCTCAAACGATTCCGTGCTCATTTTTGCCAGCTGCGCCATCGATTCGTTCGGATAACGCATAACAACCCAACGCGTGCGCTTGACCCGCTGATCCATATGTACAGCATCGCGATAAATTTGCTCATACAGCCGCATTTTATCTTCTGGCACGTCGCTCATTTCATTTGCATTTCCGCCCGCACGAATGCCGATGTAGGCATCCATTTGCTTCATACGCTGCAAATCATATTTCGTCCACTCTTCGATTTGCTCTTTGCTTCCGCTTCGCAGCAGCGTACGCGTTACCGCAGGGTCTGTAATTTCCACAAAAGGTCTGCCGCCGAGCTTCGCTACCTCTTCAATTAAAGCTTTCGTCAGCTCGCGTTCCGAGCCGATGACTTCAATGAGTACATTTTCTCCCGGCTGAACGCCAATCGAATAGCCTGCCAAATTGGCAGCTAGCTGCTGAATTCTTGGGTCACGCATGTTAGACTCTCCTCCAAATCATTGCTTCTCTATATTTGACGATTACTACCAACCCCATCGTAACATGTTTAACAGGCGTGTGCATCCTTCATGGCGAAGTGGAACCATCAAAAGCGCTGAGCGAAATGTTCGTCGTCCGTTTCTCCATGATCCTTTTGCCCTGCTTTTGATAAGCAAATGTCGTTTGCTCTTCCAACTTGAGCGGCACCAGCCTGCTGCGGTCGATGGTCAGCTCGTATTGTCCATCCACCTCTAAGGTGGCCAGCATTTGCTTCAGCTCCTGATGAGACGCCTCATACGTGCGCAGCCATTCCTGCCGCAGCGCTCCTTCCTCTGAGGGAGCCCGGCTCGCGAGAGCTGCCATTTCTGCCGTCAGGCGCTTCTCCCACCTTTTCTTCGCTGCTCCCTTGTCAAGGGCCGCATGAAGCACGAGATGCCCTTCCGCTGTTGTCACCGTTTGAATACTTACCTTATTAGTCGATTGCTGAAGCTCCTTAAGCAGCTCCGCTGGCGTGCGGGACGCACTCTGATCCGCTGCTGTCCCTGCATACGATCTGATCTGTTCATGATTCAACACCTCTCCCGAGAAGCGCTGCGGCGTATAGCTCCAGCCATCTGCTCCAATAATGGAAGTAGAGCCGCTGAAGCTGTATTTATCCGTTGCCGCAAGCCCAGCTGCTGATAAAGTCAGCCACTGCTCCGGTGTTCGCTTGTCCGCCACATCCATACAGCCGCTCAGCCATGCCGTGCTTGCGAGTAGAGCTAATAGAGCAGTCCACTTGTTTATTCTCATTTCCGCTTCCCTCCTGAGGTTGCATTTCCTAACCATTAGCTTCCCCGAAGCAGCAGACTCCTTATTCCTTTCCAGGCTGCTATTGTTTAATGGGACAAAGGCGACCTTCTGGATACAAAAATAAAAACGCCTGAGCAAAATGCCCATGGCGCTTCTCTTCTTTTTCACAAGATCATCCAATGCCCGATTGTCCAATTCCAGCTTTTACCCCACACCGAGCCGAATACAGTTTCTCCCATTATTTTTCGCATCATATAAGGCCATATCTGCACGATAAAATAACGATTCAACGCTAATTTTCTCATTTTCAAACGTCCATTCTGACACGCCGCAGGATACCGTCACTTTAGGGTCCGTCTCCTCTTCCACAAGCAAACGTATACGTTCAGCAATCCGAAAAGCCTGTTCAGAACGAATGCCTGGCAAATATACAGCCAGCTCCTCACCGCCCCATCTTGCAGCGATGTCTCCCTGCCTAATCGTGGTCCGTATAATTTCGCTCACTTGGATTAAAATACGATCCCCAACCTGATGGCCGAACGTATCATTAATGCGTTTGAAATGGTCAACGTCGACGAGCACGAGTGAGCCTAGCGGATCTTTGCGCTGACGGCTCAGAATTTGCTCGTTCAAGTAGTGGCGAGCGTGCAGCCCCGTTAAATTGTCCGTAATCACCATCCGTCGAACTTCTGCATGCAGCGAAGCATTCGTCACCGCCAAGGCAATATGTGTGGACATAATTTGGAGCAGCTTATAATTGTCGTAGGAGAAATAATGAGGGTTTTTATGCGTAACCATGATCACGCCCACTACTTCATCTTCGACCATAATAGGTGCGGCGATAAGCGAGCGAGAGCCAGTGTGATCCATCATTTTAGACGTTACGACTCGGGTTTGCCAATAATCTGATAAAATAAGCGGTTCTTTCGTGCGGTTAATAATGCCGCTAAAGCCGTAATCCGGCACAAATTGCTCACGTGCGAGCGTAGGAATATTGCTGGACATCACATTAAACTGGTTGCGATCTTTATCCAATTGGAGAATCGAGCAATAATCGGCTTCAAAAATATTAAGCAGCTCATTCGTCGCAAACTTGAATATATCCTTAAGCTTCAGCGATTGATTCAGACGTTTCGCCAGCTCATTAATGACGCGAAGCTCATTGATGAGCAAATTGGACTGCTCGTACAGCTTGGCATTCTCAAACGCAGAACCCGCCGTATCCGCAAGCAGCACGAAGGCCGGCATATTTGCAATATCCCAGCGCTCAGCGTCAATCGAGATGCAGAGCACGCCGTAAGCAGCCTGCTTGCCGTTCATTGGAACCGCAAGGCGTATCGTGCCATCACGCTCCTTCTGCGTCATCGGTTTGCCTTCCATGAAAGCTTTCGCCACAATGTCATGTGCTGCATTTTTAAAAATAAGCGGCTTTACGCGGGCATCGCCATTCAAATGGTCCTGTGACAAATACAAATTGACTTCGGAGCTTGGGTAAAGCTGGCCCAAACTGCTCAGCATTTCGGACAGTACGGCAGTAACATCGAATTGATCATACAATCGCTTAGCTGCCAGAAAAAGGGCATCACGCCTATTTGCGTCCTTCTCCGTTCGTGTTTGCTGGAGCAGCAAATCCCGGACATATATATGTTCGAAAGCGCGATAGAAGCAGCTTCGGAAATGAAGGGCGCCAAGCCTTGCCTGCTGCTCGGCTTCGACGGCACTGCTTGGAGCAATATGTATAAATATGCTGAATGGCTCGCCATTCGAGCGTTTGCGGACAGGAACAGCAGCAGCATGAGTAAGCGGCTCACCAAACGACAGTGTAGCAGCGCTGCCTGTCGCCGCTACTTGTGCAGCTAGCAGCCGCAGCTCTTCGTGCCACAACAGTTCCTGCCCTTTAACAGCACCCGCGCTATCAATTAAACGCAGTTCCCAGTCAAATAAAAAAGAGCTGCCCTGCATCGCTTCTGTTTCTTCGCTTGTTTCCCTAAACCAAAGCTCGAAGCTATCGTGAAGCAGCGGCATCATATAGGGCCTGTCCGCATCGTTAATATCTTCGTGCATAAACCATATTTCAGGATGCAACTGCTCTTCAGGAGCTGCAGCCTGAGCAAATTGATTGTTAGAATTTCCATCTCGGTTTCGATTGTTCATCTGCAACACCCAACCCTTCTGTCGGTCTAAACAAGGAGATGAGCAGCCATCTATGTATGAAGAAGATACCCTCATCATACTTTATTTTTAAGAATATTGCACTAATTAACAGTTGATTTATAGGCCTAAAGACTCTATATCGTTTCCGATAAGCATAAGCGGCTATTTTTCTTGACTTTCTGCTTGAATTTCATATAATATTAATTGTTGAATACATGGGCGTACGGTTTTGTGTCACCCTCGAGAATAAGTTCACTGACAAGCCTGCGGCTGAGGTGCTTGTTAGGCTCTAAGTTTTGACTTGAGCATTTGAGCTTGTTCCGCGAAACACAACCCCATCTTCAAAAATCCCATTTGTTGAAGGAGTTAACACGACGCATGTCACGTTATACAGGACCTAAATTTAAATTAAGCCGCCGCCTTGGAATTTCCCTGAGCGGAACTGGCAAAGATCTCAAACGTCCATTTCCACCAGGCCAACACGGCCCGAACCAACGCAAGAAATTGAGCGGCTATGGCGTTCAATTGCAAGAAAAACAAAAGCTGCGCCATATGTATGGTTTGAACGAGAAGCAATTCCGCAACTTGTTCGATAAAGCAGCTAAATTGAAAGGTATTTCCGGCGACAACTTCCTCGTGCTTTTGGAAAGCCGTCTGGATAACCTCGTTTACCGTCTTGGCCTGTCCAACTCGCGTGCTGGTGCGCGCCAATTGGTATCTCACGGTCATATTACAGTTAACGGCAAAAAAGTCGACATCGCTTCTTACACCGTATCGCTTAACGACGTAATCGGCCTGCGCGAGCGCAGCCGTGGTCTGAAAACGATCAAAGAAGCTATGGAAGGCCGTCATCACCTGCCTAATTACCTTGAGTTTAACGACCAAGCGCTTGAAGGCAAGTACGTTCGTTTCCCAGAGCGTGCTGAGTTGACGCAAGAAATCGACGTTAAACAAATCGTCGAGTTCTACAGCCGTTAATAAGGTGAAACGGCCGAAAGCCGTCCTTTGGCGGCACGGCGCGTTTCATTCCGAGAAATTTAGAGAAAGGATATTGTTACAATATTCTTTCCTATATTTCAAAGGAAATCCCTGGTCATCTTATGATGCCAGGGATTTTTTTGTTTGCTTATTATGGCTGGTTGTTCTCCTCTTGGCCAGATTCCTTTGAGGACAGCAATTGAATCCATGCATCGCTCGTTGAGGAAGCTATCGCCGGAGCTGCAGCAGGCGGCACTGGAGCAGGGGATGATGTATTTTTCGTCGTCAATCCCTTCATTAAAGCATTAACATCAATGCCTGCTACACTTTTCAGCATTTCTGGCGCTGTTGCCATCAGGGAAGTGACGTAGTTGCTCAGACGCATCGCCCCTTCGCCATTGCCGGTATCGACAACCGTCAGCTTATCGATGCCTTTGATTGGCTCAGCGACCTTGCCTGCCAGCTCAGGCAGCATTTTCACAATAATATCGAGAATCGCAGCCTCGCCGAACTTCTCGAACGCCTCTGCCAGCTTCTCCTTCGCCTCGGCTTCCGCTAGACCCCGCAGCCTGATTACATCGGCTTCCGCAGTACCTTTGGCCCGATCAGCATCCGCTACGGCCAAACCATCGAGCCGCTTCTGCTCAGCCATAGCCTTCGCTTCAGCTTCGATGCTGTACTGGAGCGCATCAGCCTCGCGCAACCGTTTGGATTTCTCCCCTTCTGCCGCCTGCTCGACTGCATAACGATCGGCATCCGCTTTTTTCTTCACCTCAGCGTCATATTGCTTCTCTCTGCGCAAAATTTCTTTTCCTTCAAGGTCAATCTCCCGTTCTTTACGCACAAGTTCAACTTTCATTTGCTCTTCTACTACACTCTGCTTCGCACGAGCTTCTTGAATAGCATAGGCCTGATCCGCTTCCGCTTTCGCGGTATCCTGGTCTTTTTTGAAGGAAGCGACTTTGAGCTCTTTCATTTTCTCCGCTTCCGCGATATTTGTATCCCGCAGCAGCTCGGCCTTCTGTCCTTCCTCTTCGGCACTCGCCTTCTTAATTCTCGCATCCCGCACCGCCTCGGCTTGTGCAATTTCCGCATCCCGCTTCACTGCCGCGATACGAGGCTTGCCGAGCGCATCCAGATAACCGTGCTTGTCTCGCAAATCTTTAATCGTAAAGGAGACAATTTGCAGTCCCATCTTTTTCAGGTCTTTGGCCGCTACGCTTTGTACTTCTTGAGCAAAGCGATCGCGGTTACGATATACTTCCTCTACTGTCATTGAACCAAGAATCGCCCGCAAATGGCCTTCCAGCACTTCCTGCGCCTCGCTTTTCAGCTCTTCTGTCGGTTTGCCCATAAACTGCTCGGCAGCTGTTGCGACATCCTCTACGATACCGCCGATTTTAATGATCGCAACGCCATCCGCCATAACGGGAACGCCCTGCTCCGTATAGACCTCTGGAGTTGACACATCAAGCTTATGGGAAAGCAAAGAAAGAAATTCGGCCTTCTGGAAGATTGGCAGTATAAAAGCGCCCCCGCCTCTGACGATTTTAATGCGGCGGCCGCTATCATCCGTCAAGACATTGCGGGTTCCAAGAAATGAGCCGGTTACGATCATCGCCTCATCTGGGCTAACGGTTTTGTAGCGGGCCCAGAACGCGAGTCCTAGTACAACGAATACAGCAACGACAATGATGGGAATAAGCAAAAATTCAGGCATAGCATCAAGCTCCTCTCTGTTTGTCAAATAGCCAGTTATAACAGTGGATCAAGGTGAAACGCTGTCGCCGTCCTTTGGCGGCGCGACACGTTTCAGTCCGAGAAATATAGAGAAAGGATAACGAAATCATATCCTTTCCTATATTTCAAGCTGAGAAACATACAGCGTATGCTCCTTTACCTCAATCACGACAATGCGGACGCCGCTTGGAATCGGTTCGCCATCAAAGCTCGCGGCAATTTGATTGGAATATCCCGCCCCTGCCGGCATCAGCACCTCGCCGCAGCCTATCGCCGGAATCGGTACCAATACTTCGCCTAGCCGCCCGGTAAAATCATGAATCGAAATGGCTGTGGAATTTTCGCTTTCGCTCATCGGCTTCACATATAGGAAATAAACGCCTCCGCCTGCGACAATCGCGACTAATCCAGCAATGACAAGGACGATTCCAGCTGTCAGTGGTGAATATTTTTGCAACAGCAGCCCTGCGCCGCCAAAGGCGGTGATACCGCCTACGAGCGAGGTAGGCTGAAGCCAGCCATAACCCTCGCTGGCGAGGAAATCGAGTGCTCCGTCAAAAGCAGAGCTTAGAAAATCGCCAAAAATAACGCTTACAATTGCATAAAGCACGCCGCTGAACAGACAGCCCCAGAACAACGCCTCCACTTTGTCCCCCCCCTTTCTGCAACCAAATGCTGTTATAACTGTTTTTATTTATTACGTTAATTCCTTGGGATTTGTTTCAAAAAATCTAATAAGCTTGCACAATTTGTCCCAGACTCTATGCTATATTTCATTTCTTATACTAATTATTCCCTACGATAAATGGGTATGTAGAATTTCGTGTATCCATAACATAGCAAATGAGTGAAGTCAATCATCTTCCCTCTTTTCGAAATGGTGTTTTATGCTATAATAGTTGGGTGTATTGGAGGAGGAGTTAATTCATATGCAGGAAGATCAACAACCATCATCATCCCGCAGAAGCGGCTGGCGCACATTTGGACTCGTAACATGGCTAACAGTAAAGTGGCTCTGTTACCTCGTCATATTCGTCGGTTTGCTAACGGGAGGAGCCGTAACGGGCTATGTGGCCTCTTTGGTTAAAGGAGAAGAAGTTCGACCGCGAACCTTAATTGAAGAGAAAATAAACGAAAACTCAGTTACAGGCTTCGTCTTCTTTAATGATGATACCCTTATTGGACAGCTTCGTACGGAAGAAGATCGTATTCTAGTTGATTACGATGAGCTTCCCCCGCAAGTCATTAACGCCGTGCTTGCTATTGAAGACAATAATTTTGAAACCCATTATGGCGTCGATGTGAACGGTTTGGGACGAGCAGTTAAGCAAAAGCTGCTTAATGAAGATACGCAGACGGGCGGCAGTACGCTTACCCAGCAATTGGCACGCCGCGTATTTCTAAGCCTGGACGTAACCGACAGCCGTAAAGTGAAGGAAATTTTTCTCGCTTTGCGAATGGAGCGTTACTTGACGAAAGAAGAAATTCTTGCGGCATATTTGAATAAAGTACCATTCGGAAATGGCTCAAGCGGCTACAATTTATATGGGATCAAGGCGGCCGCCAAAGGTGTTTTCGGCATTACTAATTTGAGCAAGCTGAACATTGCGCAATCGGCTTATTTGGCCGGACTGCCGCAGCGTCCTTCCGCTTATACCGCTTTTAACGGCAAAGGACAGTTCAATGAAGGCGGCTTTGACCTCGCAATCGAGCGTCAAGCGACCGTATTGATGCGGATGCTCCAAACCGGACGCATTACTCAGCAGGAGTATGATCAGGCGAAAAAATTCGATATTCGCGGCTCGCTCGCGAAGCCAGTAGCGAAAGCCTATACGACGTATCCTTACCTCATGCTGGAAGCTGAGCGTCAGGCGGCGGAAGTTATGCTCATGCAGCAGGACCCGACACTGACCATAGCCGATCTTCGCAAGAAGGAAAACGCCGATCTTATAGAAGAAGCGCGCGAGCATTTGCTTCGTGGCGGCTATCAGATTCATACGACGATTGATAAAGACATTTATAAAATGATGCGCGATATTGGAAATGATCCGAGCAACTTCACTCCGGACAGCAAGGAGAAAGGCATTGAGCAAATCGCAGCCGTCCTCGTTGACCATAAAACCGGAGCTATACTCAGCATGCTGGAGGGCCGTGATTTTTACGAGGAGCAGATGAACTTCGCCACTCAGATGACTCGGCAGCCGGGTTCAACGATGAAACCTATCGCCGCCTATTTGCCAGCCATTGATAAAGGGCTGATCCAACCAGCAAGTGTCTTGGATGATGCGCCGATTATTTTGAAAAACAGCGGTTCCAGCTATCATATTCCAAAAAATGCAAATAATCGTTACAGCGGTCTCGTTACCGCTCGCGAAGCGCTCAATCGCTCGCTTAACTTGCCAGCGCTTAAGATTTTCCTTGATGAGGTTACGATTAAGGAAGCATGGAAGTTTACTAGAAAGCTCGGCATTACAACGCTGCAGCCAGAAGATGATGCAGCACAGACTGGCGTTCTCGGCGGACTCAGCATCGGGGTATCCGTTGAAGAATTGACGAGCGCTTATGGCTCGATTCCGAATCAAGGCCTGTACAATGATTCTTATATGATCGCGAAGATTACCGATGCTAATGGAAAAATCGTCTACGAGCATCAGCATGAGCCGACTCGCGTATTTTCCGAGCAGACTGCTTTCTTGATGACGGATATGCTTCGCACCGTTATTTCCAGCCCAAGCGGCACAGCGAACTCACTTACTTCGCGGCTCAAAAATTACGGCAAGATCCCGTATGCGGGCAAAACGGGCTCTACGCAAAACTACGGCGACGTCTGGTTCATGGGCTTCACCCCTGATGTTACGCTTGGCGTATGGGCCGGCTATGAGAAGCCGATCTACACGCTCGAAGGCGACAGCCGCAAGCGCGCCCGCGAAATCTGGGCGAAGATGATGAATCAGCTTGCCGATGAGAAGCCGGAGATGTTTGCGACCAAGGCGTTCAATCAGCCTGATGGCATTGTTAAAGCTACTGTATCCAGTGCCAGCGGCAAGCTGCCAACGGCATTAACAAGATCAGCAGGCATGCTCGTAACCGACTGGTTCAACAAAAAATATATTCCTAAGCAAGCGGATGACGCCCTTGTGAATATGTCATTCATACGTTACAACGGCGTCAATTATGTCGCTCAAGATGCAACACCTTCTGATTTCATTTCGCAGCAGACGGTTATTAAGCGCAAGAAGCCGCTTGACGAGCTTATGGATGAAATCAGCAAAGTGCTTTCCCGCGTTCCGGCAAACAGCCGCCGAGCGCTAAGCTATTACTTGCCGACGGATGCAGGCAAAAACGCGCCTTCCAAGGTCGATCCTCGTAAGGATGACGGAAGTGCCCCAGGTGCACCGGGCAATGTAGCACTCATTTCGATTGGTCAAGGTGTAGTCAGCCTCTCCTTCTCCGCTCCGGCCCAGAAGGATGTCGTTGGCTTCCGGTTATATCAAGCTGTTAACGAAGGCTCCTTTAACAAAGTAGGAAATTCCATCCTGCTCGGAGACACCTACAGCGCGAGCTTCACCGTCAGTGCGGGCAACGGCTACAGCTTCTATGTAACAGCAGTAGATGTTGCCGGCAAGGAATCGGCACCTAGCGAAATTGCCCGCTTCGGCAAAGCGCCTGTCGCACCTGTTATCCCTGATCCGCTGAATCCGGTACAGCCACCTGAGCAAAGCGGTGATCCAGGGCAAGGACCTGATGCTAGGCCAACGCCGGAAACCGGCTTGGCTGCACCAGCGGCCCCTTCCGGCCTTTCCGCACAAGGCAATGAAACAGGCGTCGCCTTGTCTTGGCAGGCAAGTGCAGCCGGCGAGCAGGTCAAGGTGTACCATGTTTATTTTGCCGCAGGCAACGATGGGAAGTATGTGGAATTAGGTACTACCGCAGAGACGAGCTTCGTCTACGCCTCGCCGCTTGCATCAGGAACGTTCTATGTGACAGCGGAGAACGCTGCCGGACAGTCTGCTCCTTCCTCGAAAGCAAGCATTGGCGGTTAAACGTTATTTTTCACAGATGAATCGCTCTAAAGCAAAAGCTCCGGTTCCGCAACTAACGTTGCATGGAACCGGAGCTTTTTGAGCTTTCTCTTTAATCCTCAATCGTAGATAAATCGCCTGTTGGCAAATTCAGCTCCCATGCCTTCAGCACACGACGCATAATTTTGCCGCTGCGCGTCTTCGGCAGCTTATCCTTGAACTCAATTTCCCGTGGTGCCGCGTGTGCAGACAAGCCCACTTTCACAAACTGGGCAATTTCCGCCTTCAGCTCATCGGATGCCGTATAGCCTTCACGCAGGGCGATAAAAGCTTTAATGATCTCGCCACGCATCGGATCAGGCTTCCCAATAACGCCTGCTTCTGCAACCGCTGGATGCTCAACGAGCTTGCTCTCCACCTCAAACGGCCCTACTCGCTCGCCTGCTGTATTAATTACATCATCAATGCGGCCCTGGAACCAGAAATAGCCATCCTCATCGATATAGGCGGAATCACCCGATACATACCAGCCCTCCAGATGAAAATATTCCGCGTATTTGGCAGGGTTATTATAAATTTTGCGCATCATCGATGGCCATGGCGTGCGAATAGCCAAGTTGCCCATACGGAATGGCGGCAGCACATTGCCTTGGTTATCAATGATCGCCGCTTCTACGCCCGGCAGCGGCTTGCCCATGGAGCCTGGCTTAATCGTCATCGACGGGTAATTGCAAATCAGCTGTCCGCCCGTTTCCGTCATCCACCACGTATCGTGAATGCGCTGCTGGTAAACCTTCATCCCCCAGCGAACAACTTCTGGATTGAGCGGCTCGCCCACGCTGAGCACATGTCGCAAGCTGGACAAATCGTAGTTCAATACGACGTCATCTCCTGCACCCATCAGCATGCGGAACGCTGTTGGCGCACTGTACCAGACGGTGACGCCGTATTTCTGAATCGTGCCGTACCAATCCGCTGGGCTGAACCTGCCTCCCCTTACGACAATCGTAGCCCCATTAAGCCATGGCGCAAAAATGCCATAGGAAGTTCCCGTAACCCAGCCCGGGTCGGCGGTGCACCAGTAAATATCATCCTCTTTCAGATCGAGGACAATCTGGCCTGTATATTTATGCTGAATCATCGCATTTTGCACATGATAGACGCCTTTAGGCTTGCCAGTCGAACCGGACGTATAATGCAAAATAAGGCCATCCTCGCGTCCGAGCCATTCGATCTCGCTATCGGTCGATGCCTGCTGCATCTCAGCGGCGTAATCGACGATTACGTCATCTGTCTGCACCTCATCGCCATAAACGATAATATGCCGCAGCGATGGAATTTCATCGCGCTTAATCCGACTGAGCAGCGCTGGCGTCGTTATAATCGCAGACGCTTCACTGTCTTGAAGGCGATCCTTGACTGCTGTCTCCATGAACGCTTCAAATAACGGACCGATAACGGCGCCGACCTTGAGCGCTCCGAGCACGCTTATATACAGCTCAGGCGTTCGCGGCATAAACACAAATACGCGCTCGCCCTTCGTGATGCCGAGCCCCCGCAGCACATTCGCAAATTGATTCGATTGCGCTTGCAGCTGCCCAAACGTATATGACTCATCGCGCGAGCTGTCGCTGTAATAAAGGGCAACCTTGTCCTCCTTGCCAACAGATACATGGCGATCTATCGCTTCATAAGCCATATTCACCTTTCCGGTCTGGTGCCAGCTGAACTGCTGCTCAATCGTTTCCCATCGGAAGGTTTTTACAGCTTCATCATAATCAACCAGGTTAGAATTATTAGCTACTGCTGGAATTCGCTCTTGATGTAGATCAGACATTCTATCACTCTCCCATCAAATCTATTACACCTTTACCGAGTGGAATACGCTTACATGGACGATTATAACATATCTACTTTATTTTCGACTATGCTTTTCATTTGGCTGAATGTTTGCTATAACCATTAGTAGAACTAGCTTTACCATTTAGGCAGCACCACAGAGAGGGGAGTATGCCTTGCAGCATCGCAAACACTACCAGCAAGACAAAATTATACTCGCAGACGGACGGGAGCTTGTGCTGGAAGGGCCTGTTCCTGCTGAGCAGCTAACGCTGCTTGCTATGCATCCGGACCTTGATGCATTTCGCAGGCCTGCGGAACAGCATGAAGCGCTAGTCGAAATCGCCGGTTTGGCGGAAGGGCGCATTATTTTGGCCCGGGAGGCCGGTTGCATCGTCGGTTATGTCACCTTCCATTATCCCGATGAGCTGGAGCGGTGGTCCGAAGGAAATATGATCGATTTGGTCGAGCTTGGCGCTGTCGAAGTAGCTAATGATTACCGCTCCTATGGGCTCGGCAAAAAAATGATCCAGCTCGCCTTCGCGGAGCAGCAGTTGGAAAACCTAATTATTTTCACAACGGAATATTATTGGCATTGGGATTTGAAAAGCACGGGACTCAGCGTCTGGGACTATCGCACGATGATGGAAAAGCTGATGAAATCAGTCGATATGATTTGGTACGCAACGGATGATCCGGAAATATGCTCCCATCCCGCCAACTGCCTGATGGTGCGGATTGGCAGCGAAGTACCGCTGGCATCCATCGAACAGTTTGACCGCGTCCGGTTTCGGCAGCGGTTTATGTATTAAGGATAGATCGGCGTAATGAGCCGGAGGAGGACGTGATTCGTTTATGCTTATGCCGTCAAATGCTATTTTTGTGCATCAGCCAGACTGCTCGCTTTATAAATTTGGCGAGGAGCATCCTTTTAATCCGATCAGGCTGACGCTTACGGTCGACCTGCTTCAAACGCTGGGCGCGCTCCCAGAGGAGCAATGGCATGAGACCAGCCGCCAAGCAAGCAGCCAAATGCTCGCGCTGGCGCATCGCGAGGATTACATAGAAGCAGTTAGGCAGCTCAGCACGCAGACACCTGCACTAGAAGAGCAAGACAGCTCCGGGCAATTTGGGCTGGATACAGAGGATACGCCTTTTTTCCCCGGCATGCATGACGCAGCGGCAGCTATCGTTGCCGGTTCTGTAGAAGCGGCGGAGCAGGTGATGAGCGGGCAGACGCTGCATGCTTATCATATGGCAGGCGGGCTGCATCACGCTTTTCCAGAGCGCGGTTCCGGATTCTGTGTCTACAATGACGCAGCTGTAGCCATCAAGCATTTGCGAGAAACGTACAACGCGAGGGTGCTTTATATCGACACCGATGTCCATCATGGCGACGGGGTGCAGTGGATTTTCTACAATGATCCCGATGTATGCACCTACTCCATCCATGAGACGGGCAAGTTTCTTTTCCCCGGCACCGGCTATGTGTATGAAAAAGGAGCCGATGCGGGCGTTGGCACCTGCTTTAATCTGCCCATGGAGCCTTATACGGAGGACGATTCGTGGCTGGAATGCTTCCGCTCCTCCATTACGAAGGTCGCGGCCGCTTTCAGGCCCGACATTATTATTAGCCAGCATGGCTGCGATGCGCACGCTTATGATCCGCTGTCGCATGTTCATTGCAGCATGCGCATATATAGCGAAATGCCTGCCATTATCCATGAGCTGGCCCATACGTTTGCGGGCGGCAAATGGGTAGCGCTGGGCGGCGGCGGCTATGACCTTTGGCGCGTCGTTCCGCGTGCTTGGGCACTTGTATGGCTGACGATGACCGATCACCCTATCGCCTTGGAGCTTGCGGGCAGAGCTGCTGCGGGATTGGAGAAAACGCAGCCCCTTCTTGAGAGCAAGCTGCGACTGCCCCAGCAGTGGCTCGATAAATGGCAAAAAAGCAGCCCTAGTGAGCTGCCCGAATGGTGGCTGGATGATTTGGCGCATATTCCGCCCATACCCCGCCGTAGTGAAATTGAAACCAAAAATCGTGCCATCTGCGAAATTGCTATTCAAGATTTATAAGCTGGCTTGACCGAACGTGGCGGGCTAGCTATGAATTTGGCTCCGACTCAAAGCTCGAAGGTCTTTTTCAAATGCTCCTTAAGCTTCGCTAAGCCATCTCCCACATCAGGCTCACGCATGGAAGAATAAAGCGAGAAGGTAGGCAGCTGCTTAAGCCCGCAATACTCTTGGGTTTTATGCACGCTGAATAGCACCTCGTCCTCGCTTTTTCCTTCCAGGAAGCCCGCTGGAACCGAGAAAGCGGCAGCGGACGCTCCCCATGTGAGCGACAGCATATATTTTTTATCGGTGAGCAGCCCGCCACGGCCAAACTCTACCGCTTTGCCGAAAAATATATTCGGCAGGTAAATGTCGTCGATATATTTTTTGAGCAGGCCTGTAATGCTGAACCAATAAATAGGCGTCTGAAAAATAATAACGTCGGCCCATTGGAATTTTTCAATTTCCTGCTCCACCTCATAGCCCTCTGCAACCGTGGTTGTCTGAACAGCATGCTGCTCAGAGAGCTGTGAGACCGCCGCTGCAAGGAGCGTCTGGGTCAGCTTCCCTTGCGCTCTGTCATAATAATCATGTCCGTTCACAATCAAAATGTTCGTCATCTGCTTGCAGTCCCCCTGTATTTGTTTAAAATCGCAAGCCTGCTTAGGCTACTGATAGACCAGCTCTACCTTGCTTATTAAATCAAGTGCGGCCTGCTTCGCCTCCTGCGGTGTATCCGCCACAGTTATGACATAACCGAGCCTGTCATCCGAGCTTTTAGCTACGGAAATCTGGTCTCCTTGCTGCACCGAAATATGCGAACGAACGATAGCGTCTCCCGGCTGCAAATGCTCAAGACCTTTTACGGAGGCAACGGTGCCGTCCTTCTCGGCCAGCAAATAAGCGATCGCCGCTGCCCGGCTGCGGCTGGCATGAACATTTACAGGCTCCGCTAAATAATAATGTACGGTCGCTTCAAAAAAATCTACACCAAGCGCTTGAACGAGCAGATCAGAGGAAATATTGTCGCCTCCCGGCCTGCCGTTCACTTCAATAATTCGCGGACCTTGCTCCGAAAGCTTCACCTCGACATGGCTGGGACCATCCGTAATTCCTATTGCCCGCAGCGCGCTTACCGCCGTATCAATAATTTCCGCTTGTTTATCCGTATGCACGGAGGTCGGCAGCGTATGCGCCACCTCGACGAAATAAGGCAGCGGTGACGTTATTTTTTCGGTAACGACTGCAAACGATGGCTCGCTATTTTCAAGAAAAATCTCCACGCTGAACTCCTGGCCCTCCAAATATTCTTCAACCAAATATTCCTCTCTCACTTTGAAATCCATATACGTTACTTTAAAATCCGAGATGATCGCCATCGCTTCCTTCAGCTCATCCTGCCCGGAAATGAAATAGACATTTTGGCTGCTTGCACAATTGGTCGGCTTAAGTACAATTGGATAGCCAATTTCACGAGCCGCAGCTTCCGCTTCCTCATAGGTTCTCACCTTCCTGTATTTTGCGCTTGGCACCCCAAACGCCTCATAGGCTTCGCGGGCCAAATCTTTATTTCTTGATTTTAACGCCGCTTCATAAGGCACGCTTCTAAGCCCCAGCCGCTCTGCGACCTTTGCCGTCAAATGAGAGGCATAGTCTGTCGCCGGAATCAAAGCATCCAGCTTGCCGAAATACGCTGAGCCGCGGATCGCCTCGTAGACAGACTCCTCATCTCTAATATCCGCAACAATTAAATCATGGTAAATGCCCTCATAGCCATACGTGCGCGGGTTATCCACAGAGGATACAATCGAGATTACCGTGCAGCCCTGCTGGAAGGCCGCTCTTGCAAAGCTCACCCCGTAGAAGCTCGGCTCAACAAAAGCGACGATTTTCGGTTTGGTCATAGCCATTCTCCTTTAATAATTAAATTTATACCTCCAGCGTTTTTTTCGCCTTTACGCCGCTGCTTGCTACTAGCATCCGGTGCAAAATCAGCCCCACGAGCATCAGCCCGCCCATGCAGAGAAAGCCGACTGCTGCCGAATAACGGTCGATGAGCAAGCCCAGCGCCGAAGCGGATACCGTCTGAAGCAGCAGCGAAATGGCCATCCATACCGACATCGCCCGGCCCATATAGGACTTCGATACCTCCTCCATCAGCGTTGTCGTCATGACGATTCGCAGCGAGGAGTTGCTGAGGCCGATGAGCATACTGCCCAAATACAGGACAAACGCAAATGTGTTGAACGCGACAGCGATTAATACGCCAAAGGCTACGGCGAAAAATAAAGCAATCGTCGTATTTTTAGATAATTTCGCAGCCAGCGGAGCAGCAATGAAGCCCGATAGCAGTCCGCCAATGCCATAAAACATATCCGAAAGGCCGAATACGACCGAATCTCCCTTGACAGCATCGCTCACATAACCCGGCAGCACGACATTATAAATCATCGTGGACACTAACGGAATAATAGCGATGACGCCGAGGAAAAAAATAAACGGGCGTTCAGCCAAATAGCTGAGTCCATTTTTAAAGCTGGAAACAAACGATTCTTTTTTATTTTCGACTGCAATCGCTTCATAGCTGACCCGGTACAGCAGCAGGCTGCTGACGATAAACACAAGCGCATTAATGAGCAAAATCACCTCAAAGCCCGAATATTTATACAGCACGCCCGATGCTGCACCCGCCATAAACATGCCGACCTGCAGGCTGATTTCAATTAAGGAATTGCCCTTGATCAAATCCTTCTCAGGCAGCAGCTCCTGCACCAGACTGCGGGAGGCCGACATATAGATGGTCCAGCCCATCCCATTCACAATCGTAAATAAATACAAATATTCAATGCGGAATCCGGTCCATAAAAACAAGCCCATAATAGCCAGCACAGCTGCCGCCCTGATGAAATACGTCCACTGAATAATCGCTTTGCGATTAAACTTGTCAGTCAAGCTGCCCACAAACGGTGAAATTAGAAAGCCGGCGATTACATTGAGCGACAGCATAAACCCAATCGCGCTGATTGAGCCCGTCTGGTCCATTAGAAACCAGTTGGCACCAATGGTGCTCATCCCTACTCCGAAGCCGGAAATAATGTCCGAGAGAAAAAAATAACGGAATTTCGCTGGCCGCAGCACGCTAAATATCATCAGCATCTCCTCCGAGCTCTGCGATCTGCCTTGTCAGCGCTTCATAGCCAAAACCTAAATAGTGCAGCACCTCTGTATGGCTGCCGCCATATATCGGCCATTCCTCGCCGCAATCATGCGAGTAGACCCGGCTCTCCGGCAGCAGCAGAGCGAGACTGGACGCTGTACCGCCAGCAGCCCGGTGCTCCTCTACACGAGGAAGGTTCCCGCTGCCGCTTGCAGCTCCGCTTTGTAACGCTTTAGGCTGTCGCGGTCCACATAGCAAAGATGCGCATGGTTGACCCGCTCATTTTCCTGAAAGATCCGGCTGCATATTTCAGTGGCCTGCTCGCCAATCGACACCAGGCATAGCTTTGCCTCGCTGCGCACAGCGCCTTCAAACAGCAGCTCGCGGCAGCTGCCTGCCTCATCACGGGCGAGGCTATCGAACTTGTCATTGCGAGACAGGCGGATGTAGTAGGGCTCATTTGACGCTGCCGCCTCCTGCACAACCCGCCTCGTCTCCGCTTCCCCATGCGGACAAGCGATGCGGATATTCTGGAACGTCTGGATAACTGCGATGTCCTCCAGGCAATGATGCGTTGTCCCAAACCAGCCGCCTGATACTCCGCCATAGGCCGCGACGATTTTAATATTTTCACCCATATACCCTAGCGCCAGCTTCACGCCCTCTGCCGCCCGCAGCGCAGCAAATGACGCAAAGGTCGAGAAAAACGGCACGAAGCCTGCCTTCGACAGCCCCGCAGCAATATCTACACTGGCGAGCTCTGCTATGCCTAGATTGAAGAAACGATCCGGATAGCTTTGCTGAAAAGGATGCTCTTTTCCGCCCAAATCCGCCTCTAAGCAAATAATGTTCGCATTATCCGCTGCCAGCTTCGTTAATTCATCTTTATAGGCCTCTCTTGCTGCCAAGCTGCTCATTGCAAGCCCCTCTTCCATTTCAGCGCTATTTTCTCAGAAATTTTGGCATAGTGGGCATGTGGATTACCTTCTATGGCAGCTACGCCCTTGCCCTTCACCGTATGAGCCAAAATCGCCAGCGGCTTCTCCCCGCCTGGCTCCAGAGCTGCAATAATTTGCCCGAGATCATGGCCGTCGATCTCCTTCACCTGAAAGCCAAAGGCTTCAAAGCGCTCCCGCAAATTCGACAGCGGGGATATGTCGGCTAGCAGGCCATCATTTTGCCCCCCGTTGCAATCGACGACATAAATGAAATTCGTAATGCCCTTCGCCTGTATGAGCTGTGCCGTTTCCCAGCATAGCCCTTCCTGAAGCTCGCCATCACCGCCGATGGCAATGCCAACCCCTCTCGTGCGCCGCAGCTTTTGTCCAAGCGCCCAGCCAGCTGCATAGGCTACCCCATGCCCGAGACTGCCGGTGGCAAAAGGGATGCCCGGCAGCTTCGGGTTGGGATGCCCGGTGAACAGCGAATCTGCCCCGCCGTAGGAGGCAGCAGGATCATCGGACAAAATCCCGTACTGGTACAATGCCGCATATAACGCCGCTGCGGAATGACCTTTGCTCAGCACGATGGCCGTATCCGCGTCATGATGATATTTTGCATAGGCGCCAATGAGCAAATCGATAACCGACAAGCTGCCGCCGATATGGCAGCCCGTCTCGCGGGCCGCCATATCGATAATAGAGCTGCGTGCAGCCTGCGCCTTCGCCAGCAGCTCTTCAAGCTCAGCTGAACGATTTGGCAGCTGTACCAGCGTATCCATAAGAACCCTCCTCCGATCTTAGGCGATACCATTCCTCGATGGCTCCCTGCAAAATGGCTCGCGCGCCATGTACCTCGCTTAGCAGCAAATACTCCTCATTCGTATGGTCGAGGCTTGCATCACCGGGGCCGTAGGCGACCATCGGCACGCCCTCCCAGGTCGTAGCCAGCGTGTTCATATCGCTTGTTCCACGCTTTTTAATATAATGAATCGCTTGCCCCTTGCTCGCAAAGCTGCGTACAAAGGCTTTCACTAATGGGCTGTTGCGAGGATTTTCGAAGCCTGGCGTAGCACGCAGCACCGATACAGACACGCCATCGCCATAATCAAGCTGGATCTGCTTCGCATAATCCTTGCCCGCAAGCGGAGAAATTCGAAAATTCAAAATGCCCGTAGCACTAAGTATTCCATTATGATTACTATGTTTTATGTCAATAAGAGATGACAAACTGCTCGGATCAACGCCTCCTACCCGCTCCCGGATATCCGCCACTATCGTATAAAGCTGATCCAGCACGCTAACGCTGTCCTTGCCAGCGGAATGCTCCTGTGGCTTACTAATTGAAATGCTCAGCTTGTAAAGCCCATAATAGCCGAGCGTCAAGCTGTCCTCCCCGCTCGGCTCGCCGATAATGACCGCATCCGCCCGGTAATGATCCCTTACGTAAAAGGCTCCCTTGGATGAAGATACCTCCTCCTCCACTGCCCCAATGACGAGCAGCGAGCCATCCTCAGGCACCTCGGCATCATACAGCATCTGAATGAAGCTCAGCAGGCTGCCCTTGGCATCCACCGTTCCGCGGCCAGCAATTCGCTCAGCATCACAGGTAACATGCCAATTATAGGGCACGGTATCCAAATGACCGAGCAGCAGCAGCTGATTAGGCCCATTTCCTTTGCGGAACACTACATTGCCCGCCTCGTCGATAAAGCCGTCTACCCCTGGCAGCTGAACGGCATTCAGCAAATAGCTCGCAAGCTCGGACTCGTCACCGGAAACCGATGGAATTCGAATCGCTTTTCTAAGCAAATCCGTCCCACCGGCATCCCGATGGATATTCCAAAACCACGTTTTGCCCGTGCCCGGCCGATTCAGCGAATGGGGACCTGTTATGCTTACATCGCAAATGCCTTTGCTGATGGCGTGATTCGCCGCCCGTACCTTTTGCTTCATCCGTCCTTTGATGGAATGAATTTCATCGCCCAGATAGACGTCGGATATCGTAGAAGCTGGTTCATCTACATTTTGCAAAAGACCCGCCGTACCTGTAATAAATCGCAGATGCTCGGCTCCAAGCTCGGTTGCAAGATGAGCGGCCAGCATGTCCGCATCGATGTTGATGTATTCGCTTAGCTCACGGTCATAAATAGGCGGTGTCAAGCATACGACGTCAAACACCTGCAAGGCACCCTGTAGAAAATCGACGTTGCAGCCTGTAAAAGAACCGAACAGGGAATCGCGAACGATAACGGTTTTGCCATCAATGACAGCTTTGACCGGCTTCGATTTTTGTCCAAATACAACCTCGTTGTCCCCGCCGATTTGGGCGAATACTTTGAGATGGTAGCTTTTTAATTGCTCATGGACCTTCGCTAAAATAAACTCCTGGTATGCCGCCCGAATGAGCGGCATCTCTGACGGAGAGCAGTACCGCGCCTCATCTCCATTCGCTAAAGCGAGAACCGGAATACTCCGGTTCAGCTGCTCGTATTTTTGCCGGATGCCTTCTGCTCCGCCCGCTACGAGCAGCACTTTTTTTCCTTTTTGCACCAGATCATTGAGCTCGGCAAATACTTCGGGATGGTGCATAATCGTGCTGCTCCCAAGTTTAATGACATACAAGCTCTGGCTCGACATTAAGGCCATGCCCCCTCTAGCTCAAATTGTAAGCCCGCCTCCTCCGCAATGCCGCTGTAAAGGTTCGCAGCCTGAATGGCTTGCCCTGCCGCTCCTTTAATCAGGTTGTCGATCGAGGCGATCGATACGCAATTGCGGCCCTCTACATAAGCGCCAACTTCAGCGTAATTCGTCCCGGCTGTCGTTTTGATCATTGGATACGAATAGGAGCCGTTTTTGGAATTAAAATAATGGACAAACGGCTTTGCCGCGTAGGCGCCATAAAATGCTTTTTTCACATCGATTTCGCTCGCTTGTTCTTTCAGCAGCGAGTAGGACGTAACGAGAATGCCCCGCGGCAAATCCAGGCTGTGCACGGAAAATTGCAGCTCCACGGAACGTTCCAGATGCTGTTGGAGCGCAAATTCGATTTCCGGCCTATGGCGATGCCCATGCACTTTATAAGGACGAAAATTATGGGCGCGCTCCGCATGATGCTCCGTGCTCGCCTTGCCGCCGCCGCTGGAGCCCGTCTTGGCGTCCGAGATGACGCGCGGTTCAATCAGATTAGCTGCCAGCAGCGGAAACAGCGTATAAATCGTTGCAACCGCCATGCAGCCGGGCAAATTGACCACCTTCGCCTCCAAATTAATGTCGCTAAACTCCGGAATAAAATAATGGCTGCCCCCTTTCGCTGGATGGCTGAGGCTTTCTGGATAATGCTGCCGGAGCAGCTCCTGATCGTTTAAGCGATAATCGCCGCTGACATTAATTACATACTCGGCATGCTCGGCAATATGGTCGATATGGCGTGGTAATACCCCAGTCGGCAGGCAGGAAAAAATGAAATCATAATGTCCGGCAAGCGAAGCCAGCTTTTGAAATTTCCCGCCCTCCGCCCGCTTCTGGCGCGCCGACGAAACAAAAAATTTATCCAGCGGCAGCCCCGCCTTCGATTCCGAGGATACAAAATCAACTTTAAAATAAGGATGCCGCTTTAGCAGCCGGTAAAGCTCTCCGCCTGTAAAGCCATTGCCGCCCAAAATGGCGACGCGCTTCACGCTGCTACCCATTACACTCATCCGAGTCTCGCATCCCTCTCATATGATTTTTTGGCCGCCGTGTTCTGAAGCACGAGTTCACGAATAATCGACGGGTTCGCGTCAATTTTCTGAAACGCCAGCGCATAAGCGGCTATGCGCTCATATTCAATGGGCGAACGCAGCTCCCGGCAGATTGTCAGCGTCGAGCGCAGCATGTTCAGCGTCTCGGGGAAATGGTCGATATGGTAGCCAAAGTCTTTGCGCTCAGACAGTGTAAAGGGATACCCTCTGCCAAAACCTTTGCGGTTTTGAAAAGGCAGATGGCCCGGAATCGGCACGTTTTGCCATTCCCGTGCAAACACGCCTTCGCTTGATGCCAGCTCCTGAATAGCCTCTTTCACTTGATAATCTGGCAAATCTCCCAGCCCCGCTGCTTCCGGGTCCAGCTTAATGCGGTACATATTGTAGCTATGCTTATGCCCCTCAGGCACATGCGGCCCTTTAAACAGCTTCGTTTGCGCTAAAATATTTGTTAAATAGCTCGCATTTCTCGCCCGAATCGCATCATAAAACGGCAATCGATCCAGCTGGCTAATGCCAAACGCCGCCGCGATCCATGACATACGGTAATCAATGCCCGTCTCCTGCAAAAAGCTCAATGCCCGTTCATAATCCTCCCACTCCTTGAAGAAGGCGATGCCGCCCTCTCCGCCTACGGGGAAGTTTTTATCCGCCATTAAGCTTTGCCCCGCTCCGTCTCCGATAGACCCGCACAGTTGTCCGCCAATGGAGGCAGAATGCGCATGGGATGCATCCTCCACTAGGCGCAGCTGATGCTTGTCAGCCAGCGCCCTAAGCTGAGCCAGATCAGCTGGCAAGCCATGGACGTGGACCGGCATAATGACCCTCGTCCTCGCGGTGATCGCCTGCTCTACCAGCGCGGGATTCAAGTTATAGGTCAGTGGATCGATATCCACAAATACAGGAATCGCTTTCGCCGCCACAATGGCCTGTGCGGTCGCAATAAACGTAAACGCTGGAACGATGACCTCATCTCCCGGCTGTACGCCAACGCCAACAAGTGCCAGATGCAGGCTTGATGTTCCGCTTGCGGTTGCAATCGCATAATTCGCCCCCACGTAGCTGCGGTATTTTTCCGTAAACTCATCGATCACATCTTCCGGGCTTTGCTGAATAGACACTAGCATTTGCACGATGTCCTCTTTCGTAATGGAAGGAAAGGTCGTCTTCCGACTATCCTCGGGAATAACCGCTGGCCCCCCATAATAAGCAAGCTGCTCGTTAATCCAGGCCTCCGACGGCAAGCTCAGCGGCTTGCGGATAAAATCAGTCTTCATGGCTGCTGTTCCTCCTTAAAAGCGATAATTTGACGCATGCCGCCACGAGCGGGCTGAGCCTATAGTTGAATTGTGCGCCCGGCTGAATGTCCGGTTCCGCCTCCTCCTGCGTCCACATCGTCTTCAAGTCGAAGGCGCCGAATATTTTCAGACGCTCCGCCTTGGTCCAAACGCTCTCGTCATTTACCGAAATAGAGGCGCAGGGGCCGAAGCCAAGCTCCGTGAAATCCAGCACCAGCACCGGCGACTGCCGCAGCTTCGGCTGCAGCTCCTGCTCAATGCGGGGCAAATTTCCCCACGTAACGCTAACCTTCTCGAAGCCTTGTGAAACCTCCGAATCCGTCACCAGCCCTACTCCGAGCCAGCTTACAAAACGCTGATCCTGCTCGCTTGCCTCCTCCAGGCGTGTCAGCGAGCCATGGACGATATCCTGCCCCCAGAGCGCGGCATGCACCGCGCCCGTATAACTGTTAAACAAGGAGACATATTTGCTTTGTGTCAGCTTGCCGATGCTTTTCTCAAGCCCCTTTAGCTCGCTCTCATTTTTTTCAATACTCATGATGACACCGGAATTCAGCACACGGGATAAAACAAAGGATAGAGAAAAATATTGCTCCTTTTTGATTACTGGTGTCACCTTCTCTGGAGCTGTAATAATTGTCGTATGGGCCATTGCCGATTCTCCTTTATCCTTAGCTTGCTTTCATGGATTTGAATGGGATTTGCATGTTCAACATGGTGCACTGCACTAAACACTATGCACCAAGCTCTATGCGTTAACCTCCTGCCTTGTTCTAGATGCCAACTTCCCCTGCAAATAAAGCGCGATATGAGCGGCTACGTCGACGCCATGAATTTTCCATGACTTTGAAAACTCCGGGTTTTGATTAACCTCGCATACGAGATAACGTTTATTTTGATAGTCATAAAATAAATCCAAGCCATAGATGCCTTCACCGAGCACCTCGGTCAGCTTGCTGCAAATCCATTCGATTTCCTGATTGATAGCAAAAGGCTCAACCTCTGCTCCCAAATGCGTATTCGTCTTCCAGTTGTCGACCGACACACGCCGAAATGCAACGATTGGCTTCCGGCCAACAATGACAACGCGAATATCATAATCCCCCTTGTCCACGTATTCCTGTATGAGTACAGGAAAGGACTGCTGGGTCGGATCAAGCGATTCCCGTGCCGCAATCCAGCCATCTAGGCATTCCTTGCCAACAATGCGGGCAATGCCTCTTCCCCAGGAGGAGCTGGGTGGCTTGATCACAAATATGTTGCCAAAATCCTCGAACGATTCGAGGATTTTGTCTGCTGTAAAAGCGACCTTGAAGCGGGGCTGCGGAATGTTATGCTTTTGAAACACGATTGCTTGATGAATTTTGTTCGTGCAAATGTTAATCGCTTTAACCGAATTGATCGTTTCAATGCCGGATAATTCCAGCATCGTCGAGCGGCTTAGCGCTTTTTTCTGCGAGAGGCAGCGAATGAGTGCGACACCATATTGATCGGCCCAGCCTTGCTCAAGCGGCAGCTCCATCGAATCCAAATTTACCTGGACATGATGTCCCGCCTGCTGGAGCAATTCATAAATGCGCTTTTCTTCCTCTCGCAGCTTCGTCACACAAAGCAAAATATCCGTATTTGTCTGCTTCATACCCCAGGCTCCTCTACTCGCCCCAAGTTTCTTCAATCTCGGGAGCTAATGCTACTGAAATGCTATTATTTACAGCATGCACCTCATGCTCTTGTCCGCATGACGAGCACTCTACGATTTCCCCACTTATAACATCCGACTCCACGCTAATTTCCGATTTGCATACGACACAGCTAACGTCTGCCATTACCTATCTCCACCTATCCTAAAGTTTAATTTTCGCCAACAGCCTTATTTTCAGAATGTTCTGTCTTTTAATTCGTCTCAGCACTGCTCTACCCTATCTTTTTTCTTCTCTCCTCCTCATTTAACCAAAAATAGTAAAATGCTGGTGGCAAGATGAATCGTACAATGCTTTTCCTATCGCTGTCAATTAAAATAGATAATTCCTATCGGAATATAATTATTTCTATCCATTTCCTATTTTGAACGTCGTTTTCCAACGACAAAAACCGCCATCCCGTGTGCCCGGATGGCGGTTTTGTACCTTCTTATGAACTACATATGTCGAAGCATGTCGTCAATAATTGCGTAGGAGTTATTGGCTGCCTTCACCGTGAATTCTGGGAAATTGACATGAGCAGACCCGTCAGCCTTGTCCGACATGGAGCGGATGACCACGAAGGGTACCTCATTCATATCGCATACATGGGCTACTGATGCGCCTTCCATTTCCGCACAAGCACCGTTCATCGTTTCACGCAGCAGCGCAACCGTCTCGCGGCTCGCAATAAATTGGTCGCCAGATAACACGATGCCTTTCAAGCTGCGTCCCTCAAACAAGCGATTGCTCGAATCAACTGCCAGCTGAACCAGACGCTCATCCGCCACAAATTCCGAACGCGCATGGAATGGAATTTCACCGCGTGCGAAGCCTAGCGGCGAGCAATCCATATCATGCTGAACACAGCTTGTGGACACGACAATATCACCAATATTCAGACTTGGATCAACGGCTCCGGCTACACCGGTAAACAGCACGCAATCCGCACCCAAATCAATTAAAATTTGTGTACATACAGCAGCATTGACTTTGCCAACACCGGATTTGCAATAAATAATGGTCTTGCCATGAAACTGGCCTTCGTAATAAGTAATGCCCGCCTTCACCGTTTCCTTGGTTACTTGGACGTGCTGACCGAGAAGCTCAATCTCTTCAACCATCGCCCCAATGATGCCTATTTTGTTAAAAGTCATACTTCCTATACCCCTCCAACAGACTGGCGCACAATCACTTCATGCGGCAAAATAACTTTGGAGTGATCCACATTTTCTTTATTCATCAGCTTCGTGAGCAGACGCATCGATACCGCTCCGATATCGTACATAGGCTGGGCAACGGCTGTCAATTGCGGACGAACCATCGAAGCCATACGGCTGTTATCTACGCTAATAACGGAAATGTCGCCTGGCACGCTCAGACCGGAGTCTTGAATCATATGAATGGCACCAATGGCCATTTCATCTGTTGCCGAGAATACCGCAGTCGGACGCTCGTCAAGCTCAATAAAATATTTCATAGCATCGATACCGGATTCATAACGATAGTTTCCGATACGAACAAGCGTGTCATCATAAGCAATGCCAGCTGTCTCAAGCGCCCGCTTGTAACCTTGGAAACGAGCATAACCATTCGCAGGGTCCTGCAATGTGCCACTGATCATCGCAATCCGACGGTGGCCTTGCTCCAGCAATTTGTTGACCGCATCAAAAGCTGCTTCCTCATGATTAATATCAACGGAAGGAATTTCACCGTTCTCATCCGTAGTTGCACATAATACGATTGGGACATTCGTTGTTTTGAACGCCTGCATATGCTCTTCCGTTACAGCACCGCCCATAAAGAGCAAACCGTCAACCTGCTTCTCCAGCAGCGTGTTAATAACGCGGATTTCTTTATCCTTCTTCTTATCCGCATTACACAAAATAATATTATAGTGATACATATTCGCAATGTCTTCAATACCCCGTGCCACTTCAGCAAAAATAGCGTTGGAAATATCAGGGATTACGACACCAACTGTCGTTGTTTTCTTGCTTGCAAGACCCCTAGCTACCGCATTAGGACGGTATCCCAGACGCTCAATGGCCTCGTAAACCTTCTTGCGGGTTGCGGGTTTCACATTTGGATTGTTATTGACAACCCGGGAAACCGTAGCCATAGATACTCCTGCTTCTCTTGCTACATCATAAATGGTTACCGTCAAGGTCCTTCTCTCCATTATCTCAGATTTTTTACTTTCGCCCACTGCACAATAGAATAATCATACGACAAAATATTACTTTTCGCAATGTTAGCGCCGGGGCGCCTTCATTTCCAAACAAGCATCTGCTCGCAAACTCATCGCTTTATTGCATTATGTATGCCTCGTCGGCCGACTGATTTGGCCCAGCCGCTTCGTAATATCCGCTATCCAACCTTCATCCTCAAGCCCTTGAGCAAGCAGCAGCAGGTCCAGCAGCGCATCGATCCGCTCCTGAATAAGTCGTTCCACTGCAGCAGGATCGGATTGCTTCTTCGTATTTCTGGCAATGACGAGCAGACTTGCCCATTCATTACATTCATCGAAAAAAAAGGTCTGCTTCGCTGGCTCCGCTCCCAGCTGAGCAATCAGACCAGTCAAATCGGGCTTTACTTCTGGAAACACTTCACTTCGACTGCAGGCTACACAGGAATAAATAGGCACATTGTCTATTTCCACTTTCCCAGAATAAATGACGGTACGTAGCTTCATCTTCATGATGTCACCACAATGACACCGCTTTTCCAAGTTGGTCCACTCCTTCACGCGGACGGCTGTACCGCCCTTCATCTCCGTTTATGCTCATAATTTGAGATGCGTAAAATATTCGACCTTTTTCGCGAAAACTCCTGCTTTCAGCCTTATGTAATTTTTACTATTGAAAATGAACGATAATTCTCCGCTGCTGTTTACTGATTTATAACATTTGTGTAAACAACGGGATTACCGAGCGATGCGCCGCCATAACCGGCGTACTGGCGGTAGTGCCACTAGAATAACCCACACAGTCGCTCCAATCATGTCATTGCGAACATCGGCCACATCCGGCATTCTGCCGCCTACGAAAGATTGATGAAATTCGTCTGTAATGCCATAGAGGCCGCACAGCAGTACGATCAGCACTTTGATGCCTAGACGATCGGCTCTTGCACCGATTGCGAAATCGATGGTAGCAGCAAGCATAAAATATGCGACAAAATGTCCCCAATCAAAGCTCGCCATTTGCGGGAACAGCTTTTGAAAAAAGGGCAGCAGCGTATTCATCTCTTCGCCTGTCGTCGCTGATGCGGCAAAAATCGCTGCCATGCCGAATACGGCTGGAATACAGCGAAGCACCCTCACCGTACGCTTTACTATGGTTTGCTTCATAAGTTCTCCTTCGATACAATAGGTAAGACAATATGAAATGGAGGGAAAGCTGTGTCCTTACACAATAAAACCGTTATTTGCCTGCTGGATGATGAATTTGAAGATTTGGAGCTATGGTATCCGGTATATCGCGTGCGCGAGGCGGGAGCTACCGTTCTTTATGCAGGTCCTGAGAAGGGCAAGAAGCATATTGGAAAATATGGCGTACCCGCCGTTGCCGACCTCAGCTTTGATGAAGTGAACAGCAGCGATATTATTGGTCTGCTCGTTCCTGGAGGCTGGGCACCGGACAAGCTCCGCCGCTACCCTAAAGTGCTTGAGCTTGTGCAGGAGCTTGATGCTGCCGGCAAGCCGATTGGCCAAATTTGCCATGCCGGCTGGGTGCTTATTTCCGCTAAAATATTGCAAGGCCGCAAGGTCACTTCCACGCCTGGCATTCGTGACGATATGGAAAATGCCGGTGCCGAATGGTTTGACGAGGCGGTTGTCGTAGACGGAAACCTCATTTCTGCGAGACGTCCGCCGGATCTTCCGCCATACGCCAAAGCTTTCGTTGACGCCTTAGAGCAATACAAAGGCCAAGCGTAAACGGCTGAAGCCGTCCTTTGGCGGCAAGCAACCGTTTCAAGGGTGAAATATACGTCTATTTATAAATGTAAAACTTATAAATTCTTATATTTTAAGAAATAGAGGCGCTTTGTCTTCTGGCATCATTTTCATCCATAAACTTTCCAAGCAGCTCATGAATGCCCGCACTCGTGCGGCATTCCAGCAGCTTCGGAAGCAGCAAGCGGCTGTCTTCCTGCCTTGTGCGGAGCAGCCGCTCTTTCACCTGCAGCAGCGAATGCGATGAAATACTAAGCTCATCGACATCAAGGCTCAGCCATATTGGCAGCGCCTTGACATCGCCAGCCAGCTCTCCGCATACCCCCACCTTAATGCCGCTTCGGCGCGCCGCATCAATCGTGAGCTTAAGCATCCGCAGCACTGCGGGATGGAATGGCTCGTACAAATGCGAAATCTCCTCATTCATTCGGTCTACAGCAAGGGTGAACTGCACCAAATCATTCGTGCCAATGCTGAAAAAATCGACCTCGCCTGCCAGCAAATCAGCAATAATAACCGCAGCCGGAACCTCGATCATGACACCAACCTGCAAATCCCGGTTATACGGCTGGCCCTCCTGCTCCAGCTCCTGCTTCGCCTCAGCTAATACTGCATTTGCTGCACGTACTTCCTCAACCGAGGAAATGAGCGGATACATCAGCTTAACCTGTCCATAATGGCTTGCCCGCAATATCGCCCTAAGCTGTACTTTAAACAGATCCTTACGATCCAGTGAGATGCGGATGGCACGATAGCCTAGAAACGGATTGTCTTCCTCAGCAATATTAAAATAATCGAGCTGCTTGTCACCGCCTATATCAAGCGTCCTAATAATGACCGTTTTGCCTTCCAGCTTCTCCGCTACGCTGCGGTATACGTCGAACTGCTCCTCCTCCAGTGGGAAGCGATTGCGGTCCATATATAAAAACTCGGTGCGGAACAAGCCTACGCCATGCGCCCCGCTCGATAAAGCAATTTCCAGCTCTTTGAAGGAGCTGATATTGGCCGCAAGCTCCAGCCGCTTGCCATCCGGCGTTATCGGCTTATGATCGACGATATCGCGCAGACGGGTTTTCGCTTCCTGCTGCTGCCGCTGTTTCGCTGAATATAGCGCCACAATCTCCTGAGCCGGCTGTACATACATGACACCGTCACCGCCATCGAGCACGATCATCTGTCCCGTCTGAATCGGTTCCTCCAGCTTCGCTTCCACTCCAACGACGAGCGGAACGCCGAGCGCCCTCGCCATAATAGCGGAATGGGAAGTCGTGCTCCCTGCCAGCGTAACAATGCCAAGTACATTTTGCGGATTTATATGGGCAAGCTGCGAAGGCGAAAGCTCCTTGGCGACGAGAATAAACGGCTTTGTGTTGGACGGAAGCTTAATTTCCGGCACGCCAAGCAAATGCTTGAGCAGCCGATTGCCGACATCCTTTATATCCAGCGCACGCTCCTTCATATATTCATCATCCAGCAAATCAAACATCGTCACAAAATGATCGATCGCTTCCTTGACTGCTACCTCTGCTGCCTTGTATTGCCGGCTAATAATGCCTTGAATTTCATTCATAAACACCGGGTCGTCCAAAATCGCAAGATGCGCGTCAAAAATATGGGTTTCCGAAGGACCAACCACTTCCCGCAGCTCGTCCTTCATTTGCTCGATTTCGAATTTTGACGTTCGGATGCCTTCATATACTCGCTCGAACTCACGGGCAAAATCAGCAACATCGATGCGCTGCTCCGGCAGCTCCCACTCCCAGCTGGGCAATACGAAAGATTTTCCGATCGCTATGCCTGCTGACGCTCCAATACCTTGTATCATGGCCTTTCCCCTCCAACTTGTATCTCTTTAAGCACTACTGACATTACGGAAGATTGTCCTTTTTTAACGGTTTTATACGGTGCGAATCGCCATGAACGCACGAGATCCGAATTGGTAATGACCATCGGAGTCGCCAGCGATTTGCTTTCCTTGCGAACCTGCTGCAAATTAAAGCGGATGAGCAAGTCGCCTGGAAGCACCTTGTCCCCTTCTTTGACAGCGGATTTGAAATAACCTTTGCCGCCAAGCAGGGACGTGTCAATGCCGATATGAAGCAGCACCTCAAGCCCTTCCGGCGTTCGAATGCCAATCGCATGCATCGTCGGGTAAATATGAATAACTTCCCCTTTGACGGGCGAGACAAGCTCTCCTTTATCCGGTATGAAAGCAACACCGTCGCCAACCAGCTTGCCGGAAAAAATCGGATCGGGCACTTCGCTGAGCGCGATCATCTTTCCTTGCATCGGCGAGCTGAACAGCACCTGCTCTTGATCCCGCTGAATCGTATTCAAAATTTCACCGCGGATCAGCTCCGAATATGTGCCGAAGACAACCTGCACATTGCCGCCGCCAAGCCGAATGACCCCGGCTGCTCCCAAATTGCGCAGCGCCGCGATATCAAGCTGCTTCTCATTGGCTACCTTCAATCGCAGCCGCGTAATGCATGATTCCATTTTCACAATATTGTCCTTGCCGCCAATCGCCTGTAAAATAAGCGGCGCACGCTGCGGAATATCGCCAGCCCACTCATCGAGATGCGAGCCTTCCTCGCGCCCTGGAGTCGGTATTTGAAAACGGTCGATCGCCCAGCGAAACAGAAAATAATAAATGAGCCCGACCACAATACCAATGGGTATGAGCAGCCAGCCCCGCGTAGCCAAATGCTCGTTGACGATAAAATCAATCGCTCCGCCAGAGAATGAAAAACCGTGGCGAATGCCCAGCTCATACGTCACCCACATAATGACGCCTGAGAGCAGTGCATGAACGACGAACAAATATGGCGCAACGAACAGAAAGGCAAATTCCACAGGCTCGGTCACACCGGTCAAAAAGGAGGCAAGCGCCGCGTACATAAACGTTTTGCGGATTTTCGGCTTAAGATCCTCCCTTGCCTCATGAATAATGGCAAGCGCGATAGCGGGCAATGCAAACATCATCGTCGGATACATCCCCGCCATAAACACGCCTGCTGTCGGATCTCCAGAGAAAAACCGCGGCAAGTCGCCATATACGGTTGTCCCATCCGCCGTCGTATAACCGCCAATCTGGAACCAGAAAACATGGCTGACGAGATGGTGCAGACCAAACACGACCAAAATCCGATGGACAAAGCCGTAAAGAAAAACACCGAACCCGCCTCCTGAAGCTACAATGTTGCCAAGCTCTTCAAGCATCCGTTCAATATATGGCGTGAGTCCAATCATAAATATGGAAAATAAGACCGATATAAAGCTGACGAACAGCGGTACAAACCGCGGCCCTCCAAAAAACTGTATGTATTCAGGCAAACGCAAATTTTTAAATCGTTCATAACTAAAGCCTGAGATAATGCCCATCAACGTTCCGATAAACACCGTCGGCTCAATTTCCGGCACAGCTGTCTGCGTGATGCCTACATAAATGAACATCCCGCCGAGTGCCGATAAAGCAGCTGCAAGCGCATTTCCTGTCATGCCAAGCGCAATGCCTACCGCAAACAAATAAGGAAGGTAAGTAAAAATGGCATGACTTGCAGCCTGCAAATAAAGCGTTAGCTGCGGCAATCCAATATAATCCCATGGCAATTGACTGAGGCTCGAAAATATAGCTGCTGCTGGAAGCACAATCATTGGCAGCATAAATGCTCTTCCGAGCTGCTGCAGGCTTCCTAATATATTCACTTTCGTACCCCCTTTGCTGATTAAAATGTCTTTTTCTCGATGGTAAGGCTTTCCGCACGTTTTGTCAAAGTGAAGAGCGGGCCTTTCGGCCCGCTCCTGTTGATGATTCTTCCTTATTATAACGTTACAGCGGCGGGCTTAGCTTACGCCCTGCGTAAATGGCTTAGCGATTTGGGCCAGCCTGCCATCCCAATTGCGCAATGACCGGACCGGACTGTGCATATGCGTTCGTTGCGTGGTACACCGGATTTTGACCTGTCGCCGATTGTACTGGCATGCCGCCATGCGTTTGGTTTTGGTTATTGGACATGCCTGCATATCCGCCGCTTGAGAAGTTTTGGTTTTGGCCTGCATACCCCGTGTGGGACTGTACATAATGCTGCTGCGGGCTCGCTTGGTAGCCTAAGTGCGAGATTACAGGGTTCGTTGCATAATTAGTTGAGCCTAGGTGCGAAGTATAGCTTGAAACATGTGGCTGCGCCGTGAACGATTGGTAACCGCTGTTCGGCTGATATTGATGCTGCATCATGCCTGTATTTTGTTGATGGCTTGGCAAATATGAAGCAGAGCTGTAGCTGTGCTGGTTCGTCGCCTGATTACCGCCGATAGGAGATTGCACAATGCTGCTTTGGTTCTGGTTAAAGGTTGGTTGGCTCAGTTGGCCTTGATAATGCGACTGTACGAAGCCCGCTGGCTGATAGTTGTTCGAAAACTGACCTTGTTGACCCAGTTGACCTTGCTGCCCTTGGAAATATCCTGGCTGTTGCGACATTTGATTCACGTGTTGTCCTCCTCGACATTTAAAAAGAAAGTCTTCATGAACGACATGCTGCATCGCCCCTTGAAGCCTTTCTTATTGTGCTAAGTCGATCGGTTTTTTATTACAGTCAGGTTTTGGATTTTCCTTGTGGGAGCAAAATCGAATCTTCTACCTTAATGCAGCGGTCCATAATCACTTGCAATCCACCAGCTTCAGCAATGCTCGCCGCTTCATCATTAGCTATGCCAAGCTGGAGCCATAAAATTTTCGCACCAATGGCAACGGCTTCCTCCGCGACTTGCGGGGTCTGCTCGCTGCGTCTGAAAACATTGACGATGTCCACTTTAAACGGAATATCACTTAACGTCTCATAGCGGGTTTCACCCAAAATTTCTGCCGCCTTCGCAGCTGGATTAACCGGAATGATGCGATAGCCTTTAGCCTGCATCGCCTGCGATACCATGTAGGAGACACGGTCAGGCTTGTCAGACAAGCCGACCACTGCTACAGTAGCGCTTTGCTCAAGCAGCTGCTTAATTTCCTCGCGTGATGGATTTTCAAATGCCATATGAACCGCTCCTCCCTTATTCCACCTATTTATTTCTTCTACCTCAAGTTTATTCTACCCACTCTACGTTCGCACCAAGCGCCTTCAAATGGTCAAAATAAATCGGGTAAGACTTCGCCACATGGTGCGCGTCACGAATTCGAATCGGCTGCTTCGAGCGCAGTCCGACAATCGAGAGTGCCATAATGACGCGGTGGTCATAATGCGCATTAATCTCGACGCCGCCTTCAACGCCTTCTGGACGTCCGTGGACGATAATTTCACTTTGACGCTCTTCTACATTCGCTCCCGCCTTGCGAAGCTCGTTCAAGTAGTCGGTAATGCGGTCGCATTCCTTATATCGCAAATTTTCAACATCATAGAAACGCGAGGTGCCTTCTGCAAATACAGCTGCTGCTACCATCGCCAGCACCGCATCCGTCGCTTGGTCGCCGTCGAACTCAATGGCTTTCAGCTTGCCGTTGCCCTTGACATGAACAATATCATTGTCATGAGTAAGCGGCACTTCCATCATGCGAAGCACATCCACGATCGCACGCTCGCCCTGCTTGCTTTTCTCAGCGAGACGGTGCACGATAACATCCGATTGCGTCACTGCCGCAGCCGCGAGAATCGCTGCCGAACCTGGATAATCTCCCTGTACGATATAGGTTTTCGCTTCGTAGCTTTGGCCGCCTGGAATGCGATAGCTCATCAAATCCTCGCTCGCATGAATGACGATGCCCGCTTGCTCCAGCACCTCCAGCGTTTGTCCAACAACAACCTTGGATTTCAAATCATTCAGCACTTCAATTTCACTGTCCTCTGCAAGCAGCGGAGTCAGAAACAGCAAGGCGCTCAAAAATTGCGAGCTGACAGCGCCGGACACTTGAATTTTGCCGCCCTTCGCTTGTCCACCCTTAATCGTGATCGGCAGCTTGCCTTCATTATGGGACACTTGCACGCCAATTTGCCCAAGCGCATCAATTAAATCACTGTGGGGGCGTTTGCCTAGCGAATCCGGATAACGGTTTACAAACGTCACATCCGGGCAGAGCGATGCGATAGCCATCAAGAAACGCAGAACAGCTCCCGCATTGCCTACATCCAGCTCCTTTACATCCTTTGGACTGCGGCCAAAGCCGGTTATAACGATTTTCTCTTCGTCCTCTTCTACAACAGCACCCAAATCGCGAATACAGCGGCGCATCGCATCGCTGTCCTCACTGTGAGCGGGATAATAAATCGTGCTCGTGCCTTCAGCAAGAGCCGCAACAAGCAAATAGCGGGTCGTATAATTTTTCGAGGAAAGCGCTTGAATTTCCCCGCTTAGCTTAGGTGTTGGCGTAACTAAAACATCTGTCATTTATTTTGTCTCCCTTGTCTGTAATATAGTTGCGCATACAGCATGCACATTGAGCGATGTCGTATCCAGCACAAGATGCGCAAAATCGTAAGCGTGCCTGCGCTGCTCCATAATCCGATTCACATTCGCGGCAACGTCGCCTTGCAGCAGCGGCCTTGACGAATCGGACTGCACCCTCGCAATAATCTGCTCGGCGCTAGCCTTGAGCGCGACAACGAGACTCCCACTCAGCATCGCCTCACGATTGGCTTCACGCAAAACAGCGCCTCCACCTGTCGCAATAATAGCTGGCTCCTTGCGGCTTAGCAGCTCTTGAATCATGCCGCTCTCCAAATCACGAAAGCCTGCTTCTCCGATTTCCGCAAACAGCTCTGCGACCCGCTTGCCCTGCGAGCGTTCGATTTCCTCATCGGTATCGAATCTTGCATATCCGAGCTGCTCGGCCAGCAGGCGGCTGACGGTCGATTTCCCTGTTCCCATAAAGCCTACCAGCACAATTTTGCCGTGGCGGCCTGCCTCCTGATTCATTCTCTAGTGCCCCCATCAAATTAGTGTATCCTATTAATTTCTTCAACCATCATATCATTTTTTGCAGCGAATCGGGTATAAAAAAGTTCGTTTTGCCGTATCGTTGATAATAATTAGAACGATAGGAGGGCTGCCGTCATGACCAATGATCGTGAACACTCAGCCGCACAGAAGGCGGAATTGCGTATTAGCCGTATTTTAAACCCCAATCATCCGCTTTCCCGCGAAGATGTCATCTGGATGCTCGAATATATTAAAAAAAAGGTGGCTGACGATGATCCTGGTTTAACAGGTTTGTCGCAGCCACGATTGATGCGTAATTTTCATTGCTTTGCTGAAGCGGCCATGAGCCTCATTCATCGCGGACGCGCTTCCGACCAGGAAGCCGATCGTTTGCGGAGCTGGCTGAAGGAAGCGTCCCACGGTTTAATCGCAGCAAAAAGGAGCGAGCCGCACGAATAATGCCGCTCGCTCCTCTTAAGGTCTCGATTAAGATTGAATCCAGTTATAGTGGAATGTGCCTTCTTTGTCCAGACGCTTGAACGTATGTGCGCCGAAGTAGTCGCGTTGTGCTTGAAGCAGGTTCGCTGGAAGACGCTCTGTACGGTAGCTGTCAAAGTAAGCAAGCGCACTTGCGAATGCCGGAACTGGCGTACCGTTTGCTACAGCTACGGAAACCACTTCACGCCATGCGCCTTGGTACGATTCAACGATTTCCTTGAAGTAAGGATCAAGCAGCAGGTTGCGCAGATCCGCATCGCGGTTGTAAGCATCTGTAATGTTTTGCAGGAAGCGGGCACGGATAATGCAGCCGCCGCGGAAGATTTTCGCGATTTCGCCGTATTGCAGGTTCCAATTATATTCATCGGAAGCTGCACGCATTTGAGCAAAACCTTGCGCATAAGAGCAAATTTTACTTGCAAACAAGGCTTTGCGTACGGATTCGATGAATGCCGCTCTGTCGCCTTGGAATGGTTGTTTTGCAGGACCGCTAAGCACTTTGCTTGCTGCTACGCGCTCTTCCTTCATTGCGGACAGGAAGCGGGTAAATACGGATTCCGTAATGATCGAAAGAGGAACGCCCAAATCGAGCGAGCTTTGGCTTGTCCATTTGCCAGTACCTTTTTGACCAGCGGAGTCCAAAATCACATCTACCATCGGCTTGCCTGTTTCTTCATCGTATTTCGAGAAGATGTCGGTTGTAATTTCAATCAGGTAGCTGTCCAGCTCGCCTTTGTTCCACTCGCTGAAAATGCTGTGCAGCTCTTCAACGCTAACGTCAAGCACGTTTTTGAGCAGATCGTAAGCTTCGCAGATCAGCTGCATGTCGCCGTACTCGATGCCGTTATGCACCATTTTTACATAGTGGCCTGCGCCGTCTGGTCCAATGTATGTGCAGCAAGCGTCGTCGCCGACTTTTGCCGAAATAGCTGTAAGGATTGGCTCAACCAGCTTGTAAGCTGACTCTTGTCCGCCTGGCATGATGGAAGGGCCTTTCAGTGCGCCCTCTTCGCCGCCGGATACGCCCGTGCCGATGAAGCGGATGCCTTTATCTTCAAGCGCTTTGGAACGGCGCTGTGTGTCAGGGAAATAAGCGTTGCCGCCGTCGATAATGATGTCGCCTTTGTCCAGATGCGGCAACAGGGAGTCAATTGTAGCATCAGTACCCGCGCCTGCTTGTACCATGATAAGGATTTTGCGCGGCACTTCAAGCGATTGTACGAACTCTTCCACTGTATAAGCAGCAACGAGATTCTTGCCTGCTGCTTCCTGGATCAGGTCGTCCGTTTTCTCGCGGGAACGGTTAAATACCGACACCGTAAAGCCTCTGCTTTCAATATTAAGGGCCAAATTTTTGCCCATGACTGCCAAGCCAATTACACCGATTTGCTGTTTAGACATCTGGTTCTTCCATCCTTTGTTATTGTATTTGGGTCAACAATAGCTCTATTTTACTCCTTTTGTGCAGAGAAGAAAACTAGTAGGGTTTAAAAATATAACCAAAACACCATCAGTTTTATTGACCGCTTTAGAAAGTTTACCTTATATTGCGCCAGAATGCGACCTTCCACTAGCTAACGGCGTTGCCATTCTGAATATATTTTAAGAAAAAATAAAAAAAACGGGAATAACCGCAGTGGCTAATCCCGCTTTATCTATTTTGTACAACCTTTGTTCTGAAATAGACGACGTTTACAATTCAAGTTGCAGCATTTCCAGCCGCAGCTCGCCAAGCTTTGCTTTTGACGAAAGGACAGCAGCCTCATCCTCAGCTCCCAGTGCTTCATGCAGAACGGATAGCTCGTAATCAAGCTCATAGCGCAGCACCGGAACGCGCTCCTCTGCTCGTTTGGATTGAAAAGCTTTGATCATTTCTTCCATGGTGACAAGCGGCTTCTTCTGATAAATAATCCGATGTTCCATACCGGACACCTCCACAAGTCGTATAATCTCACCGAACATAATGCTCTCAATGACGATTTGACGATCCTTCATTCGCTTGACCACCGCATGACCTCTGGAATCATTAATGAGCTTTTCCAGCAGCTCCGACAACCTCTCGTCCCGGATTACATAGTCTCCCACCATCTTGTAGCTATCCTTCATCCGCTGAAACTTAAGCTTCACCAGCTTGCGGCCTGTTCGAATCGAGATGAGAAACTGGACCTCCGTTTCGCTCCAATACAAGGAGTACCCTTCCTGAATGAGATCGCGGATGAGATTTTGGATTTGCCGCCGTTCAAATCGCAGCTCCAAATTGCAATACTCGACTTCGTGGCTCTTATTCACGGCAATCCCTCCTTCAAAACTGTGTCGTAACACCTTTCACAAATTTGACTAAATGTTCTGACAATTTGTTCTTGTTTCTATCTTATACTCCATCCTATGTTCTGGCAACTTGGTTTATTGACTAATTTTAATGCAAAAGCTGATTTTGGGCAAAAAAATAATACAAGCCGCCCAAATTGGGCGGCTTGCAGCAAGCGCTGGATGCGCTCGAACTAATCTTTTTGGAGCATCTTATCGTTTTTATGGCAGCAGCGGCGTGCGCAGCTCCTTATCCGGTGCATCCGTCGTGTAGTAATAGATGGACAAATCAAGGCTGTCTCCCTCATAGTTCCGGTAAACCTCTGTCGAGCTGTTAATGCCGTCGCCGGAGAAATTAGCGGTTAGTATTTCGCTAGGCACGCTGTCTCTCCCTTTTCCACGGAACGTCTGGTTGACACCGCCGAACGTTTTGTCGTCGCTTTCGTTTTGGATGAACACATCTGAACCTTTACGGTAATAGGTCCACTTAACTGGATAGCCGCCTACTTCCGTCGTCATGTACTGCTTCTCTTCCTTTATATCGCTCAAATGAATGACTGCATCTTTGTCTGTATGCGTTGTTACCTCATAGCTTTGAATGAGCGTAATCGGGGTCTGCTCCGAAATAACAAGTCCCTGCGGACGCTCAAACCGTATAGCATTGTTATAAGGTTCACTGCCTCCCCAAAGGTAACCTTCTAACAATGTTCCTCCAACATCGAGCTTATAATTTTGGAAAGGGTACTGCATATATTTTTGCTCATGGCTTGTTGTAAGCCTGATTTGGGTTGGCGTAATGACAATCTGATCGATTTTAAAGCTATTTTGCTGCAAATCAATCGGCACCTGAACGTCACGTTTAATCGTGCCGGAAAGCATCTGCTGCTTGTCCAGCTCAAGCGGTATGCTCCACCCTCCGTCAATTTGTCCTTCTTCACGGGCATAGCTGAGGCTATAGGTAAAATCGCTGCTCGTTAAATCACTCAGCTTAAAATATTGCAGCATCGTATATTCACCATTAGGCCCCGGCTTCCCAAATGTCCCGCTGCGGCTTGTTTTAACGAGACTGTCCCCGCTCTTAATTGTTAACTCTGGGAACGCATAACCCTTTACAGTTTCATCTGTAAAGCTGAGCGCGGAGGAAAGCAAAACCTCATCCCCATTTTGCTTGAAAAGCTGGACCTCCAGCTTGCCCATCCCATCCTGATCCAAATTAAAGCGTTGTATGCTATCGCTAGTTAGGTCCAGCTCTATTGGGATGGCGGCGTTCGAAATAAAGCTTGCCCCCGACGCCGAAAAATCCACCTGATCCACCAGCTGCTCTGGCGTCCATTCCGTCTCGAAATAACCACGGTATGAATGGCTGGCCTCATCCCAGCCTCTCATCGAATAGCTGCCTTCAATCGCTTTCCCCTTTGAATCCGTCAATCGCATATCTGAAAAGGATAAATAACCGTCCTCTCCGCCGGCTGGAGCGAGACTGTAAAGCAATACTGTACGGTTGTCATCAACAACCGCCGTATGAATCGTAAAGATCGCGCCGTCCTGTACGGCCGACTTCTCCATTTTTTGTCCCATGCCTTGAGCAAGAGCCGATTGAATGCCGCTTCTGCCATTCAACAGATGAACCCAATCTAGTTGATAGGCAAAAACAGGAGTCGCCGCAACTAATGCAATTGCCGCCGCAATCACTAGACCACGCCTCAGGCTGCGCGGCTTCTTCAACAGGCGCACCGCTTCGCGTCCCGATGCTTCCGCACCGCTGCCCTGCTGCGAGCTTGCTCCGCTAACTTGAAAACCTGCTGTTCCGACTGCCTCCTTGCTGCTGGCAGCAGCTTCAACGCCTGCATGCCCAATTCGCTGCCACATCGCCTCAAAATCAGGATAGGCTGGCGGTTCAGCTTTTTTCAAGCGCTGAATCATTTCGTTCTCTGATGGTTTCATAATGCATGCCTCCTTGTTCATAATTACCGTCTTTGGCCTCCAGCGACTGCTTCATCAGCTTTAACCCTTTGTGCAGCCGCGACTTCACCGTGCCTACAGGAATACCTAGAATGTCCGCTATTTCTGGCATTGTCTGCTCCTGCATATAGCGCAGCGCTATTACCGTGCGGATTTTCAGCGGCAGCTGCTCCACGAGCCTGCTGTATTCTTGATGCGCTTCCCGCTTCTCGACCACCTGCTCCACCGTTTCCGGTTGTCTGCGCGACAGCCAGCCGCTTAAGCTTTCTTTCAGCCTCCCGTTTTTGGAGCGGCGGATTGCATTTAGACAGGAATTAACTGTCAAACGCAGCAGCCACGCTTTCAGCTGCTCAACCTGCCGCCATTCCTTGCGGAATGCCGTCACGAACACTTCCTGGCATATATCTTCCGCGTCCGCTGCATTTCGGAGCATATAGTAGCACGTTTTATAGACGTCCTTGTTATATTGCTCAAACAGCTCTCTTTCCGTCATAACCCGCTTTCCCTCCTCTCGCTCTTGCCATGTACACCCTATAAACAATTAACGGAGTCAAAAGGTTCACTTATCGCTCCTTATTTTTATACCGCTCGATTTTCAGGCATTCTCGGCAACAAGTCGACGCAAAAATAGCGCAAGCACTCCCCACCAGCAGCTGCGCCAGTGAGCAAGTACATGCACTATTGTAAACGATTCAATAGGGAAGCTGAATGCTCATTATTGATGACTTGGACGAAGCACAGCTGCTCCGAAAATAAGCAGGATGACGGCGAACAGCATTAAAATCAGAATCGGCTGGGCAATATCTATGAGCCCGCCACCTATGCTCAGTCGGTCAATGGCCAGCAGCGCCCATTTTTGCGGCATAAAATTGGCCAGCTTCTGCAAAAAATCCGGCATCATCGATAGCGGAAAAAAACAGCCGCTGATCATCGAGGTAGGCGTGACTATGAGCAAATTGATTTGACTCAGCTGATGGGCATTTCGCACGAGTCCCCCAACTGCCGTCATAACGCCTATTGCCGCCAGCATAAAGCATTCCAATACGAAAAGCATAGCCCCGAAGGAAACGCCTGGCGAATATCCAAACACAAAATAAGTCAGCGAAAGCACCAGCACAAGCTGAATGGTACCCACTATTATGCTGCCTAAATAATTGCCTAAAGCAATATCAAGGGCGCGAAGCGGCGCTGTATACATGCGCTGCATCGTCCGCATTTCACGATCCTCCATAATGAAGCCGACAGACTGGCTGACCAGCAGCATGAGAAAAAGCAAAATCGACCCAATCATAATCGGATTGGCAGCAACTACACCTAGCTTCATAGGAGTATGTTGCGCGCTGACCGCATGCCTCGCCTGCTGCTCCAGCAGCTCGCTAAGCTTCCCGGCATCGAGCGCAGCACCGCCAGAGGCCGATTGCAGCAATTCGACGGAAGCTGCCATACTGCGCGCCTGAGTCTCAAGCGAGGATAGCAGCGAGGCGTTCCACAACTGCTCCGTCCAGCGATATAGCACCGGCTGCGGCTGCTCGCCGGCAAGCAAACGCTCCGTAAAATCGGCTGGAATAAAAATCGCCGCATCTGCGTCACCAGTTGCAACAGCTTCCCTAACCAGCTTGCCCGTCGAATCTGTCTGCATTTTCACCTCATAAAGCGAGTCCTGATTGACAAGATCCAGCATGTAAGCGCCGAAAGCTCCTCGATCTGCATTGCTGACAGCAATAATTTCTTTATCCGCTTGCAGGCTGCTGAACAAACCAGCAATAACCGACAAGGCGATTGCAGGAAGCAGCACATTTAGAAAAAAGCCCCGGCGAGTGCCCATCGTTCTGCGAATGAGCTGCATCGCAATTGGCAGGCTACGCATGCTGCTTCACCACCTTAGGCAAGCGAATAATCGCAAAAATAGCCAGTACTGCGGCTATAGCCGCCAAAATACCGATATTTTGCCAAACGAGAACGCGGCTTGATCCATCCATCAGCCCACGCAGCGCCGCATTGGCCCAAAAATTAATATTCAGCTTGCTGATGAGACCCAGCTTATTCTGAACCATCGCAACCATACCCCCGCTTAAAAAAGTCATGCTGAAAATAAGCGTGTTAAACAGCGTCTGCATCGTTTTGACGGTTTTGACAAAAGAAGCTATCGTCAGCGCCAGGCCAGACCCCGCGATAATGGTCAGCAGTGAGATAAGGGCAATTCCCCAGTATGCCCCTCCCCAATCGACGCCGTAAACATACTTGGTAAAAACAATCATAATAATCGTCTGCATCACGCCGAGCAGCGCCGCTCCGCTAATAATGCCGGCTACAACCGCACTGAACGAGGCAGGGATGCCATACAAGCGCTGTAAGGTTCCTTCTCTTTTTTGCCGCAGCAGTGAAATGGCTCCTGTCATGCCGCCATACTGCAAAAACATGATCAAATAAGCGACAGAATAATATTGAATAGCCGATACAGAGCCGAAGGATTGATCCGATCCGCCGCCCAGCGTCTGTACTTCAACGAGTGCGGCGGCATCCGTCTGACGGTTATCCAGCGCGGATAAGCTTTCAGGCCCAAGCACCTTGAAGGCCGCCGCCTGCATGTTCACCTGAGACAGGTACGCACGAACGATAGAATGGGCCGCAATGTTTTTACTCCCGTCATGGCCTTCGAGAGTGTGCCAGCTAACGCTTTCTCCGGCTGCAAGCTTGTCGGAATAATCCGCAGGAATGATAACGCCGTAATCGGCCGTTCCATCCTGCACCTCTTCCCGCACCTGAGCCTCCGAGGAGAGGGCTATGGGACGGGCATATGGAAGGATGTCAGCCCCTTGCCAAAAAGCATCTATACCTTCTCGCATCGTCCCTTGATCGGCATTGTATACCGCCACCTTCGCCGGCTTGATTTCGCTGTCAAAAGCGCTGCCGAGCAAATAGATGAGCAGCAGCGGAAGAGCAGCGAGCACCACAAGCAGCGCGTGCATTCGACTCATTTTTATCCATTCATAGGTTAACGTAATCCACCATGTCCGCATGCTTTCGCACCTCCTATTCATCGCGCAGCGAGCGGCCGGTCAGTTGGAGGAACAACGACTCCAAATTCGGCTCGACGCGGGTCAGCTGGCGCAGCGTAATGCCGTGCTTTTGCAAAATAAACAGCAAATCCTGAAGGACGGAGGGCGAATCCTTCACGGTGACCTCAAGTCTCCGCTGACCATCCTGCTCGTCTATGTGCTTAACTGCTGGATGCTCGCCCATCTCCTTCGCCGCAGCCGGATGGGCCTGATCGACTTCGAAAATAATCCGCTCCTCCTGCCCAACCTGCTGCCTTAGCTGCTCCTTGCTGCCGCAGGCGATGAGCTTTCCTTTATCGACAATGCCGATTCTCGAGCAAATGGCATCTACTTCCTCCATATAATGGCTCGTGTAAATAATGGCCGAACCCAGACGGTTAAGCTCGCGCACCGACTCCAAAATATGATTGCGCGACTGCGGATCGATGCCAACCGTCGGCTCATCCATAATAATCAGCTTTGGGCGATGGGTAATCGCGCAAGCAATGTTAAGCCTGCGTTTCATGCCGCCCGAAAACGTTGACGGCTTGTCTTTTGCCCGCTCCAGCAGCCCGACAAATTGCAGCGACTCCTCCACCCGCTGCTTCAGCAGCTTGCCTCTGAGTCCATACAGCTTTGCGAAAAAGGATACATTTTCCCAAGCGGTAAGCATGTCGTAAATCGCCAGCTCCTGCGGCACTAGGCCAATGAGGCGCTTGACCTCCAGCGGCTGCTTGCGAATTGAAAATCCGCCTACCGTAATTTCG